>NZ_JAAIFP010000011.1:0-158022 GCF_010747435.1 Paenibacillus sp. ALJ109b
CTGGGGATAACAGCGATCGGAAGATTGTTCTGTCATCGAAGTGGAGTCCGCACCATCAGGATTCTGTTCTTAGCCTTACATCTCCTGAAAGAAGGTGAGCCTCCATGGCGCTGTCCACTGCGGCAGATCTCGTTAAAGCTCCTTTGTTATATAAGGGAAAAGTACGTGAGTTGTACGATCTGGGTGAACATTTTCTCATCGTGGTTACGGACCGGATTTCGGCATTTGACTATGTGCTGGACCCAGCCGTTCCCGAGAAGGGCAATGTGCTAAATAAACTGAGCAGCTTCTGGTTTGAACTGACGGGCGACATGATGGATAACCACGTGGTGCATACGGATGTAAACCAATTGGGCGATATCATCACTGATCCTGAACTGCTCAAAGACCGCATCATGGTGACCCGCAAAGCCGAGCGCATTGATATTGAATGTGTGGTGCGTGGATACATTACTGGTGGCGGATGGAGACAATATGAGAAAAGCGGAGAGGTCAACGGCATCAAGTTGCCGGATGGACTTCGCAAAAATGCCAAGCTCGACGTTCCCATCTTCACCCCAGCAGCTAAAAACGATGTTGGTCATGACGAAGACATTCCGATGGATCGAATGAAAGAAATTGTCGGAGATGCTCTCGCGATTGAGCTTCAGGAAAAGAGCCTGCGTCTCTACGAATTCGCTCGCGACTATTGCGATCAGCGGGGCATCATTCTCGCAGACTGCAAATTCGAGTTCGGCATGGTCGATGGGAAAGTCATTCTGATCGATGAAATCTTCACGCCAGACGCTTCTCGCTTCTGGGCCCAGGAGAATTACGAACTCGATATCGAGATCGACAGCATGGATAAAGAGCCAGTGCGCACCTATCTGTTAGGCAGCGATTGGGACAAGAACAGCAAACCTGACCCGCTGCCACAAGAGGTAGTGGAGGCCACAACCGCAAGATACGTCGATATTTATAATCGTCTAACGAAATAATAGGTTGAAACGTTTGAAGTGAACTTCGGGAAAGTTTGAGGTGGCTAACGTTTGAGTGTAGGCTACGGGAAAGTTTGGCTTTCGATCGCTGTTGCCTCCGGAATGTTTGGATTGGAATCCTTTTTTTCAAAAGGAAACATTCCGGTTGCAAAGGCGAACGCTAACGCTTCTCCAGCTCAAATCTTTCCCTCCGCCAGTGTTCAAACTGGTGGGTGAGGCAATTAAGAGCGGTGGCTTCCCACAGGTAGGGAAGCCTGAAAAGATTACGAGAATTAAATTCATTGATTACTAAAGTAACTTAAAAACCATTCACTGGTTTCACGTAATGGTCAGTCCCGACCATTACACACCGTGCAACGTAAAAGGTTTAGGCCTTTAAAAAACGTCGCATGGACTAGCGGAGGGGCGGAATTGTTCTTAAAGGAGCGATAGCGTTCGCCTTTGTCCCCGGGTTTTGACCGCACAGCGGGCCAAAACAATCAAAAAACCTGGGGACAACAGTGACCGGAAGAACAATCCACCCCGGAGCGAGCTCCACCATTACCCACCGTGCAACGTAAAGGGTTTAGGCCTTTAAAAAAGCGTCGCATGGACTAGCGGAGGGGCGGAATTGTTCTTAAAGGAGCGATAGCGTTCGCCTTTGTCCCCGGGTTTTGACCGCACAGCGGTTCAAAACAATTCAGAAAAACCTGGGGACAACAGCGACCGGAAGAACAATCCGCCCCGGAGCAAGCTCCACCATTACCCACCGTGCAACGTAAAGGGTTTAGGCCTTTAAAAAAGCGTCGCATGGGCTAGCGGAGGGGCGGAATTGTTCTTAAAGGAGCGATAGCGTTCGCCTTTGTCCCCGGGTTTTGACCGCACAGCGGGCCAAAACAATCAAAAAACCTGGGGACAACAGTGACCGGAAGAACAATCCGCCCCGGAGCAAGCTCCCAAGTCACTTTTTTTAACAGCGTAAAGCATTTATCCCGTTCATTACTGAGGAGGAACATAAGGATCATGATCAAAGCAACCGTCTATGTCACTATTAAGCAAAGCGTTCTCGACCCGCAAGGAGTAGCTGTTCAAGGTGCCCTGCACTCGATGGGATTCAATGAAGTGGAAAGTGTACGGATTGGTAAAGTCATGGAACTGACTCTGGATACAACAGACCGTGCGGAAGCGGAGAAACGATTGACAGTAATGTGTGAGAAGCTGCTGGCTAACACCGTTGTTGAAGATTACCGCTACGAATTGGAGGGTTAATCCCATGAAATTTGCAGTTCTTGTGTTTCCTGGCTCCAACTGCGACATCGACTGTTACAAAGCAGTAGAAGATGCGATTGGACAAGAGGTTGATTATGTATGGCACACGGCTACAGATCTATCGGCTTATGATTGTATCCTAGTTCCAGGTGGTTTCTCTTATGGTGACTATCTGCGCTGCGGAGCGATATCCCGTTTTGCACCCGTAATGAACGAGGTAGCTAAGGCTGCTGAACAAGGTAAATATATTCTGGGCATTTGCAACGGATTCCAGATCCTCACTGAGGCGGGATTACTTCCAGGTGCATTGATCCGCAATATGTCGCTGAAATTCCGTTGTCACGATACAGTGTTGAAAGTAGCGAATGCAGATACTCCATTTACACGTGACTATGCACCTGGGGAAGAGATTGTTATTCCGATTGCTCACGGTGAAGGAAACTATTACTGTGACGAGGAAACGCTCGCGAGTTTGCAGGCTAATAACCAGATCGTCTTTACGTATGGCAGCAACCCGAACGGATCCCTGGGTGATATCGCGGGAATCTGTAATGAGGGTGGAAACGTGGTTGGCATGATGCCACATCCAGAGCGCGCGGTGGACTCACTGCTGGGTTCGGAAGACGGCAAACGTATGTTTACATCTATTTTGAAAGCATGGAGGGATCGGCATGACGCAGCAGCTATCCGCTAAGGAACCGACGGCAGAACAGGTCGCAGAACATAAACTTTACGCACAAATGGGCGTGTCTGACAGCGAGTATGAGCTGATCTGTGAGTTCATGGGGCGTAAGCCGAACTACACGGAAATTGGTGTTTTCAGTGTTATGTGGTCCGAGCATTGCGCGTACAAAAACTCCAAGCCGTTACTGCGTCGATTCCCTACAAGTGGACCACGTGTCCTAATGGGGCCGGGTGAAGGCGCCGGAATCGTGGATATCGGTGATAACCAGGCCGTTGTATTCAAAATTGAAAGCCATAACCATCCTTCCGCGGTTGAGCCTTACCAAGGTGCTGCAACAGGTGTGGGCGGAATTATCCGTGATATTTTCTCCATGGGCGCAAGACCGGTTGCATTGCTGAACTCCCTTCGTTTTGGCAAGCTGGAGAGCGATCGCGTTAAATATTTGTTCGAACATGTTGTAGCAGGTATTGCAGGATACGGGAACTGTATCGGTATTCCTACCGTTGCTGGTGAAGTGATGTTTGATGAGAGCTACGAAGGCAATCCGCTGGTTAACGCGATGTGTGTGGGACTGATTGATCATGACAAGATCCAGCGCGGTGTAGCTAAAGGTGTGGGGAACCCAGTGTATTATGTTGGGCCACCAACAGGCCGGGATGGTATTCATGGAGCAACCTTTGCATCGGTTGAACTGACGGAAGAATCCGAGTCCCAACGGACAGCGGTTCAGGTCGGTGACCCGTTTATGGAAAAACTGGTGATGGAATCCTGTCTGGAATTGATCGACACGGGAATCGTGCTGGGAATTCAAGATATGGGTGCCGCTGGTCTGACATGTTCGAGTGCAGAGATGGCAAGTAAAGCAGGTAATGGTCTGGAACTGTATCTGGATCAGGTGCCACAGCGTGAAGAAGGCATGACACCTTACGAGATGATGTTGTCCGAGTCCCAAGAACGGATGTTGTTCGTCGTTGAGCCGAAGGATGAGGCGCAGGCGATGGAAATCTTTGAACGTTGGGGCGTAATCTGTGCCAAAGTCGGTAAAGTAACGGATGATGGTCGTCTGAAATTGATTCACCACGGCGAAGTGGTTGGAGACATGCCGGTAACAGCACTGGTTGACGAGTGCCCTGTGTATGACAAACCTTCTTCTGTACCTGCCTACTACGAGCAAAGTGCTTCCATCGACACGCTTCGTTACGACGAAGTGTCGGATCTCGGCGGAGCTTTGAAACAAGTGTTGGCTTCACCAACAGTAGCGAGTAAAAAATGGGTTTATGATCAATATGACTACATGGTGCGTACAAGCACTGCCGTTCGTCCTGGTTCGGATGCAGCCGTAGTTACGATCCGTGGTACACGCAAAGGTCTCGCGATGACAACGGACTGTAATGGACGTTATGTTTATCTTGATCCTGAAGTAGGTGGACGGATTGCCGTAAGTGAAGCAGCGCGTAACATTGTATGTTCCGGTGCTGAGCCGCTGGCGATCACGGACAACCTGAACTTCGGTAACCCGGAGAAGCCGGATATTTTCTGGCAAATGGAGAAAGCGGTAGACGGTATGGCGGAAGCTTGTCGTGTGCTGGATACGCCGGTTATCGGTGGTAACGTAAGTCTGTATAACGAAAACGCCAAAGGCTCCATCTATCCAACGCCAGTTGTCGGTATGGTAGGTCTCGTTCATGATACGGATCATATCACGACACAAGCATTCAAATCCGAAGGTGATGTTATCATCCTCCTCGGTGACACAAAAGCTGAACTGGGTGGTAGCGAGCTGCAATACGCGGTTCATGGTCAGACGGAAGGTCGTCCACCAGAACTGAACTTGCAAACGGAAAAAGCATTGCTGGGAACCGTGCTGGAAGCTATTCAATCCGGTCTCGTCCGCTCTGCACATGACTTGTCTGAAGGCGGCTTGGCTGTTGCACTCGCAGAGTCTTGTATCAGCGGTAACGTAGGAGCACAGGTGAATGTGGAGACTGCATTACGTGCAGATCACGCCCTGTTCAGTGAGAGCCAATCCCGTATCTTGTTGTCGGCTACGCCAGAGCAAGCGGGTAAACTTGAAGCATTTGTACGTGAGCGCGGTGTACCTGTAGCTGTGATTGGACGTGTAGAAGGAAGTAACCTGACAATTGAATTGAACGGAACATCAGCCGTGAACGAACCTGTAGGAGGTTTAGCTCAGGTCTGGGAGGATGCGATTCCATGTCTCATGAACTGACGACAGGACCATTGTGGACAGGTGATTATTATAACGAAGGGTCCGGCAAGGAAGGACTCGACAAATTAAAGGAAGAATGCGGAGTATTCGGGGTGTTCAGACACCCTGACGCGGCTTCGCTCTCCTATTATGGACTGCATGCGCTGCAACATCGGGGCGAAGAAAGTGCAGGCATGTGTGTGAGTGATGGCAGCCAGTTTAACTATCATCGCGGCATGGGTCTGGTGAAGGAAGTCTTCACTAAAGACCTGATGCAGACGTTGACCGGGGATATTTCCATTGGACATGTCCGTTATTCAACAAGTGGTGACAGTAAGCTGACGAACGCACAGCCATTAGTATTCAAATACCGTGATGGTGATCTGGCTGTAGCAACGAACGGAAACATTGTAAATGCGCCAACAATCCGGCGTGAATTGGAGCAGGGCGGATCTATTTTTCAAACGACCAGTGATACCGAAGTTATTGCCCATCTAATCGCGAGATCTTCCAAAGGATTGGTAGAAGCCGCGAAGGATGCGTTCCAGCGTATTGTGGGTGGTTATGCATTTCTGATCATGACCAACGACAAATTGCTGGTTGCTTCTGATCCCCATGGTCTGCGTCCGCTCACAATGGGTAAATTGGGAGACGCGTATCTGTTCGCATCCGAGACATGTGCATTGGAGACGATTGGTGCAGAGTTGATTCGTGACATTGAACCGGGTGAACTGTTGGTGCTGGATGCGGATGGTCTTCACGAGGACCGCTTCGATCATCACAAACACCGCAAGGCACTGTGTGCGATGGAGTATATCTACTTTGCCCGTCCGGACAGTGACATGAATGGTGCAAACCAGCATGCTGCGCGTAAACGGATGGGTAGCCGGATGGCGATTGAGTCGTTTGTCGATGCAGATCTGGTAACAGGTGTACCGGACTCCAGTATTTCCGCGGCAATCGGCTACGCCGAGCAGACAGGGATTCCGTATGAGATGGGTATGATCAAAAACAAATACACCGGACGTACGTTTATCCAGCCAAGCCAGGAACTGCGGGAACAAGGCGTGAAGATGAAACTGAGTGCTGTGCGCCGTGTGGTAGAAGGCAAACGCGTGGTCATGATTGACGACTCCATCGTACGGGGAACCACTTCCCGCCGAATCGTGAACATGCTGCGTGATGCCGGAGCAACAGAGGTGCATGTACGCATTACATCACCACCGTTCAAAAACCCGTGCTTTTACGGCATCGATACGCCTGACAGCCGTGAATTGATTGCCTCCCAGCTGTCAGTGGAAGAAATTTGCCGTGAAATCAACGCGGACTCTCTGTCGTTCCTCAGTCCGGACGGACTGATTGCATCGATTCAGGGAGATAATCAGGATGACTACAAAGGCGGGCTATGCCTCGCATGCTTTGATAATGATTACCCAACCCGCCTCGATTTCGGCGGCGAAGAGAAATTCGGCTGCAGCTGCTAGCTGTTATCCGGACATACAAACGTAACTCGCCGCCCAGCCCTTAAGCCCCGCCTTGCGGAGCAACAGGGGCCAAGGCAGCGGTGCAAAGCAGCTGCCCCCCGGGCACAGCCCGAGCCCTTAGCCCCGCCTTGCGGAGCAACAGGGGCCGGGCAGCCAGGCGAAGCAGCTGCCCTCCGGTCGCAGCCCGAGCCCTTAGCCCCGCCTTGCGAAGCAACAGGGGCCCAGGCAGCGGTGCGAAGCAGCTGCCCCCGCGGGCTTGCCCCGCAGCGCAGCCGAGCGGGGTTCGCCGACCGGTGGCCTGCGGCCAACGGAATCGGCGAACAACCACGCGAGCATACGAACGAACCAACCATAGCAAGATCATACCAGCCACCCCTGCACCGCTTGTTTGGCGGGTGTCCAGAGGGCCTGCCAAGGTCCTTTGGGGTCCTCCCGGGCGGGAGGATTTAGGAGGGGCGAAAAAAAAGGAGCTGATTCCACTTGTCCGAAGCATACAAAAACGCCGGTGTCGATATCGCGGCAGGCAACGAAGCGGTTGAACGGATGAAAAAACACGTGAAGCGTACCTTCCGTCCGGAAGTGATGACAGATCTGGGAGGCTTTGGCGCCCTGTTCGGTTTGAACAAAGATAAATATGAGGAGCCGGTGCTTGTATCCGGTACAGACGGTGTAGGAACCAAGCTAAAAATCGCATTTGCCATGGACCGTCATGATACCATCGGAATCGACGCGGTAGCCATGTGTGTGAACGACATTGTGGTACAGGGCGCAGAGCCGCTGTTCTTCCTCGACTATCTGGCTTGTGACAAAGTCATCCCGGAGAAAATCGAAGCCATTGTTGCGGGAATTGCAGAAGGATGTCATCAATCGGGCTGTGCTCTGATCGGTGGAGAAACGGCTGAAATGCCGGGCATGTACAGTGAAGGTGAATACGATATTGCCGGATTTACGGTAGGTATCGTGGACAAAGCGAAAATCATTAACGGTACAACGATTGCTCCTGGCGATACGGTCATCGGACTTGCATCCAGCGGTGTGCATAGTAACGGATTCTCCTTGGTCCGCAAACTTTTGTTGGAACAAGCCGGATTGAGCTTGCAAGATGAAGTCGCTGAACTGGGCGGTAAGCTGGGTGATGCACTGCTGGAACCAACGAAAATCTATGTAAAACCACTCCTGTCCCTGCTTGAAAAGGTAAAAGTAAAAGGCATGGCCCACATTACTGGTGGTGGCTTCATCGAGAACATCCCGCGTATGCTGCCAAGCAGCGTGAATGTAGATATTGATTACGGTTCTTGGCCGATTCTGCCAATCTTCAACCTGCTGCAAGAAAAAGGATCTGTCTCAAACCGCGACATGTTCACCACGTTTAACATGGGGATCGGACTTGTCCTGGTCGTGAACGAAGCAGATGCAGGTGAAGCATTGGAACAATTGAAAGCATCCGGTGAAGAAGCGTACATCATTGGACGTGTGACCGAAGGAGATGCGCGAGTAACCTTCACGGGAGCGGATGTTTAATGGCGAATTACCGTATTGCTGTATTTGCCTCTGGTGAAGGGTCCAACTTTCAGGCATTGGTTGATGCAGCACGGAACGGAGGGCTGGGGGCATCGATAGATCTGCTGGTATGTGACAAACCGGCTGCACGTGTGGTGCAGCGGGCGCAGGATGCAGGCGTGGAATGCCATCTGTTTACTCCCAAAAATTATGATTCCCGCGAAGCCTACGAGGCTGAGATCGTGGAAGTGCTTGAATCCAGAAACATTGACCTGGTTGTTCTTGCCGGCTACATGAGATTGTTGACTTCGGTAGTCGTGAATCGCTATGCAGGAAGATTGATTAATATTCATCCGTCATTGTTGCCAGCGTTTGCAGGCAAAGATGCCATAGGGCAGGCACTGGAATATGGCGTTAAAATCACTGGAGTTACCGTCCACTTTGTGGATGGGGGCATGGATACAGGGCCGATTATTGCCCAGCATCCTGTTCCGATTTTGCCAGAGGATACGCCTGAGTCAATCAACCGTTCTATTCATGCGGCCGAACAGCAGTTATACCCCGAGGTTGTTTCCTGGTTCGCTCAAGGTCTGGTTCAGTTAGACGGACGTCACGTCACTGTTAACAAACCGGTGTGAAATAAGTTTAATAATTTTTTTACACATTAACGGAGAGGACAGAAAAAACCTGAAAAAGCGAAGCTAAAAGCTTTCTGAAAGAAAGCTGCATCGGAAGCATACGCTTCGCCTTTATCACCGGATTTTCCCTTTAAGAAAAGGGAATCAAAAAATCTGGGGATAACAGCGATTGGAAGGTTGTTCTGTCATCGGAGTGTCCCGTGTAAACATCTTGGTTCAACTTGTATAACAGAAGTCGAAAATTGGTACGCATTTTGTGATATTTCTCGGGAAATAAATCGGTTGTGTTTCGCCATGAAACGCGAAGCCATGGGACATTAAAGGAGGAGCATATTGTGAGTATCAAAAGAGCGCTGGTCAGCGTATGGGATAAAACAGGCATCGTGGATTTTTGCCGCGAGCTGTCGCAAATGGGTGTGGAGATTATTTCGACAGGAGGTACAAGCAGTCTGTTGTCGAAGGAAGGCGTACCTGTCATCGGAATTTCGGATGTGACCGGTTTCCCGGAGATTATGGACGGACGTGTTAAAACATTGCATCCTGCAGTTCATGGTGGTTTATTGGCTGTTCGTGACAGCGAAGAGCACAAGCGCCAGATGGAAGAGAATGGACTGGATTATATCGACCTCGTTGTTGTAAACCTGTATCCGTTCCAAGACACGATCGCCAAACCGGACGTAACATATGAGGACGCAATCGAGAACATCGATATTGGTGGTCCAACCATGCTTCGTTCTGCTGCCAAAAACCATGCTTATGTTAGTGTTGTTGTAGACACAGCAGATTATGGCAAGGTGCTTGAAGAGGTCCGCAGCAATGGGGACACCACACTCGAGACACGCAAACGGCTTGCGGCAAAAGTGTTCCGCCATACAGCGGCATACGATGCAGTTATTTCCGATTATCTCTCCAACCTGAACGGTGATCCACTGCCAGAGCGTCTGACGGTTACTTACGAAAAACTCCAGGATTTGCGCTACGGCGAAAATCCACATCAGCAGGCGGCATTCTATCGCAAACCGCTGGCAGCCCAAGATACGTTGACAACAGCCGAGCAATTGCATGGCAAAGAGTTATCCTACAATAATATCAACGATGCGAACGCAGCCTTGCAGATTGTGAAAGAATTTGAAGAACCGGCAGTTGTGGCGGTTAAACATATGAATCCTTGCGGCGTGGGTATTGGCGAAAGCATCTACGAAGCTTATGGAAAAGCTTATGCGGCTGATCCAACTTCTATCTTTGGTGGAATCGTGGCAGCCAACCGCATTATCGATAGCGATACAGCGGCTAAACTGAGTGAGATTTTCCTGGAAATCGTACTGGCTCCTGATTTTACACAAGAGGCACTCGACATCCTGACCAAAAAGAAAAATATTCGTTTGCTCAAAACGGGCGAACTGAACGCTGCCCGCAATCGGGCGAGTAACTTCGTAGTAACCTCCATCGACGGCGGCATGATCGTTCAACAAAGCGATGTGCATTCCTTTGAAGCGAGCGAGCTCAAGGTAGTTACAGATCGTGCACCATCCGAAGACGAACTGAAACAGCTGTTGTTTGGCTGGAAAGTGGTTAAGCACGTGAAATCCAATGCAATCGTGCTTGCAGCAAACGACATGACTGTAGGTGTAGGCGCAGGGCAAATGAACCGTGTTGGCGCAGCCAAGATTGCTATTGAACAAGCTGGAGAACTAGCCAAGGGAGCCATTCTGGCATCCGATGCATTCTTCCCAATGGGTGATACACTGGAACTTGCAGCGAAGGCTGGAGTTACAGCCGTTATTCAACCAGGTGGTTCGATCAAGGACGAAGAGTCCATCAAAGTAGCGAATGAATACGGTATTGCCATGGTCTTCACAGGCGTTCGTCACTTCAAACACTAGAGTGAAAAAGGTTTAATAAGGGGTGTCGCCTGTCATGCTTATGACTTATGGTACACCCCTTCTTTTTTAAGCTATTTCAATATGTAATAGTATAACAAAACCAGTTATGCACGGAGGGGGAACAACACTAATGGATATTCTGGTAGTGGGCGGCGGTGGCCGGGAACACGCAATCATATGGGCACTGGCGAAAAGCCCGAAGGCAGGCAAGATTCATTGTGCTCCGGGAAATGCAGGCATTGCACAGCTTGCCGAGTGTCATCCGATTGCGGTGAATGAGTTCGATAAACTAACGGCTCTTGCTGTAGAGCTTAAAGTGGGATTAGTGGTTATTGGTCCGGATGATCCGCTGGCGGATGGGATCGTGGATGCATTTGACGGGACAGGTATTCCGGTATTCGGACCTCGTCGCAATGCAGCAGAGATCGAGGGAAGTAAAACGTTCATGAAGGACCTGCTGCACAAATACAACATTCCAACCGCAGCCTATGAAAAATTCGACAATTACGAACAAGCGCAGGCTTATCTGAATGAGCAGTCCATCCCTGTGGTAATCAAGGCCGATGGGCTGGCAGCTGGAAAAGGCGTTACTGTAGCCTATTCCCGTGATGAGGCTGATCAGGCACTCCGCAGCATTATGGTGGACAAAGTATTTGGTGAAGCAGGAGCCAAAGTCATTATCGAAGAATTCCTGGCAGGTCAGGAAATGTCGATTTTGGCTTTTGTCGATGGGGAGACCGTTCGTCCGATGGCTGCTGCACAGGATCACAAACCGGTATTCGACAATGATCAGGGGCCAAACACGGGCGGAATGGGTACATACTCACCATTGCCACATATCCCGGCCTCCATCATTGAAGAAGCGGTAGAGACGATTATCAAACCAACAGCCAAAGCGATGGTATCCGAAGGACGTCCGTTCCAAGGTGTATTGTTTGCCGGGCTGATGATTTCACCAGATGGTAAACCCAAAACGATTGAGTTCAACGCTCGCTTCGGTGATCCCGAGACACAGGTCGTATTGCCACGTCTGAAGAGTGATCTGTTCGACATTTTCTGGGCAACCGTGCACGGGAAATTGGCGGATATCGAGATTGAGTGGAGCGACGAAGCCGCTGTATGTGTGGTGCTTGCATCTGGAGGATATCCTGGTCCGTATGCAAAAGGTGTAGTTATTGAAGGACTGGATCAAGTCGACGAAGCAGTAGTATTCCACGCTGGAACGGCACGTAATGAATCTGGAGAATGGGTTACCAATGGTGGACGGATTCTAGGCGTTGTGGGTCGTGGTTCTGATATTGCCGAAGCTAGAAACAAAGCCTACACTCAAGCAGAACGTATCCATTTTGACGGTAAACATCAACGGTCTGATATTGCCGCCAAAGCATTGGTATAACTAATTCTAATTCATTGTAACTTGATAAAGTGAAACCAAAGGGCCCGTAAAGATCTACACCGAAAAGGTGTTTGCATCCTGCGGGCCCTTTTCAACGTATACATGATTATCGTTTCATTGCTGGGCTTGTCATGGTCCGGATAAGGCAAAGAAGAATGGTTGTACTAAAAGGCCTGTAGTAGGTTTAATCGACCAAAGTAAAGGGTACCATTTCTATAAACTGTTCTATACTAATTATGTGAACCATATCACATAAAATAAAACTGTAGATCGAGAAAGACCACATACATAAAAGTTTATTTTGTGAACTCATTTTATTATCTATATTCCAAACCATAACGTGCAACTGGATGGTTTGGCGTAGAACATGTTATACTTTTCTGAAACAGGAATGAACAAGAGGGGAGGTGGATATCTATTGGGAAGGCGATATTGTAAATTGTCCAAATGGAGAATTTTGGTGGAGTAAATCGAGAAACAATGACAGCATGAGGGGGAACCCTGTTTTTAGTGAAGTAGTTTCTATAAGTGATTGACTTCATCCTGAATTCCTGTTTTGCAATTTTACAAGGTCAAAGTACAACCTATACACACTTTATCAATTATCGATTTCATATAAGGCATACGCCATATTGAACGTCAATCAGCTGTTGAATGGTTAACCAAGTTAACCGATGACGCTGTAACTATCTCTGGAGGTGAATCCCTGAGAAGCGGGGAAATCATTGGACATAATCACCATATTAAATATTGTATTACTCATTATCTTGATTGCGTTGACCGCATTTTTCGTTGCATCTGAGTTCGCTGTGGTTAAGATTCGTACATCAAGAGTGGATCAACTGGTTGCCGAGGGGAATAAAAAAGCCATATTGGCCAAAAAAGTAGTCTCGGACCTCGATTATTATCTGTCAGCCTGCCAGCTCGGTATTACCGTAACTGCCCTTGGATTGGGGGCGCTCGGTAAGCCAACCGTTGAAAGGTTGTTATACCCGGTATTTAATTATCTGGACGTTTCAGCTTCCATATCGGCGGTTGCTTCCTATGCGATTGCCTTTATCCTAGTCACGTTCCTGCACGTGGTGGTTGGGGAGATGGCTCCCAAAACGATGGCGATTCAATTTTCGGAAAAATTGACGCTGTTGCTCTCGCCGCCGCTATATTGGTTCGGAAAAATTATGTATCCCTTCATTTGGGCGTTGAATGGTGCATCCCGGGTAATTCTTCGGACATTTGGCGTGAAGCCTGCCAGACATGAACAGGCCTACTCGGAAGATGAGATCAAAATCATCATGAACCAGAGTTATGAAGGAGACGAGAACAACAAGACCAAGCTTTCATATCTGGAAAACGTATTCGTGTTCGATGAGCGTGATGCCAAAGATATCATGGTTCCGAGGACAGAGCTTGTGACACTGAATCAGAATATGACTTATGACGATATCATTCCGATATTGGATGAGCATAATTATTCACGTTATCCCGTCATCGAGGATGGGGACAAGGACCGAATTGTCGGTGTAGTGAATGTGAAAAAGATTTTGCCTGACATGGTCGCCCTTAGGGAGCACCAACTTATCGATTTTGTTCGGGAGATTCCGTTCGTATCTGAAGTTACAAGTATCCAGGATGCCATGATCAAGATGCAGCAGGAACGCGTGCACATGGCTGTGGTGGTGGATGAGTACGGAGGTACTTCGGGAATCATTACAATGGAGGATATTCTGGAAGAGCTTGTCGGCGAGATTCGGGATGAGTTCGATGCTGATGAAGTTGCAGACATTCAGATAACCGGAGAGAACCAATATCTCATTAACGGCCGGGTGCTGCTGGATGAGTTGGAGCGACAGTTTGGGCTTGTATTTGAAGGTAATGAAGAAATGGATACCGTGGCCGGATGGATTCAATTCCAGAAGGGTGTCGGTGTGGAACAAGGCGATACGGTAGAACACGGTGATTATGTCTGGACCGTTGTGGACGCAGAAAATTTTCACATTAAGCAGGTTCTGCTTGAACGTGTAAACGGTACTGAGGTCGATGAATCTGTCAGTGACCTGGCGTGATGTTGGTTCGATCATGACTGTAATCTAGGGTATGACTGCCCATTTGGCTACTGCCCTCAGAATTTAAATGTTTTGGCAACGTAGCAGTGTAGGGGACGGAATCGATTCTGAAGAAGCGTAGCGTTCGCGTGTGCAAACCAATTTTATACCTTTGAAAACAACAATCAGGGAAATTTGGAGGCAATGGCGATCGGAAGAACGAGCCGTCACCGGAACGTCACTCGTGCAACCTTAATATAAATTTTACTTGGAGGTGAATCCCTCATATTGAGGGAAATCATTGGACGGAATAATAGCCTTAAACTTATTTTTAGTAGCCGTATTTATAGGTCTGACTGCCTTTTTCGTTGGAGCGGAATTTGCAATTCTGAAAGTACGGATGTCCCGAATAGATCAGTTGATCTTGGAAGGAAACAAAAAAGCGGTACTGGCCAAAAAAGTGGCTCACAATCTGGATTATTATCTATCTGCGTGTCAATTGGGTATCACGATCACAGCGCTGGTATTGGGTGCGTTGGGTGAACCCACTGTTGAGAAAATGCTGCATCCGCTGTTTGAGCGACTGGAAGTCCCAGCGGCATTGTCTACGGTACTTTCGTACGGGATTGCCTTGGCAATTATCACGTTCCTGCATGTCGTTATCGGTGAATTAGCACCGAAAACACTGGCGATCCAGTTTGCAGAGAAGATGACACTATTGCTTGCACCACCGCTGTACTGGTTTGGTAAGATCATGAATCCGTTCATCTACGCGCTGAATGGGGCTGCCCGTCTATTGCTTGGCATCTTTGGTATAAAACCTGCCGGTCACGATACAGTTCACTCCGAAGAGGAACTGAAACTGATTATGGCGCAGAGTTATGAGAGTGGAGAAATTAATCAGACAGAGCTGGACTACCTCAAAAACATTTTTGCTTTTGATGAACGTCTGCTTCAGGAGATTATGATCCGCAAAGAAAAAATCGTTACGTTGGACAAAGAAATGCCGCTGGATCGTATGATCGAGGTTCTAAAGCAGCATGAATATACACGTTTCCCTGTGATCGAAAAAGGAAATCAGGATCAATTCGTTGGATTTATTCATACAAAGGAAATGCTCACGAGTGTTGCAGCAGGCCGGGAGTTCAATATGGATACGTTTGTACACGACATGTTGAAATTTTCGGAGTTATCGCCGATTAAGGATGTCTTGGTCCAGATGCAGCAAAGTCGTTCCCATATCGCAACAGTGCATAATGCAGGAGGGGAAACAGTTGGTCTGGTTACGATGGAGGATATTCTTGAAGAAATTGTTGGAGATATCAAGGACGAGTATGATGGCAAAGATCTGGTTCAACCGCCTAAGCGATTAAAATTAACCTAAAACGTAATGCGAGATTGTAAGGATTGATGGTGTGCGGCGGCAATTGAATAAGTTTCAATGAAGACAGGTTTCCGAGTGATCGGGGCCTGTTTTTTGCCCATCTCAGTATACTCAAGTGGCATTTAGCAGGTTAAAGCCCAGTAATATCTTAACTTTAAAACAAAAGCTTGCTTATTTAGTCCTAATGGATTAATATAAATTTAAAGAATCTTAATTTAAAGATAAATAACAAAAAGCGATGCATAACGAAATTCTAAATATAACAATGAACCAAATAAAACCAAGGGAGTGGAGATTATGTTCAGAACTTCAGGAATCCATCACGTTACGGCTTTTGTAGATGATGCACAGAAAAATGTTGATTTTTACGCAGGTGTATTGGCACTGAGACTGGTGAAAAAAACGATTAACTTTGATGCACCGGATGTGTACCATCTGTATTATGGCAATGAGGATGGGGCACCGGGTACTATTATCACCTTCTTCCCTCAACAAAATGCCAGAAGAGGTGTCATCGGTGCAGGACAGACTGGCGTAACCGTATATGCAATTCCGGTGGGCAGTCTGCCATTCTGGAAAGAACGTCTGACCTCCTTCGATATTCCATTTGAAAATAAAACAAGATTTGGCGAGCAGTACATTCGCTTCTTCGATAAAGGCGGTCTATTGCTCGAGTTGGTTGAGCGTGAAGGAGGTCAGCCAAGCCAGTGGGCATTCAACGGTGTACCGTCGGAACATGCCATTAAAGGTTTTGGTGGAGCTGTACTATTTAGCCATGTACCTGACAAAACAACGGATGTGCTGACAACGATGCTCGGTCTGGAGCAGGTAGGAGAAGAGGATGGAATCATTCGTCTGCAGGCGAGTGGTGACATCGGTCAACTGATCGACATTCAATCAACTGGAATCCAGCGGGGAATTGGCGGAGCAGGTACGGTTCACCATATCGCATGGCGTGCAAAAGATTATGTCGAGCATGAACAAATGCAGCAGGAGCTCCAAAAAGCCGGTTATCATCCAACTTCGGTCATTGACCGTCAGTACTTCAACGCTGTGTATTTCCGGGAACCGGGAGGTATACTGTTTGAACTGGCTACTGATCCTCCAGGATTTGCACGGGATGAACCACAGGAAAGCATGGGTCAAAAGCTGATGTTGCCTGAATGGTATGAACCACAGCGTGAGCAGATTGAACAGCTGCTGCCACCTATTCAAGTACGTGAATGGAAAGGAGAGTCCAAATCATGACTACTACCAATACAATGAAACATATTTATAAAGCAGGTTCTCAGCCAGATGCACCCACCCTTTTGTTGCTGCACGGCACAGGTGGAACGGAGAACGATCTGGTAGGTCTGGCCGAGATGATTGCCCCAGGAGCAGGTATTCTGGGGGTGCGTGGTAATGTATCCGAAAATGGAATGCCCCGTTTCTTCCGCCGTTTGGCGGAAGGGGTGTTTGACGAAGAGGATCTCATTGCACGGACTGCGGAACTGGGTTCTTTTGTGGATGCAGCTGCTGTGGAGTATGGCTTTGATCGTGCCAATGTCTTCGCACTGGGCTACTCCAACGGAGCAAATATCGCAGCAAGTCTGATCTTCCACCAGGCTGACGTATTCAAAGGAGCGATTCTGCACCATCCGATGGTACCGCTTCGCGGTTTGGAATTGCCAGACCTGAAGGGGCTGCCTGTATTCATCGGCGCAGGAGAGAACGATCCAATTGTGCCGAAACGAGAAACGGATGAACTCGCTTCATTGCTTAGTGGAGCAGGTGCAGTCGTGCATATGCACTGGGAACGTCAGGGGCATCAGTTGACTCGTACCGAGGTGGAGGCTGCTGCGGTTTGGTTTAAGACTCAGGCTTGAGTCGAAGTGACTGGCTGCTTAAATACTTCTTATAAAAGGGTTGTCCCATAGGTCATGAAAATGACGGGACACCCCTTTTTTGCCGTTTTTAAGGTTTAACGAAGCGAGCAGCATGCTACTAATGCCAATTTCCAACGATCCACTTTTTAATGAATCAGAGCGACACTATGCCTTGTCCTAAAGTGTAGAATAATCTATAATCAAGTAATTGATAATCATTTTCAATTAGATTCGGTTTGTTATGACTATGCGTGTAATCAGGAGGGGAAGATGAAGCCTAACCATAGCTCACATTCTTTTGGTTCAAGTGCATTTATTCAGACCCGGGATGGTCGCAAACTACATTATATGTCCAGAGGAACAGGCGATCTGACCGTTGTATTTGAGTCCGGTATGGGCTTCTCACGATCGACTTGGGGGCTGGTAGCACCTGCTGTTGCTGAACATACACGTGCTGTCGTGTACGATAGGTCGGGGACAGGACGAAGTGAAGTCGATTCATCTGCGCGCAATCTCCGTAGTATAGCAGAAGACCTGGACGATCTGCTGACTGCATTGGGGTCTGGTCCGTTCATATTGGTAGGGCACAGCTGGGGAGGCCCCATTGTACGAGCAGCTGCGGCCTCGAACCTGTCACGATTAAGGGGAATCATCCTGGTTGATCCTTCAGACGAGCATTGCCAATTGTACTTTTCCAAAGCAGCCAAATTCAATTTTGGCTTGAACAGTCTCCTAATTCCACTCATGGCACGTACAGGATTGTACAGATTATTAGGCAGCAGACCTGGAAGTGTACAGCCTGACGATGTTGTCAGGGATCACCGTTCCGAGGATTTCACTGTACAGGCGGCTAAGACAATGGTTGCAGAGTCGAAACCTTTTCTGACTGACTTGGCTTCCTTGCTGATTACTCCTCTCGATCTTGGTGATCTGGAGGTTAGCATTATATCAGGCACGAAAACAGGTATGGGAGAACGTAAAATAAGACCTGCTATTATCGAGGCACACCGCCGGACTGCGAGTACTTTAACGAATGCAAAATGGATCGGAGCCGATCGATCCAGCCATATGGTCATGTTTACAGATCCACAGGTCATTGTTGATGAAATATTGCGAATGGTAATTGATGCGAGCTCAGGCGCAAGAACAGAACAAAAGTGATACAATAAAAAGAAAAAGCAATGCTTGCATTGCCAACCAAGATAAGCGGAGTGTGGATAAGAGATGAAACCAGTGGAACAAGAACCAACGGGAACTGCCAATTCCGGCCGTACCGGTGTTGGCATGGAAGATATCGTGCGCGCACATCATGTACTGCGTGAAGTCATTGTAAGAACGCCATTGCAGCTGGATGCTGTATTGTCGGCCAAATATAACTGTAATGTGTATCTTAAACGGGAAGACCTACAGGTAGTCCGTTCGTTTAAAATTCGTGGAGCATACAACATGATTCGTAGTCTGACTCCAGCTGAACTGGAGAAAGGCATTGTCTGCGCGAGCGCGGGTAACCATGCGCAGGGAGTTGCTTTTTCCTGTAATGCGCTTAGCATCCACGGCAAAATCTTCATGCCGAGCACAACTCCTAACCAGAAGGTGAAACAGGTCCGTCGATTTGGTGGAGATAATGTTGAAGTGGTGCTGACAGGTGATACGTATGACGATGCTTATGAAGAAGCTATGCGTGCGTGTAATGAACAGGGCATGACGTTTATCCATCCGTTCGATCAACCGAAGATCATTGCGGGTAATGGTACGGTAGCGATGGAGATCATGGAGAGTCTGGATGCAAAAGCGGATTATGTTTTCGTAACTATTGGTGGCGGCGGTCTGGCTGCTGGTGTTGGAACTTACATGAAGACGGTTAGCCCGGAAACCCGCATTATTGGCGTAGAACCACTTGGCGCGGCTTCCATGAGTGAGGCGATGTTCCGCAAGCAGGTTGTGACGTTGGATGATATTGATAAATTCGTGGATGGTGCTGCGGTAAAACGCGTCGGTGATCTGACCTTCGACATCTGTAGCGGCACGTTGGATGACATCCTGAAGGTGCCTGAAGGCAAAGCCTGCACCACCATTTTGGAGCTATATAATGAAAATGCGATTGTTGTGGAGCCTGCCGGTTCTCTGGCGGTTGCTGCACTCGAGCAGTATCGCGAACAAATTGCGGGCAAGACGGTTGTCTGTGTGATTAGCGGCGGCAACAATGATATCGATCGGATGCAGGAAATCAAAGAACGTTCATTGATCTACGAAGGTCTGAAATATTATTTCATGGTTAATTTCCCACAGCGTGCGGGAGCTTTGCGTGAATTCCTTGTGGAAGTATTGGGACCCAATGACGACATTGCCCGTTTTGAATATACGAAGAAGCATGATAAGGAAAATGGACCTGCCTTGGTGGGCATCGAGTTGATGTACAAGGAAGACTACCAGCAGCTGATTGAACGTATGAATCGTAAAGGTCTCGCGTATACCGAGCTGAACAAAAATCTCAATCTGTTCAACATGTTAATCTGATGAATCATTCCAATATGAAGTCGGACCGTAGTGAGGCGCAGCCTCTGTTGAGACCTGCTCGCATAGAAGATGCGACACAAGTCATCCCTTTGCTTTATCAGGCGATTGGTGATATTGCCTATGCTCTGGCGGGTGAAGGTGATCATCAGAAAGCGATGCAGATATTGCAGCAATTTTACGTGCAGGAAGACAATCGGATCAGTTATCGCAATATAACGGTAATGGAGCAGAACGAACAGGTCGCTGGAATACTGGTGGCATATGATGGCGGTGAAGCAGATCTTCTGGATCAGCCAATTCTGGATCGGCCTGGTCGGAGTACAGATGAGAAATATACGTTGGTCAAAGAAACCCGTCCTGGGGAGTATTATCTGGATACTCTATCCGTAAGCGAAGCGTATCAGGGGCAGGGTATCGGCAAGGCATTGATGGCTGCTTTTGAGCAGCAGGGCAGGGAACTTGGACACTCCCAGGTATCCCTCATTGTTGAACGTGACAATGGGCGGGCCTTGATGTTGTACGAACGCCAAGGTTATATCAAAGATGAAGTGATTGTCATTGCTGGACATGAGTATAACCATATGGTCAAGCCAATTCATCGATAGAATCCAAAGAAAAACCGACATGGGAGCGAAGCCTATGTCGGTTTTCTTTGTGTTCATTATGTGCTTTAGGTGATTAATATCATGAATTATTTAATAGCCGGCATACGCCCCGGTCGGGACATTCTGTTCTAGCCATTTCTCCACCGCAGCTGTTTTCTCATATTTCGCTTCCTTAACGACATCCATAAAGGCATCCAGCTTGGTGAGGAATTCACTATCGACGGATGCAAGACGCTGTAAGACGCCGTTGTAACCTCTTTGGGCGTTCGCAACCATTTTGTTCGTGTCATAATCAAACAGCGGTGTGTTGTTCAGCCCATAAAAGGTATACAGGGTATAACTGTTCAACAAATCCTGCACCTGCTTGGCCCGATTCGATTTCGGATAAAGCTCCAGGAATCTTTCCTGGCTGAGTGCTCGAAGGAGAATTTCCTGATATCCAATGACCAGAGCTCCGTCATCCGCAGGCAAGTTTTTCGTTTCCTTCGTCATGATCATGATGTAGCTTGAGATATCTTCTGTAATATCAGAGGTATATTTCACGAGTGCCGCATAATTCATAATGGGATAGAGGGAGCCTTCGAGCATGACGAGGCGATAGCCGCTGTCACGGGCTTCTTTTAACAGCACACGCAGATCGGAGTCCTGAGTACGCCCCATGAGTTTGGTGAAGTTGTCGTTCGTTTGGTATGCCTTGAGCATCTTGTCCTGAACGTTAGGAACGAGCAAGCGGTCTGTCATGGAGGTTAGAGCCTTCAGACGTGCATTCTCCAATTGAAGCACCATTAGGGTAGCGTGATGCTTTGTTACTTTTTTGATATTGGAATCCAGAAAGGTGTCAGCGGCGGGTAAGCCGTTCTTTTTTTTGAGCATAGACTGAAATGTTTTATATATGGCGGTTGAACTGCTGGTGGTTACTTTGGTATCCGGGCTTAAAGGGGCGGCAGTAGCAGCTCCAGATGTAAATGCGGTTCCTGTAAAGATTGCAGCAAGGGTAAGGACTGTGATGAAGAATCGCACCCTTTTGCGTTGTCCAGATAAATACGATGATGTCATCTGTGTGAACCTCCCGTAATTTTAAAAATAATAGGTTGTTATTCACTATACATTAAACGAAATTGGGAAGGATGTTGTTGCGGAATAATGACAAATTCTTCTGTTATTTTTAACCTTTGGAGGGTAGATGGATGAAGGGCATTTCTGCGAAAATATTTTTTGTGGGATTGGAAACTTTTACTGATGTTCATACGTCTTAGATGTGCACAGGAAATTACAGGAATAAATTGAAATTCAAAAAAAGATCACATTTTAACTCAAACAATGAAGAGAATGGGGATATTGGATATGAAGAAAGCGGGAGGACGTCAAGTGAAAAAGGTGATGTCAGCACTGGCCGTATCGGCTATGTTGATGTCTGCACTACCAACGTCGGTTATGGATGCAGCTGCGAGAATTAGTATATATATCAACGATGCGGAGCTTTCGTCCGCACAGGCACCTGTCATGAAAGGTGGACGTGTACTGGTTCCGTTGCGGTCCATTTTTGAAGGATTAGATGCCACTGTACAGTACACCAACAAAACCAAAACGATCACGGCGAACCGGGGTGACCAAGAAGTATCGCTGACGCTGGGTTCCAAAACGGCTTACATCAACGGAGAAGCGGTAGCGCTAGATGTACCTGCAAATACCATCAAAGGAAATACGATGGTTCCGATTCGTTTTGTCAGTGAAGCTTTTGGGGAGAAAGTATTCTGGAATTCCCGCAATCAGCGGGTAGATATCAAAACAACGTCCACTCCTCCTGTGGATGATACGAAATATGCAGCATGGAACATTTATGGTTCTGTATCCGGGAGTAATGGGGATGGACGTGACCTAACTGTAAGCTTCACACGTCCGACGTCTGAGAAGGCTGTATCCCAATATCGTGTAATGCTCGTGAAAACAAGAGATGTGAACAGCTTCAATGAGTCTGCGGCATCAGTCGTTCCATCCAGCAATTATACATCCATTTCTCCAAATGGTACTGATCCAAGATTAACGCTGAACGCTCAGACACGCGACGTGAACGGGGATTTGTTAAATACAAGTGAAACCTATCGTCTATATGTACTTACGGTGGGGAACAGCAACAACAGCTACAAAAATCAGCTGGCGTGGTCTTCCCAGTCCTTGAAATTAAACAATGTGAAAACAACGGTGCAGCCTGTCACAGGTCTCAAGATCGCAGATATCAGTGACTATGGCGATGGACGTGACCTGGAAATTAACTTCACACAGCCGAGTTCAACATCCAATATTACGTATTACCGTGCTTTTGTAGTTAAGGCGAAAGATGCTTCTTCATTCAACCTGACTACGGCCAACAATGTGTCCAGCTCTAATTCAACCATTATCTACAAAGGTAACAGCACAGCGGTTAAAACCCAGCTAAGTTCCTCGACGCGTGACACATCGGGGGAATTGATCAAAAACGGCACATCTTATGTCGTCTACATTGTATCCGTGAGCTCGAATGCGGCAACTGCAGACAATAAACTGTCCACAGTATCCTCTTCGCTCACGCTGGGCGTAAACACAGCAACGGCACCAGTTATCACATCAGTGAGAGATAATTCGGATTATGGAGACGGTCGTGACATTCAGGTGAGCTTCAACCGTTCATCTGATGAATCTAAAGTTGCTAATTATCGAATTTTCGTAGTGCGGAACTCGGTATCCAGCAGCTTTAATCTGACTACGGCGAGCAATCTGTCTTCCAGCTTGTACTATAACGTGAACAAAACAGGAAACAATATTACAACAACACTGCCATCCTCCATGAAGGACACAAGTGGTTATAACGTAACAAATCTGCAAGACTACCGGATCTATGTTATGGCTGTAGGCAACCAGCAGAATGGATATACCAATGCGCTGTCTTCGTCGTCGACGCTGTTGAGACTGACAACGAATAGTAATGCTGGAGTCGCAAGTAATATTGGGGTGGCTGATGTGAGTGATTACGGCGATGGACGCGATCTTCGGGTTTCGTTTACCAGAGCTTCAGATGAATCCAATGTTTCTGCGTATCGTGTATATGTTGTCCGTTCCGGCAATGCAGGCAGCTTCACACTGAGCGCGGCTAACGCATCGAACAATTATTATCAGGTGAATAAGACTGGTGGAAATCAGTCATTTACCCTCCCTAACTATATGGTGGATACCAACGGTTACACAGTTTCCAATAACAATAACTATCGCGTGTTTGTCCTGTCGGTAAGCACAAGTGGAAACTCCAGTCAGAATGCTTTATCTTCTTATTCTTCACAGATTACGTTGACTGCCAATGCAGCTGTGACTGCACCGAGCAATGTGACGGCAACGGATATTGGGGATAACTTAGATGGACGTGATCTGCGTGTGACTTTCAATCGTTCAACGGATGAGACGAATGTGAATCATTATCGTGTGTTTGTGGTGAAATCGACAAATACGAGCTTTAATCTGACATCTGCGAACTCAGTTAGCAGTGCGTATTATACGTATGTAAGCAAAAACGGAAACAACCAAACTTTTAATCTTACAAGTAATACGAAAACGGTAGATGGCAGTGCTATTGTGAATGGTGTGGGTTATCGTGTGTATGTGATGGCAGTGAATAATAACGGCTCTCTTACCAATGCACTGTCTTCAGGCTCGGGAGTGATCACATTAGCTTCCAATACGGCTGTAGCCGCAGTGAGTAATGTAAGTGCAACTGTGAAAAAACAAGGGCAAGCGGGAGATGCTTCGGATGTATCTATAAGCTTCAGCAAGCCTTCCAGTGAGAATGGGATTTCGGGTTACAAAGCTTTCATAGTACCAGCAAATCAAGTAAGTGGTTTTAGTGTTTCTTCTGCACTTGGAATTTCTTATAATATTGATATCAACAAAAATGATGCTTCAAATCCTGTCGTTTTGAATAATGGTCACCGGGATATTAATAATAAGTCACTTGTTATAGGGCAGAAATATCGAGTCTTTGTGTTATCCGTATCGGACAGCAGTTCTCGTGCTTCCAATCTGTCCTCAGCTTCCAACGAATTCAGTATCCTTGCTCCAGCCGCACCTGTCCAAACAGGGATCATTACTAAAATTGAGAATAATAGCACTGCTGCGGATGCAGGCATCAAGGTTACTTTCAATAAAGCGGCAGACGAAAAAGGAATAGCCCAATATCGACTTTTTGTAGTAAGAGCCCAAGATGACTTTGTTGTAGCTCAGGCAACCCAGAATATTAGTTTTAAACAAGTTTCAGCTGGAGAAATTAACTTGACCAAAGATACGTTGGATTCAAATGGGAAAGCAATTGAACTTGGAGCAGAATATAAAATATATATCCTGTCTGTATCAAGTGATACTTCCTTGTATACAAGTTCGCTTTATGGTCCTTCGGCTACAGTTAAATTGGATGCGCCAGTTGCGCCTGTAACTTCAGCTCCAGATTCATCTCAAACGACAGACACAAATACTGAATCTTCCAATTCGAATCAAGCTAACACTACATCTCCACAGACCTAAAATCAAAAAAATAATGAAATAAATAAATTGAATTGAAGAAGCTCCCTTTCCAAACGAGAAGGGAGTTTTTCTTTTTATGAAAACTAATAGAAGACGGTTTCTATTATTAAATGGCCACTCTGAATCACACATAATCCATTTAAAAATCCTGTCACCAAAAAGGTTCCTTTGGCCATTGCTGCAAGTGGGAAAACCGATGGATAATAGGAGAAAGAAGAGCATGATCCGAAAGGAATGATGGAATGCTTGCATTTCGCTTGACCGGCCTGCCGGATTCCCGGTTGCCTCTGTATCTGTATTGTGTGGGAACACAAGAAGAGAAAGTTCAGTTTAGACCGGATGGATTTCCGGTGTATCAGCTTTTTTTATTACGCAGCGGCAAAGGGGAATTTAAGGTTCCAGGTGAAGGAGTATGGACAGTATCGGCAGGTGAACTGTTCGTGATCGAACCGGGGGTGGCCCATGAGTATATTCCGCATTCCAAAACACACGGGGAGCTTGGATATATTGGCATTGGTGGAGAGGCGACGGGGGCGGTGCTTCGGTCGGCGGGACTGCTGCCAATGGGGCCACGGCGTTTGTCCGAATTTGAACAGTTCTGGTCACGAGTGACGGACATCTGGCACTCGCTGGACGATGGGATGAGTGAAATGTGGAACAGTTCAACAATCATCTATCAGCTTATTCTGGATATTTCACAGTCCATCTTCCCGCTTCATGATGCGACAGAAGAGCGAGAAGCAAGAAGTAGGTCGTTAACACGTTCTGAGCGCGAGTCGGAATCGGCAAATGAAGCATTCACTCGAGCAGTGTCGCTGATGCATACACACTACCAGGATGATCTGCTGTTGAAGCATATAGCTGAAGCCGTTGGTTATTCGGTGCAGCACCTGAACCGATTATTTCACCAGAGACATGGGGTGACGGGGCATCAGTACATGCAGCGATTGCGTTTGCAGAAAGCTTCCGATTGGTTGGACAAACACCCACTCGCAAGTGTAAGAGAGGCCGCGGAGACGGTTGGTATGGAAGTGAACTACTTTATCCGGATGTATAAGCGAGAATTCGGAGAGACCCCGGGCAAGGAGATCAAGCATCGCATTCAGCTCAAAATGGAGAAAGACTCTACGGGCCCTGTGGATCATCTATATGAAGTATGACAAGGTCATCCTTTCGGATATGGATTCAGTTTCAAACGAGCTACTGACCGTAATTAAGGTTACTTATGAGTTGTGGTAAGTGATTACCTTTACCTATGCTAGATAAAAAGCATTATGAGGTTTCCTATACGTCTGTAAATAAAAAATAGCTGTCGAGAACTTCTCAACAGCTAGCTAGGGGCCATTAAGGCCCCTTTTTTGACATTCGATATTCTATCTCATCACCGAATTGTCGTACTTCACTCGTAATTCATCTTCGCACATTACATAACTGTACGATATACCCAATGCTGCTGCCCCACACAGGACATCAGCATCCTTACGCTTTCTTTTGTCCGAAGAGTGGTCTCAACGTAGCCAATCCCACAATCCCGATTACGAGACTAATCCACGGAGACAGCGTAAATACGGGAAGGCTGTCACGCAGCGGATATCCTACAAATAAGACAAGCACAACGATAACGATATAGATGACAATTCCGCGAAGATTGACCTGTGGCCTGGCAGTCTTGTCTGCTCCCTGATCATCTGGACGCTCAGCAAGGCGACGAAGCATTTCAACCAGTGCAATACCCCCAACGGCTGCCACGATCAGGGAGAACAGGCTGATATGGCTAAATGGTTCCGTATCGCCCCCCGTCCAGCCAATAAATAGCCCAACCGCACCTTGAATCAGCATGACAAAAGACAAAGCTGCCCAGGAGATCATGAAGTACCATTTGGGCGTCCGTTTAACTTGATCCGGAGTCTCCGCAGGTTCGGCTTCAACTGCTGCTGTCTTCTTGGCTGACGTAATGGTTTTATTGGATTTGCTTCCGGAGCCCCGTACGGCCGTACTTGAAGCTCTGGATGAGTCCATATTTGATTCACCAGCAGTTGCAGCCGGATTATTGTCTGCTACTCCTAGTTGTGAATAGATATGTTGTTCCAGATCAGGTCCATATAATTCGCGAGCTGGATTACCGTCACGCTGAGCTTGTACGATGGCTCTTCCAGCCGAGAGAATCCATTCTTCCTGCGTTCTCTCATCGGCAGGTGCTTGACGCGCAATGGTGCTGATCTGATCGAACAGTTTTACATGTTCCGGTGTCATCTTACTCATTTCGGTCATTTGCCGATTCTGTATTTCTTTTAATTTCTTATAGGAAATCCCCAATGATTGCTCCCCCTATCTACACACGTTCTGATCCCCGATGATCTGGAGACCCTGACGGTATTTTAGTATACGGGAAGGGCTCTCGTTTCGCAAAGTCATTCCTTATAAAACAACTGTTTACGATTCGACCATAGCCCTGCGCAGGCCAGAATGACACAGGTGCATAGCAGTACCAGTTTTCCGTGACTACGAATCCATTCCAAAATGTGTTCCATGAATTCAACCCTTTCGCCAGAAGGAATTGGAGGCAAATGTTGGCTATGATATATTGCTTAGGTTCTCCGTGATTCGCCGTTAATATGCGTAAGGGATCGTCCAGTTCTAACGATTGTGTGAAGAATGAATAAAGTACAGCCGATTCCACCACAATAGTAGCATTTCCAACAGAAACCAGGGATTGGAGTGTGGCAGGAATGGATCAACAAACGGATAAACTAACTAGGAAGCTGCTGCTGAATAGCAACTCTCGTGGAGTAACAGATGAGGTTGTGCCAATGGAGGAGACGTTGGAGGATGCCGAGTATGCGGATGAGTATTCAGAAGGAACCTTTCAATCAGGGAGCTTCTGGGGGAATTCGAATTCGGCTCATGGACATGAATGGCAGGGTCGAGTGGAGACCCATGAGATGTTCCGCCGCAGTTATGAGTAGTGGCTTCAAGTATTAGGAATGACTCGAGTCAGCTGTTGTCAGCTTGGCTCATTTTTTTTGCGAAATTGTCGATAAAATGTAGACAAGGTACGTCTGGAAATGGACATTTCCTCACGTTGACTTGAGGTTCACAGGATGATAATATACTAATATCATCTTAATACACATTAAACTTATCGGATTTATATATAATTAACAAAATGAACATGAGCAGGGAAGAATGGAAAGGGGAAATGGGCATGGAGCGTCAGATCAGTATTCGTCATGGGCAGGAAGAATTAACAGCCACGATTCATTATCCGGTCGTCAAAGACATCAAGGAGGGAAATCATCAACAGCGCGTGCCTCTTGCTGTCATCTGCCATGGATTCGTAGGAAGTCGGATCGGTGTAGATCGTCTGTTTGTGAAGACCGCCCGTGAGCTGGCCGAAGATGGGTATTTGGTGCTGCGCTTCGATTACATTGGCTGCGGGGAGAGCAGTGGTGAGTACGGAGCTGAAGGACTTGAATCCATGATTACCCAAACACGTTCTGTGCTGGACTATGCGGTAAACTGCAGTGATGTAGATCCAACCCGTGTAACGCTGATCGGTCATAGTCTGGGTGGAGCTGTTGCGCTGCTGACTGCTGTCCGTGACAAACGGGTCAAGAATCTTGTTATGTGGTCATCCGTGGGATATCCGTTCAATGATATTGTGAAAATTACGGGACGTGATGTGTACGATGAAGGGGTGAAACTGGGATCTGCTGATTATCTCGGCTACAAGTTTACACCAGCATTCTTTGAATCACTGGCTGAACATCAGCCATTCCAGGAAGCCGTTAAATTTAACGGGGATGTTCTGGTGGTGCACGGCACGTCGGATGAGATGATTCCTGTCGATTACGCATTCCTATATCAAAAGGTATTCTGGATGCGCCAGGAAGGCCGCTGCGACAAGGAAATTATATTCCAGGGCGATCATACCTTCTCTTCTGGTAAAGAGCGTGAACAGCTAATTACGCGTACGAGAGAATGGCTGGGAGAACGTCAGAAGATCGAACAGGATTGGCAGCACTGGATGATCTAAAAGAGGTTAAGTTCAATCTTTATCGTTAGGCTGGAACATTCTATATCCAACATGGATTGGTCCATAAGGCAACATGCGCGTCCAGATTACATCTGATTGGGATGTTAGCTTGGAAAAGCGCCTTCTTCGGAGTAAAATAGAAGGGTAAGCATCCTATCCGTGTCTGGAGGTTGGCAGCAATGACATTACCCGCACTATTCATTGCGCATGGTTCTCCCGCTCTGGCGGTGGAGAGCAATGACTACACTCAATTTTTGAACCAGCTTGGAGACAGGCTGCCGGCTCCGAAAGCCATTGTTGTATTTACGGCGCATTGGGATCGTCCCGAACCGTCCGTGACAATGGATGATACACATCAGACCTTGCATGATTTTTACGGATTTCCCTCTAATATGTATACAATGAATTACCCTGCGCCTGGTCAGCCAGACCTTGCGAATGAGATCTGCGCTCTGTTCACCCGTAGTAATCTTCCACATCAACCGGTTCGAGGCCGGGGATTGGATCACGGGGTATGGGTACCGCTGTTACACATGTATCCAGAGGCCAATATTCCTGTTATTGCGGTATCTGTCGATTCGCTGCGTTCCCCGCAGGAACAGTATGATATTGGGCGGATGCTGGAGCAGCTGCGTCATGATAATGTGCTGATCATTGGCAGCGGCGGAACGGTTCATAACTTGCGTATGCTTGGCAGTAATGATGAGCCGCAAGACTGGGCAGTGGAGTTCGATAACTGGATTGGCGAGGGGCTTGAGCAGTGGAATACGAGAGAGCTGTTTCAATATGACAAAAAAGCGCCCCATGCCCGCACGGCGGTTCCATCTTATGGAACGGAGCACATTGCGCCTTTGTTCTATGCCATGGGTACGGCTGATATGTCTCGATCTGCAAAACGTCTATTCCAGTCGTATCCTTACGGTACGCTCAGTTTAAACTGCTGGCAGTTTGGTGACGGCGTATAACTTGGAACAGACAAGAGTATGTGAACAAGTCTTTGAGTTTTATTTTGCAAATACACCTAGTTCATCGACCAGCCAGACTTAGGTTATGAATGAGCTGAACCAAAAAAGGTTTCTGCGGCCAGCGTAATGGGCCTCAGGAACCTTTTTCTATAACTTGAGCATTCTGCAAATTAGTATAATCACTTGCGAATCTCGAAAAGCTCACAAGCTGTACGCGAGTGATATGCCAGTTCACTTACACTGGACTGAACCACAACGGTATTGCTGTCAAAACGGATAATGACGCCACCGGAATCAATCTGGTGATTATCTTTGAAAACACGGACTTTATGCTTCATTTCCATGGCTTCCTGGAAGTCGGCATCGGTCTCAAGACGGCGCTGGGTTGGCATGTCATGTACTCCTTTAATTGTAGTCGATCGATATGTTCATCATAATACGTGTTTCTGTCGATGGGCAAGTCAGATGACCTACAAGCATATATAAAAAACAAAAAAGTCCTGCTCTCCAGGGGGAGGGGAGAAGGACCGGAAAATGTCTATTTACGATTTAGGCTGTTTTGTGCGTATGGTTTATCGTTGGTGTGTCTTTGGGAAGACTGCCTTTGTTGCGAGTGAACAATCCGCGAAGGTAAGGCATTACCCAATGATCCAAACCGATTTTACCAGCATTTGCACCAGCGACTACAAGGAAGATTTCCATCAGGACTAACTGAGCATTCGTGCTTACTGTTCCCGAGAAGAGGAACGCGAAGTTCATGACCATCGCCATCAGTGCTGCAAGTGTTGTAAAGCATCCAAGAATGAGACCCAGACCTACAAGGAATTCACCCAGCGGGATGATGAAGTCGAACAGTCCTGCATTTGGTACCGCGAAGTTCTCAAGGAATGTTCCCCACCAAGCTTGAACGGTTGGGTTTTCACCCGTTGCTTTTCCTACAGCGCCTGCAAGGAATCCGCCAGCTTGGAATCCTCCTGTTAATTTGCCCCAGCCATGTGTCATCCAGTCGTAACCGATATACACCCGAAGTACTGTCAAAATCCACATTGCCACTTTGTTTTCTCTAAGCCATTGGTTGAAGCTGAACATATAAACCACTCCTTCATGGAATTTAGTGTGTGTTTTTTTTTTTGTTTTTCTAAGTGATCACCTTTGATGTCTTTATTGTATAGTTCAAAAGTCATTCTGTTTGTGATTATTATCACAATCTAGTTCAAATTTTAAGTAAGGTTTGAGAAGTTCACATTTAGGACATATTTTTCATCCTCTCTCAAGTTTCAAACGTGAAATGCAGGGTAGAAAATGCTCTCCATATCGAAGACAAATGGTGCTGTGTGTGATTAAATGGAAAGAAATACGTGAAATGGTCACTTACATAAGAGCAACTACACCTAGATTTCAGCCATATCGTCCAGGAGGTACATATATTGAAGCAATTGAAATGGAACAAAACGACGTCAGCGGCGTCGCTGCTTATTCTGGCCCTGAGTCTGGTCGCTTGCCAGAATAAGGAGATGGTACAGATTCCGAAGCCGGAGTCCGTTCCTACACCCATACAGGAAGAACAAGAGACAGAAGAACCTGCCACGTCGCTCTACACAGCACCGCTGACGGGTCTGCCTGTTGATGAAGCAATTACGCGCCGTCCACTGGCGGTTATGATTAACAATGCTCCTGCAGCGCGGCCTCAATCCGGTTTGAGTGCAGCAGATATTATTATCGAGGTGCTCGCTGAGGGAGGCATTACCCGTTTTATTGCCATCTTCCAAAGTGAAGGCGGGGCAGACATGGTCGGACCCGTGCGCAGTATTCGTCCGTATCTGATCGAGCTTGGTGAGAGTTACGATGGGGTATTGGTTCATGCGGGTGGCAGCCCGGATGCCTATTCCATTTTACAAAAGCAGCAGAAGCAGCATATGGATGAGATATCGAATAGCGGCCCTTATTTCTGGCGTTCCTCGGATCGCAAAGCACCGCACAATCTATATACGTCGGCGGACAAGCTGAGAGAAGGCGCGGATACCAAAGGCTATAGTCACGACTTTAAGTCCCCTGTATATACGTATAACGAAGAAGGTGCCACGTCCGCCGGAGAGGTGGCCAAGCAGTTCGATATTCATTATTTATTGGAGAGTTACCGGGTAACGTATGATTATGATGAAGTTAGCGGACGATATATGAGATTGGTGAACGGAAAGGCAGATCAGGATCTGGATAACGGCAATCCCATTGGAGCGGCCAATATTATTGTAGCGGGTGCGGATCACAAGGTGCTCGATAATGTGGGCAGACTTTCCGTTAATTTGGAACAGGGCGGTGAAGCCATGCTGTTTCAAAAAGGCAAGATGGTTCGAGGCCAGTGGATCAAAAAAACGGGTGATATTATTCGATTTGTGCAAAATGGGTCCGAAGTTGCGCTTGTTCCTGGCAAGACTTTTATCAGTATCGTACCGAATCAGCCTGACTTTGCAGGGCATGTCGAAATTGAAAATTAATCCAATTTGAAGAGAAATGTAAACGCAGTGTAAAATTTCATCATCATTTTTCCAGCCATTCCAAATAATTAAGATTCATTTCAGATTTATGTGATAAGAATATAAAAAAGGATCATGCCTTATGTACAAACCGTGAAACATTTATGATAAGATATCAAAGGTTGTCATTTCATGTTTCATCGGTTATCGGCAATTTCTCGTAAAGGGGATAGAGCTATGAAGCTTAAGAAGAAGAAGGATATATTTTTTGAGACACTAGAGAACATGGCAGATACGGTCGTGCAAGCGGCTGATTATTTCTCCCAACATGTTTCCAACCTTCAGGATGTGACTCTTTTTGCCAATGAAATGAAGAAGTACGAGTCCCAGTGTGATGATTATGTTCATACCATCATTACAGAGCTCAACAAGACATTTATCACGCCGATCGAACGCGATGATATTATGGAACTGACAACGACACTTGATGACGTATTGGACGGGCTCGAAGCAACAGCTTCCCGTTTCTATATGTACCAACTGACTGACCCGGACGAATATATCGTTCAATTCGCTGAAATTTTGCGCCAATCGGCTTACGAAATTCAGAAGGCCATTCATTTGCTGTCTCAGAAAAAATTGCTGGCGATCCGCGAGTACACGATTCGTCTGAACGATCTGGAAAACCAGGGCGACGAAGTGCTGCGTAACTGTATCAAGAACCTTTTCGCTACTGTGCCTGATCCGATTGAACTGATCAAACGCAAAGAAATTTACGAACGTCTTGAGACGACGACGGATGCTTGTGAACACGTAGCGAATGTGCTCGAATCCATCATCATGCGTAATTCTTAAGGAGCCAGAGAATAATGGAAACAACGATTTGGGTATTGGGTATAGTCGTCTTCCTTGCACTGGCGTTTGACTTCATCAACGGATTCCACGATACGGCGAATGCCATTGCAACTTCGGTCTCGACACGAGCACTGACTCCTCGCCGGGCAATCCTTATGGCTGCCGTGATGAACTTTGTCGGTGCCATGATGTTTACTGGAGTAGCGAAGACGATCGGGGGGAGTGTAACAGACCCCACCACGCTAGATAACGGGATTGAGGTTGTCATAGTCACCTTGATCGCCGCGATTATCTGGAATCTCGTTACATGGTGGTTCGGAATTCCTTCTTCATCCTCGCATGCACTGATTGGTGCTCTTGCTGGTGCTGTACTTGTTGGCGCAGGGGCTGATAAAGTCAAATGGAGTGGATTTATTGACATCGTCGGAGGATTGTTATTATCACCTCTGATCGCATTTGCCATCGGTTATGTGGTCATGACCATTCTCAAATATATTTTTGCCAAACGCAGTCCGCATAACGTGAACAAAGGTTTCCGTACGGTACAGATTTTCACAGCAGCGCTCCAGGCGTTTACGCATGGTACCAATGATGCACAGAAGGCAATGGGTATCATTACTTTTGCACTGGTCGCAGCAGGCGTACAGGATCATCTGGATGTTCCGTTGTGGGTTAAAATCTCCGCGGCAACAGCGATGGCACTTGGTACTTCCATCGGTGGTTGGAAAATCATCAAAACGATGGGAACCAAAATTTTCAAAATTGAACCGATTAACGGATTTGCAGCTGATCTATCAGCCGCATCTGTTATTTTCTCGGCAACGTTGCTCCACCTGCCGGTGAGTACAACTCACGCTATCACATCTGCCATTCTGGGTGTTGGTTCCGCGAAACGTTTCTCAGCCGTTAAATGGGGACTAGCTGGACGTATCATTATTACGTGGTTCATTACGATTCCGATTACCGGGGCGCTGGCAGGATTGTTGTACTGGATCATTTTCTAATTCGAAAAAGTGTTCCTGGACTAATTCTGGGTTTCAGACAAACTGTTCATAACGTTGTGAATATCGGGATATGTGGACAATTATACAACCAAAAAGAAGAGACGCCTGTGCATGAACGTGTGGACAGGCTGGATATGTGGATAGCCATCCGTGGAATGATAAACCAAAAGAAGATATTCCTGTGGATACAGGAGACTGTGGATAGGGAAATGAGAGAAGCCAACAGGGTTGGCTTTTTTTGTTGTCGCGTTTGCAGGATAACGTGTGTATAATGGGCTGTTGCAGGAGACGGTTCAGTGGTTAAAGTTGTACAATAACGTAAAGGATACAAGACAAGGACGTGGTCTAATTTATGATTCGTACACTCGCCATCTCACGGGATCATCAGTTATCTGTAAATGTACCGCTTACACAGCTGGATCTGCAGGATTACGCCTGGGTATGGGCAGATTTCAATCAGCCTTCCGAAGAGGAAAGCCAGTTGCTGGATACATATTTTCATTTTCATCCATTAGCTATTGAGGATTGTATGCATGTATTGCAGCGACCCAAGCTCGATTATTATGACAATTTGCAGTTTCTCGTGCTGCATGCACTGAATCCGACCACATTGGAAGCGGAAGAGGTGGACCTGTTTCTGGGTGCGAACTTCCTGGTATCCTTTCATCACGGGGCACTGGAGGAAGTTGATGAAGCTTGGGAGAGGTTGCTGCATCATGCGCACGAACGAACCATCTGGGCTCGGGGCCCGGTGGCAGCGGCATATACGGTGATGGACAAGCTGGTCGATCATTATTTCCCGTCTCTGTTTACCATTGAGGATGAGCTGGCTGAACTGGAGAACCGGGGCGGCAGGGAGTCGGTGGAAGACCTGATGAATCAAGTGTTCGACTTGCGCAGTCGATTGCTGAAGCTTAGACGGACGGTAGTACCCATGCGGGATCTGCTCTATCGGGTAGTCAATTCTCAGCATGTGCAGCGAACAGGGGAGCATACCGTATATTTTACCGATATCTATGACCATTTGTTGAAGCTGACAGACATGATTGAAGCTGATCGGGAAATGACGGCAGACCTGCGCGACAGTTACATTTCGCTGAATTCCAACCGTATGAACCAGATTATGAAGACCCTCACCGTGATTACAACAGTCTTTATGCCATTGACGCTGATCGCGGGGATCTATGGCATGAACTTTGCTTATATGCCTGAGCTGCAATGGAAGTTTGGGTATGGAGCTGTACTGCTGTTGATGTTTGTTCTGGGCGGAAGCATGGTGGCCTGGTTTGTGAAGCGGGGCTGGTTTAAGTAAGGAAGAATAGAAACTATAGCAAGTGAAGAGTTAGCGATCTGCACAGATCGCTTCTTTAGCCTGTGTATGATGTGTATAAGAGGGCAAATAGGAGTACATATAGATTTGTTTTCGGAATAGATGTCCACATGTGGATAAGATAAATGAAGAATCAACATGTGCATAACTTAATTTGAGGAAATTTGGCTGTTACGAACAGGGTGGAAAAAGTAAAAGGCATCTTCAGTACTGAAGATGCCTTGGGGAATTTCTCAAGGAATGGGTTCATGAGCTGAATGTTAACATGAGATTCTTATCATGAAATGAACCCTGCTACGTTTTCATAATAAGTTGGATGGCTCCATTCAAATGTAGGTTACTCTGTTTGCTCCAATACAAATGTGGCTGTAGCAGTAGGTTGTCCATTAACGACAATCGTTAGCGTATGCAAACCGGCATAATGCTTTCTCGTCGTAATGACTTTGAACGATTGCTTCGTTGCAACCTTGGTTCTTCCGGTAGGGAAGGTTTTGTCAGAGCATTTGAACCGCTTGGGTGCCTGCTTGCCATTTGCTTTCATATATCCGATCTCATATTCGATTCGCAGCATCTGTGACTGACCACTTTCATTAACGACATCAAAGGAAAAATGAAGATCTTCCCCGATGGCTACGGTATCTCTTGCAAGCTGAAGATGCTCGATATGTGTCGCATCCTGCTCGACATATCCAAAGAGACTCAGCGCTTTCGGATGTCCCTTTTTCAGCAACGAGCGGCTTGCGTGACGAACGATCCAGTCGGTATGCTCATGTTGTCCGTACCAGCTTGAGGCCAAATCCAGGACCAGTTCTGGATGGTCTTTCGAGATGTCGTTCAGGTGATTGGCTACACTTTTTCGGACATACAGGGACTCGTCCTGCTTCAATTCATGCAGAATTGGAAGTACTGGTGTTGGATCGGTGATGAATCCCCGAAGTTTGGAACCCCATGGAAGACGTGGACGGCTGCCTTCACTGGCAAGCCTGCGTATATGTTCATTGGGACTTCCCGTCCATTCCATCATGCGTTTCATCGTTTCGATCGGGTAGCGTTCGATAAACGGGCGTACCGCGAACTCGGAACTGGAATAAGGTGTGAAGAGGGTCAAGTACTTCATGGATAGTTCGTAGTTTTCCGGCGCAAGTCCGTTGACTTCAATAAAATCGGGAACGAACAGATACTCGACCCCTCGCATCTGCGGTGCTGCCTGCTCAATCACGTGTAATGCCTCTTCATAGTTGTCAGGGAGAACTTCGGTCAATGCCGACGTAATGCGGCGGATACGAGCTTTGAATTCCAGCTCTCCCCAGCCTTCGGCAAATACAAGTTCACGAAATTGCTGCTTGTCCAACTTGGGGTAGAATTGGTGTAACCATTCTCCTGTCCGGTCGATTAATGCGGGAGTATATTTGTCTTTGAACAGTTCCATAATCCGCCTCCTTTATCTATAACTCAGTATACCTCAATTCACGGGAATAAGAACATAGGTTCTTAAAAAAGGTTATGAATATTCTCTTATATGAACGAATGAGGATTGAAGGGGAGAAAAAGATGGAAGTGAATTAAGGCACCCCCTTAAGAGGGCGCCTGGAAAAGTGTTAGAGCTTTTTGCTTTTTTTGGGACGACGTTTGGTGGTATTGGATTTATTCCGGCCAGTTTTACTACTCGTGTTCCGTTTGCGCGGAGCAGAGGTCGTTTTTTTACGACGTTTGCGTGAGCGAGGTGGCGAATACTCTTCATAATCTTTATCCGCAAGACTGCTACCTTTTTTTCCTTTTCCAAAAGGCAGAATCCCCATCACCAGCTTCATCATTGGGGCCATCTGCTGGAAGCCGCCAACGACCTTTTGCATTTTGCCGATCCCGTTCACGATGCCGTCGATTCCACCAAAACGGTCGATCATTCCTTTTAATTCCCCGAGATTAGCCAGGGAAAAGCCTGAGGAAGACGCAGGCGTTTCCACCGGAACAGGGGAAGCAACAGGAGCTCCCCCGCCGAAAAAGTTTCCGCCAGGTCCCCCCGGACCACCTGGACTATAAGGTACAAGTCCGGATGCTTCAACCTCTTGGAATTGGGGAGGATAATAAGGTTCTACACCAGGATACATGGGCTGAACCTGTGCCTCATTCAATGCCCGTGGCGGCATATAGGCAGAAGTATGGGCCTGCCGTTGCGTATGGGAAGACGGACGCTGCCGTGGAGCGGGCTGACGGTGATAATAATGCTGTGGCATGAACTATCACGTTCCTTCTATGTTGGATTTCGGAATTGCGTTCCTTCAGCGACTGGACGTGCATAACAGACTGAGTTGGAACTCCCTTTTGCTATACTGTATGTCATTAGCGGAGAGACGGCGTAGGCGAGTATCCCGCAAAACGGGATATTTGCGGATTTGGGCGCAGGAGAGGATGATAGCTTCGCAGTGGAATTATATAGATCGGACACAAATTTGTCACATTTTAAACAGGGTAATTCCTACATAATTAATCGGAAATATACGGTGAAAAATGGGATAAATCGTGAGATAGAGGGGGATTGTACGCGCAGGGAGGACAATTATGCTATATGAAAGCGGTAACATGTATTTTTATTCTGTAGTGCGTGAAATCGTTAACGCTTGAAATACCAACTCAGGCTGGGTACAATGAAGGTACACAGTAACCGCTAGGGGATGATGATGAAATGCAGCTGAAAAAGCTAAATGATAAAAGCATTGAACAATTATTTGAGGCTATTTTGACTCTGAAAGATATTGAAGAGTGTTATGTGTTTTTTGATGACCTCTGCACGGTAAACGAGATTCAATCCATGTCCCAGCGGCTGGAAGTAGCACGTATGCTTGGCAAAGGAAATACCTATAACCAGATTGAAGCTGAGACAGGTGCAAGTACAGCCACGATCTCTCGTGTAAAACGCTGCCTGAACTACGGTAATGACGGTTATAAAATGACGCTGGAACGCCTGGGACGTTAAGGATGAAGAAACCGGGTGTACTCATCATTAGTCACGGTTCTCAGGAGAAAACCTGGGTAGAATCCGTCGATGACGCGGTCTCCCGGTTGAATCTGCCTGAACCCTTGCCCGTTGAAGCCGGGTTTCTTGAACTTGTGGAGGGACGTCTGATCCAGGACGGTATCAACCGACTGGAAGCACAGGACGTAACTGACATACTGGTAGTGCCTCTGTTTGTTTCGTCCGGCAGTACACATGTGGATGAGATTGAGTATGCCATCGGTGCCAAAGACGCTCCGGAGCGTGAGACTGATCTGGAACCATTCGAGGTGAAAGCACAAATTCACTTCGGTTATCCTGTGGATAACGACCCGGATATTGCGGTCATGGTCTGGGACAAGGTAAAGGCATTGTCGCAGCAACCAGAACAGGAGACGATTCTGCTAGTTGGACATGGGAGTATTCACGATGGATTCCGTCAGCGCTGGGAAGCGGGCATTTCTTCACTCGCACAGCGGGTGCAGGAAGTCAGCGGTGTTGCTCATACCGATTATGCGCTGCTAAATCCGGATAGTGTGTACGACAAGGCGAAATACTGGAGTGAAGAGCGGGGGAGCCGGGTTATTGTGGCGCCGCTGTTTTTGAGTGCCGGTTATTTCACCATGAAGGTGATCCCGGGCCGATTGAAGGAACTGGATTACGCATATAGTGGTGAGACGCTGCTTCCACATCCGCTATTAGGAACGTGGCTGGAGCGCCAAATTCAACTTTTACTGGAAAGATGTAATGAGGTTAAGGTTTAATTCAGGGAAGAAAACAGGTCGCTGCTAGCGATTATTCCCGTTATCTCTAACAATAGCTTAAACACAAACGGCAGAGATGCCGTTTTTTTTGTTTTTGTATGTACTTTAGACCAAACACGCCGAAGCAGGCGTGTTTTTTTGTATTAGGCAAAACCCTCTACGAGGCGAAATTTCGAGTTCAATCCGTGAAGATAGAGTGAAGGGAGAGGGTTCTAACTCTGAAATGATTCTCTTTACAGGAAAGTTTTTGTCTGATAAGATGTCAACATTCAATTGTTAACCTTAGAAATTATTTTGGTTAACAATTGAAATGATCTAACGGAAGGTGATATCTTGTGACACATTATGAACGGCTTGCAGCTATAAATAAGGCCCATTTATGGAACCCTTTTACGCAGATGAAAGATTACAATAACTCCGATCCTCTCATCATTGAACGAGGCGAAGGTGTCATGCTGTATGACGTCCAGGGACGTGCTTATTATGATGGCTTTTCCTCGGTTTGGCTTAATGTTCACGGACATAACATACCTGAGCTGAATCAAGCCATAACGGATCAGTTGGAACGTGTTGCACATTCTACGTTACTCGGAATGGCTAATGTGCCAGCTATTGAACTTGCTGAGAAACTGGTAGAGATTTCCCCAGAGGGATTAAACAAAGTATTTTATTCCGATTCAGGAGCAACCGGTGTCGAGATCGCAGTGAAAATGGCGTTTCAATACTGGAAGAACCGAGGAGAAACCGGTAAAACGAAGTTTATCACGATGAATCAAGCCTATCACGGAGATACGATTGGTGCGGTGAGTGTCGGAGCAATTCCGTTGTACCATGATGTGTTCCGTCCCATGCTGTTTCCTACTCATGTCATTCCATATCCTTACGTTTATCGACATGAGGACGGCGAGCGGGAAGCCATGGATGCTACGTTAACCGCATTACGTAATGTACTTGAAACCAGTGCAGATGAAATCGCGGCTATTATCGTGGAGCCGATTGTGCAAGGAGCTAGTGGCATCCTGATTATGCCAGAGGGCTGTCTACGCGAGATGGCAGCACTTTGCCGTACATATGATGTACTGTTCATAGCCGATGAGGTGGCGACAGGCTTCGGTAGGACAGGTGCTATGTTTGCTTGTGATCTTGAAGAAGTGTCACCTGATTTGATGGTGATAGGCAAAGGCCTTACAGGCGGCTACTTACCTGTGGCAGCGACACTGGCAACAGATGAGGTGTACAGCGCATTTTATGCCGATTATGAGGAGCAAAAAACTTTTTTCCATGGTCATTCCTTCACAGGTAACCCGCTCGGCTGCGCTGTTGCTTTGGCTAACTTGAAACTATTTGAAGAGCGCAACCTGGTGGAAGGTGTAAGAGCAAAGGCGACTTTTGTTGAGCAGAAGCTCTCAGTACTTAAAGATTCTCCGCACGTCGGGGATATCAGGCAGAAGGGATTGATGTTAGGAATTGAGCTTGTACGGGATAAAGCAACTCGGGAACCGTACGATTGGGCTGAACGAATCGGCGTTCGGGTAACGGGGCGGGCCAGAGAGCTTGGCATGCTTACGAGACCCCTTGGTAATGTTATTGTGTTCATTCCTCCTCTTGCTAGCACAGAGGCTGAGCTTGAAGCCATGATTGATATCTTGATGCAATCCATTTTTGACGTCACCGAAGGTGGTTTGGAGTCATGAATGTAATTCGCGGATTATTCGTAACAGGTACGGACACAGGGGTTGGGAAAACAATTGTTACAGGGGCTCTTGTTGCTGCGCTTCGTGCTGAAAAACGGAATATAGGCGTCTGGAAGCCCGTGCAATCCGGTGCACTTCTTGGCAGCGGAGAAACCGATGCAGAACGCCTGTTGCAATACACCGGAATTGATGAGCGTGCCGAGCATGTGGCGCCATTTACGTTCCAAGCTCCATTGACCCCGATGCTCGCTGCCAAGCAGGATGGAGTGGAAATTACGCTACAGGAAATAATCAGTGCGGGTCAGCCACTGGCAAATCGATACGAGTCGATACTCATTGAAGGGGCAGGCGGCGTCGCTGTTCCACTGACCGAAGACTCTCTTGTAGTAGATTTGATCTCGGAGCTTCGAACACCGGCCCTGATCGTTGCGCGGACAGGTCTAGGTACGATTAATCATACACTTCTTACAGTGTCATACCTGCAGCAGCATGGGATTAAAGTCGTAGGTTTTATTCTGAACGATGGTGAATCTGATGAGATTTATAACGACTCCAGCATCACAACAAACGCAGAGCTGATTGAACGTTATTGCGGCATACCCTTTCTTGGACGTTTCCCCCGCTTGATGGACGAAATGAATACGGAAATGTTGATCCAGGTCATTCGAGAGAAGATCCAGTTAACACCAATCAGACAGGCATTAACAGTTCAATCCATGGAGGAGGAATGAAGTTGAAAACAACGGTAACTAATCTAGAATGGTCGTCGCTTGCGAAACGATCGTTGAATGGCGAATGTTTATCAATTGAAGAGGGACTTGCCGTGCTTGAAGCAAACGACGATGAGGTACTGCCGCTAATGCACGCGGCTTTCCAAGTGAGGCAATATTTTTACGGCAAAAAAGTGAAGCTGAATATGATCATCAACGCCAAAAGCGGCTTTTGTCCCGAAGACTGCGGCTATTGCTCACAATCCATCGTATCCACCGCGCCCATCCAAAAATACAGCTTGCTCGACAAAGAAACGTTGCTTGCAGGTGCACATGAAGCTATGGCGCGTAAAGCAGGAACCTATTGCATTGTAGCTTCAGGCAAAGGTCCCACGAATAAGGAGCTGGATCAAGTGGTAGAAGCGGTAAAAGAAATCCGTGAAACGATGCCACTTAAAATCTGTGCGTGTCTAGGAATCTTGAAGGACGGTCAAGCAGAACGTTTGGCTGAGGCAGGTGTGCACCGATACAATCACAACTTGAACACAAGCAAGGCCAATTATCCATCGATAACCACAACGCATACCTATGACCAGCGAATTGAAACCGTGGAAAAGGTAAAAGCATACGGCATGTCTCCCTGTTCCGGTGTCATTATCGGTATGGGTGAAAGTAATCAGGAAATTGTCGAGATGGCTTTGGCACTCCGTAAGCTTGATGCAGATTCAATTCCGATTAATTTCCTGAATGCGATACCGGGAACCCCTCTGGAAGGAGCAGGACGCACACCGGCTATGAAGGCGCTCAAGGTACTAGCACTATTTCGGCTCATCTGTCCGTCTAAAGAGATTCGTGTTGCGGGTGGACGCGAGATCAACCTCCGTACATTGCAACCTTTGTCACTGTATGCTGCAAATTCACTCTTTGTAGGTGATTATTTAACGACAGCAGGTCAGGAAATATCGAATGATCATCAAATGATTGAAGATTTGGGTTTTGAGATTGAGTTAAATGCACTTTAAGGCGGTACGAACTATGAATTGGATGGAAAAAGAACTTGCGTTATTGGCTGATGCCTCCAATGAACGTTACTTGCGTGATAGTGCCGCGGTTCCAGATAGCCCTGGTTATACGTGGAGAGGAGAACGGGTGCTCCTCAACCTGGCCTCCAATGACTACCTGGGACTTGCTCGACATCCCGCTATCATCGATACAATTCGCGAGGCGCTTCTTACCGAAGGAGGAGGCTCGGGCGCATCTCGCCTTGTGACTGGGAATCGACCGCTTTATGGCCGTCTGGAAGAAGCGTTGGCCACTTGGCAGCATAATGAAGCCGCACTTGTTTTTGCAAATGGTTATATGGCTAATTCTGGTGTCATTCGTGCACTCGTGGGCCGGGGTGATGTCGTTTTTAGTGATCAAATAAACCATGCCAGCATCGTGGACGGTATTGTGCTGAGCCGCGCGGAACATGCCCGGTATCGACATAATGATATGGAACATCTGAAGCTATTAATGAACAAACATCGGGATAAACGACGTAAGTTGATTGTTACGGATGCCGTCTTTTCAATGGATGGTGATCAAGCACACTTGGAAGAGCTCGTTGCGCTCAAACAAGAGTACGGGGCCATGCTGATGGTGGATGAGGCGCACAGCGGAGGCATCTACGGGAAACGGGGGGAAGGACTTTGCTTTAAGCTTGGTCTGCATCATGATGTGGATGTGCATATGGGGACGTTTAGCAAATCATTCGGTTTATATGGAGCTTATATCTGCGGCAGCCGAACATTAATCCGCTTTCTCGTTAACCAAGCAAGACCACTTATCTATTCAACGGCATTGCCGCCTTCTCTCGTAGCTGGTATTTCAACAGCGTTAACTTTGGTACAAGCGGATCATTGGCGCCGCGAACGCCTCTACTCGGCAAGTCAATTATTTCGTTCTTCGCTTAGTGATGCCGGATTTCACGTTGGGACCGGGGACTCCCCTATTGTGCCGATATTTGTCGGTGATAACGAAAGGGCTCTTCGTTTCAGTGAGGCACTTGAAGCAGGCGGTATTGCTGGGATTGCCATCCGACCGCCTACCGTTCCTGATGGCACAGCGCGAATCCGCTTCTCCTTATCGGCCGACCATACCCCTAAGGAACTGAATGATGCCAGCGCACAAATCTGCAAAATCGGACTGCAGTTAGGAGTGCTGAGCTCATGAGTGCCTTGGATAATAATCCGCTACAAATTGAGCAAGAGAAAAATGGAACTATATTATGGTTAAAGGGATGGAGTATGCCTGATGCGGTGTTTGACCATCTTCGCCTGTTATTGGCTGATTTTCGACATATTTCTGTAGATTATAGTGCTGCGGATTCTCCAGAGGAAATGCTGTGTTTAACTGAAACAGCAGTTAGAGACATGTTAGATATTGAAGGAATAGCTTGCAGGGAGAGAGTTTCCCAAGGTCCGCTTCTAATATCAGGTTGGTCGCTTGGAGGTTTACTGGCGCTCAGACTAGCGGCTAAAGGTTACGCCGATGGCCTTGTGCTGTTCGGTGCAACGGCTCGTTTTACCCGCTCAAAAGAAGAGTTTGACCGCGGCTTGGCAGATGCATACGTTAGGCAGATGATCAAAGGGATTTTAAAGGATCAACACGCAGTTGAAGCCAATTTTCGAAAGATTATGTTTACGGAGCAAGAATGGGAGGCGGGTCTTGCTGAACGTCTACCTCATACAGGTAGCTGGACAACGCAATCACTACTGGCAGGCCTTCAGATTTTACGAAGCGAGGAATGCTTGTCTCAATTGCCCAATATCGATTGTCCGGTTCTTCTTATTCATGGGACTGAGGATAGGATATGTCCTTACGGTGCTGGATTGGAACTTAGCACTCAAATACCTCAAGCCGAGTTAATTACATTAACAGGCTGCGGGCATGCACCCTTTTTGGGAAAAGAAGTACACATCGCTGATGAATGGAGGAGATGGTGGCATGACCATTGGAAGAAGTAGTGTTGTTCAACGCCAATTTAATCGTAGTGCCACTTCTTATGATGCACATGCTCATATTCAGCGTTCTATGGCTGAGCAGCTAGCAAGATCCCTCGCAGAATGGAAAAACAAAGGGGTCTTAAGTGATCCGAGCATTCTCGAAATCGGTTGTGGAACAGGGGCATTGACTCAAATCCTAGTGAATGAATGGCCTAATTCGAATATTACTGCACTTGATATTGCACCCGAGATGATCGAAGTGGCTTCAAAGCGGTTTCGATCAGCACAGCATCCAGGTACTGCGAATTGTACAAAGGATCGTTTACGTTTTCTACAGGCTGATATCGAAATGTGGGCCATAAAAGCTCCGGAGTGCTCAGTGGATATCATCGTCTCTAACGCCTGTTTTCAATGGCTAAGTTCGCCGAAGGAAACACTGGGTCACCTACGGCGAATGCTACGCCCGGGTGGCTTGCTCATATTTACGACCTTCGGGCCTGATACATTTCGTGAGATGCATGAGGCATTTGATGAAGTTTATCGTGCCAACGGGATGGAAACACAGCGTCATGGACTTTCGTTTCATTCACCTGTTCAATGGGAAATCATGCTTCAGGAATCCGGATATTCTAGTTTCCTTTGTGAGCGTTCGATTTATATGGAAAAGTATGCTTCCGCAAGAGATTTTCTGTATTCGGTTAAAGGAATGGGAGCCAGCACTTCAGAAGCAGCAACGATTCCTGGGTACAGTTTACGACGTTTATTCACCAACATGTATAAGGAGTACGAGGATAAGTTCAGCATACAGGGAGGAGTCTCTGCAACATATGATCTCCTGTTCATTCAATCCGTAGCTCCTTATTAACCCTTTATCTGAGAAGGAAGAATCAGATGAAGCTCCAGCAAAGACATCAATTCTTCAACAATCTGTTCGGCTGGATAAGGCATGGAATTCATGATCCACCATTCCAACAGGCCAGTGGTAGCACAGGCAAGAAATTGCACAGTGATTTCCCTGCTGATTCCCTTGTGAATTCCGCATGCATCAACCTGCTCTTCCACTCCCTGAATCAGGATGTTCATCAGCCGGTTTCGAAAGGCAGGAATGCCTTTTTGGGTTAATAGGGTGGTATAAACAGGAGCGTGCTGCTCCAGGTAACGGAAGGTTCGGAGCAACGCCTCCCTAACAGTCATGGGCGTTGTAGGACTCTCCACTATGCAGCTCTCCACCAGCTGTTGCAAATACGTCTCAATGCTTTGATCCAGCAGATCAAACTTGTCCGTGTAGTGCAAATAGACGGTACCACGGTTCACATTGGCTCGATCAGCAATCTCATTAATCGTAATTTGCTCGAAATCCTGCTCTTCTAACAACCCTATAAAGGCATCGGTTATGGCTTTTCTTGTTTTGACAACTCGTCTGTCCATGGCTCCTCCTTTGATGTTTTCAACAATATGGATCCATTCGTTGATTATTCAACAATAACGGATATTTTAGCGATTGAAGCGTTGCAGATGCTTTGTTACTCTTATTTTATCAACAAATGTTGATAAAGCAACGAATATCCATAAAAAATTGAAATAGAGGGATAACTAATGAATATATTAGTGTATGGGGCAGGTGTCCTGGGGAGTCAGCTGGCGCAGGTTCTGGTACGTGGGGGAAATAACGTTACCATTCTGGCTAGAGGGAAGCGGGCAGAGGAACTGGAGAGGGATGGTATTGTCATTCGTCATGTGTTCCAGTTTAAAACGACAGTTGATCCGGTTCGGGTAACCAGAACGCTGGAAGAGAATGATGAATATGATCTTATTTTCGTGGTTATGAAATATAACGATTTTCCATCAGTCCTGCCTATTTTGGCAGCCAATCAGAGCAGGAACTTGGTGATCGTCGGCAACAATGCAGATGCACGAAGCATGCAAATCTTTTTGGAGGAAAATAGCAAGGTGGAAAAAAAGGTCGCGTTTGGTTTTCAGGTCAGCGGCGGGCGGCGGCAAGAAGATCGTATGTTATCCATTGGTGGAGCAAGCGGGCAAATGGTGATTGGTGGGCTGGACGGCGAGATTGCCTTTAAATCCATACTGGATCAAGCTTTTGAGAAGACGAAATACAAGTTGAATTACCTGGACGATATCGATGCCTGGCTGAAAAGCCATATTGTGCCCATTCTGATGCTTAATGCGGTGAGCTTTAATGAGAAGCATGAGATGATCAAGTTGGACGGGAACAGGAAGCAACTCCAGCATATGATTGGGGCGATGAGTGAGGGCTTTAGCGTGCTTGAGGCTATGGGTATAACGATTATACCGGAGATGCAGGCCAAACTGATTCGCAAACATCAACGGATGTTTTACCTTCTACTGAAGATGTATAGTATGCTTCCGATCTATAAACTGGTTGCGGGTTCTTTTGGGGAGATCGAGGCGTTAAATGAGGCATTTACTGATTGGAAAAAGGCTACCCGCACGCCCACTCCTCATTGGGATGTGCTCAAAAAAGAATATTCTAATCTCAAATGAGATGACTATTGCTCAAATTCCCGATACCGACTACAATTAAACCAACTAATAAAATGGGGATAAGGAGATATGTAGATGCGGGAAGTGCCTATGCGCTATGTTAAAGCGAACCAGATCGGGATTGTGCTATTTGTCGTCCTGTCATTTCTATTCAATCAACCGTTAATTCTGGGAGCATTATGGATCATTCAAGTTGTCGGTCTGGCATCCGGAGGCAAGCTTAATCTGTTTGTGCAGATTGGGAAGGCCGTGTTAACTGGAAAAGGGACAGAGACACAGGCAGTGGAACTGCAACGCTTCAACAATGTTCTGGCCGTATTGTTTCTTACGCTGGCACTTGTCTCATTCGGCCTTGGTTGGCAGGTAGCAGGTTATATTTTCTCGTCGATGCTTCTCCTCGCTGCAAGTGCTGCATTGCTCGGTTACTGTGTGGGCTGCACCGTATATTTTTGGTATAAACAGCTCCGAGCGGGCAGAAAGATTGGCTTCTAAACTATATGTAGTTGCAAATAACAATCCCCTCCAAGTTCTGTGTCTACTTGAAGGGGATTTTACTTTTTATCTGAACCAGGCCTTGTTTAAATTGTTCGTAAAATTGCTGTCGTTCAACGGAACATTGGCACTGCCAAAATCGATCGTATTCAGTGCCGAGACCGGAGGAAGGGAGTCTTTCTGGAAGTACCATGCGTACATAATAGCCCATACGCCATTATGACATGCCGAACGGGAGTACACTTGGCAGGTGCTTGAGCTGCAGTCCTCATGATTTGAGAGGGGATAAGACTATTTCCGGCCCAAGCGGGCAGAATGGTGATGGATGGTTATAAATGACAGGAAATCCATAGGATTAGATTCAAGAGGAGTGCTAGAGGTTTATTTTGTAAAGGATAGACAAGTTCGGAAGTGAACAGAGAGCATGCTCGTCATTGCTGGAGTGGCATAATTCTTTAGGTTTTATCGTTATTGTTATCCAGATGTAAAATTTCGCTATAAACAATATGAAAATAATTACTTATGTATCACAGGCTAGGACATCTTCACATTTGATGATATGATAGTACATAAAGGCTTTGGAATGAGACGGAATTCCTTATGCATATATATAAGTAGAGAAAAGTGTTGGGCAGGATTAACGGACGTGAGTCATTGTGTAAATGATGCCCGACTACGGTCACTCTCAGATAGTAAGAATATGAGGTCGTTCAGACTCATGGATAATGTGGAATAGGTGGCGTATGAGATGAAAAAAGCTCGCTTGATATATAATCCGACCTCAGGCCGGGAAGAAATGAAGAAACGTCTGGCAGATATTTTGCAGCGTTTGGATCAAGGTGGTATCGAAGCCTCGTGTCACGCAACAACGGGTGAGGGAGATGCAACCCGAGAAGCGGAGCTGGCGATTGAACGGGGATATGACATGATTATTGCCGCTGGCGGCGACGGTACATTGTATGAAGTCATCAACGGCATGGCCGAGCGGGAGAATCGTCCTCCGCTTGGTGTATTCCCTCTGGGAACAACCAATGATTTTGCGCGTGCGCTCGGTATTCCAAGACAGTGGGAAGATTACGTCGATCTGGTCATTAACCAGCAGCTTCGTCCGCTCGATCTGGGCAAGGCGAATGATAAATATTTTATTAATATTGCAGGCGGGGGTTCGTTAACCGAACTGACCTATGAGGTGCCAAGCCGTCTGAAAACGATGATTGGGCAACTGGCCTACTATATGAAGGGTATTGAGAAAATGGCGAGCCTGTCTCCGCAGGAGCTGGTTATCCGTGCCGCGGGTCAGGAAGAGATTCATGATGAATTCATGCTGTTCCTCATTGCCAATACAAACTCTGTCGGGGGCTTCGAGAAGCTCGCTCCGGGTGCGACCATTGATGATGGCTTGTTTGATGTGATCGGTGTGCGCAAATGTAATCTGGCTGACATGATTCGCCTCGTAACTCTTGCGTTGCGTGGTGAACATCTGAATGATAAGAAGGTCGTACATTTTCAAACGGATTATATGGAAGTAACATCGCCGGGCTATGTACAGTTGAACCTGGATGGCGAGCTGGGCGGCACATTGCCTGCGACATTCAAGAACCTGCGTCATCACCTGATGTTGTATCGTTAAGCGTAGTATGGGGATCGTGGAGAAATTGTGATTTCCTGTTGCCGTGTGCAGTGGGATCACGTATAATCTCATGGTGCCTGAAAATGAATGGAATCTCCCTTGCACAAGGGATGAACATATATGAAGAAAGAAGTGAATGTACGTTGTCTAATACGAACCGCAGCGGTCGTGGAAAAAACCGCCGGAATTCGGCTGCCTCTCAGGGGCAAGGGAATGCTTCAGCCTCCCGCCAGCCGAGCAAATCATCTCGTCCATCTACACGTCAGCAAGGGAAAGAGGTGCGGCCACAAGGCGCATCTCTTTCTGCCGTTCGTCCGAAGGGACGGGAACGTGAATCTGCACCAATCGAAGGACTTCCTGTAAGCAAAAATGAAGAGACCGTCATCGATATCATCGGCATGAACCATGACGGTGAAGGTGTCGGCCGTGCCAATGGATACACGCTGTTCGTGCAAGGTGCGCTTCCGGGCGAAACTGTACGCGTAAGAGTGATGAAAACCAAGAAGCAGTACGGCTATGCCAAACTGCTGGAGATTGTGAAGGCGAGCCCGGATCGTGTATCCGCGCCTTGCCCGATCTACGATCAATGCGGCGGATGCCAGATTCAGCATATGAGTTACGCCGGACAGCTTGCGTGGAAACGCCAGCTCGTGGTGGATAATTTGCAGCGGATCGGCAAGCTGAATGTGTTGGTGGAGGATGCGGAAGGTGCCGAGCAACAGGGCATTCGTGTGCTGCCTACCATGGGTATGGACGAGCCATGGCGTTATCGCAACAAGGCACAGGTGCCTATCGGTGCAGCCGAGGGCGGCTTGGTGGGTGGTTTTTACGCCAAAGGAAGTCATCGGATCATCGACATGGACACTTGCCTCATTCAGCATGAGCATAACGATGAAGTGGTCGCCAAGGTCAAGGAACTAGGAAGCCATCTCGGCATCAGCGCGTATAACGAAGAGACAGGCCGTGGTCTGCTTCGTCATGTGGTTGTGAAGAAGGCATTTCGTACAGGCGAGATGATGCTCGTTCTCGTCACCAATGGCCGCGACATTCCACACAAGGATGCATGGATCGGCAGTATCCGTGAAGCGATTCCGCATGTGGCGAGCATTTGCCAGAACGTGAACAAGAAGCAGACCAACGTAATCTTTGGCGATGAAACCCGCGTCCTGTGGGGCCGTGATGTGATCTACGATTATATCGGGGATGTGCAGTTTGCCATCTCGGCGCGTTCGTTCTATCAGGTGAATCCGGTGCAGACGGAAGTGCTGTACGGGAAGACGGTGGAATACGCTGGACTGAGTGGCAAAGAGACTGTCATTGACGCTTATTGCGGCATCGGAACAATCTCTCTTTTCCTCGCACAGCATGCGGATCAGGTGTACGGGGTGGAGATTGTGCCAGAAGCGATTGAAGACGCACGAAGCAATGCGATGCTGAACGAGATGAAGAACGTGAAGTTCGAAGTCGGTGCTTCCGAAGATGTCATTCCACGCTGGAAAGAACAAGGCATTGAAGCAGACGTCATCGTTGTCGATCCACCGCGGAAAGGCTGCGATCCGCGTTTGTTGGACACGATTCTGGAGATGAAGCCGGAGCGTGTGGTGTATGTGAGCTGTAATCCGAGTACGCTGGCACGTGATCTGCGTGTGCTAGAGGATGGCGGGTATCGCACGGTTGAGGTAACACCGGTGGACATGTTCCCGCATACAGTGCATGTGGAGAGTGTAGCGATGTTGGTGAGAAGCTAAACAAAAACAGAAGGGGTTCGAGAATTTATATATGATTCTCGAACCCCTTCTTTTCTTTGTTTCAATACCATCCATTAATTTGTGAGTAATTCTGAAGTGAGTTCATTAATTATAGTAGTCTAAAACTCCCTAACATCCCAGGCGGTTATTAATATACATGCACACCCGTACCAAGCACGGATTTGTTTTGTACGGTATTACCGGATAGATATACCTTTTGCAGATTAGGCAGCTGGCTTAGGGTCTCGATATTGGAAATGGCATTGTTCTCGAGATGAAGCTCTTCTATGGCCTGCCAGTTGCTCATGAATTCGAGAGAAGCCAAATTGCTGTCTTGCAGAGTGAAGGAACGTAGAGCGGACATTTTGGCAAAGTAAGGCATCATCTGGTCAACCTCAGTAACAGAGGTGTTGTTTATGCTGAAATATGGCTGCTCTAAGGTCAAATGTTCAAGCACACTGTTCTCTGCGGCCGCCTTTTGTTCAAAGTTCAGCCTACACTCGGAGCACACCAAAGATTTCACCTGCTTCAAACGAAATAAAGCATCGCTCTCCTTATATAGTGACGAGTCGTAAATGTTCAGAGTCTCTAGACGAGGCAAACCGTCCAGGGCGCCAAGATGGGTTATTTCACTGATCTCCCAGAGGGAGAGTTGCTCCAGTTTCGGGAATTTCCCCAGCGCCGCTAAATTCAACTCTCCACTTCCGCCACGGAGCGTCAGGCTGGTTGCGGCGGGCGCTTTCAGCCCGGAGAGAAAGGAGCCTGGGACTTCCACCCGCACTACATTTGGCAATGTCAGCGCTTCTGCTTTCTCGTAATAACCGGACAACGTTAATTCCCGCAGTGAAGACAGACTGTTTATGGTCTTTACCGAGCCAAGCTGACTTAAAGAAGCTAGGCGTAGTTTAGTAATGGAGGCCTTGTCGGCCAAGCGCTCCAGGCTTGAAAAGTTTACATTTTCGATATCTAGCGTTTGTAGAGCAGGCATATTTTGTACAAAGTCGATGGACTTTACATTCGATAAATAGGACAGCTGAAGCTCCTGAAGCTGGGTCAAGGCGTATAGCGGCTGCAGGTCTGTGGTTTCACTGTACTGTATGGATAAGGATGACAGCCCGGTCATGGAGGACAACCATCCGAGTTCATCGACAAAGGTGAGCGACAGGGACTTGATTGGCAATTGGTTTAACAAGTGAAAATCCGTTACGGACTCATCCACATAGGTAATGGATAAAGAGCTCAGATTAGGAAATTCCAGCAGCAGGGCCAATTCTTTATTGCTGCGAAGCTGAGTGGAAAGCTCCGTAATTTTAGACTTGTCGCCAAAGTAGCCCGAAAATGTACTAAAGGATTCGTTAAAAGCGCCTCCATAACTTTTTAATCCGGACATATGGGCCAAAGTGGTTTGGTCCGTCTGAGAGATTTCATAGGTATTTGTCAGGTCCAATGCCGTCAGTCCCTTAAAAGCTTCAAAATCTCTCTGATCGATCTCCTGAGTATTCAGTTTCTTGTCCTGAGTAATATAAGTGATCTTCTCGGCCTGTTCATCGCTGAAGGGATCGGAGAGGCTATATGTAAACTTCCACTGATCATTCTCCGAATGCGCTACGGTTAAATAGCGAAGACGAGCCAATTCCTCCTCTGTCGGCAAGGCAGACCCTTTATCGAAGATATCTCGCAAAAATGAGAGCAGAACCTCGCTTTCGGGCATCTTTCGCACAGACAGATTGGCTTCTGTTTTTGGGTAGGTGGAGCTGTTGCTATAATAAAAATACGTACCGATGGCGCCAGTTAGGACTAACATCAGCATCAGCAGTAGCTTTACGGAGGCAGCCTGCTTCAGCGGTGCTTTAGGGGGCGTTCCGTGGTAATGATTAATGGTCTGGTCTACGTAATGGACATGATTTTGCTTCAATAAAAGCTCTGTTTCACAATAGGGACACTTTAAAATCTCACCCTCTTTGTATTCAATTCTTCCGTTGCAATTGGGACAGTTTAACGGGATAAACGCCACGAATGTCCCCTCCTTCATTATGATGGTCATAAGATCATGCTGAACGGTCATCTGACTTCATTATACCTTGTGAATTTACGTTTGATGAGAGAAAGAAGTTTCACATAGCGAAGGAGCAGGGAAATCCTGCCCCTTTTTGATCTTTTTTAAGTATGGCTGGTGGTAAGCATTATTAAGAGGGGATCTGTTGTGAGTGCTGCGACGAATTTATTGCCGCGACCTGATCATCGGAAAGAAGAGCAAGTCCATACGAGTATCAGACTTGGTAGAGTTCTGTAAAAAACTAAGATTCCCCTTTAATTTGGAGTAAGAATTCTCTTCCATGAAGTGGTATTATCTGGGGTGAAAGGAGGTTGGCTACAACAATTTATGTAAGCGCTTTATATGTTTTATAAAAAATTTGATGTGGGGGGAATGCTTCGAATGAGGAAATCATTTAAGCAGGTCGTTTCCGGGTTACTCGCAGCGGCTCTGCTTCTTCCGGGCGGCTTGATAGCTCCGACAGTTAACGCTGCAGATCTAGTGGCAACTAATTCACAAATTGTGTATCAGGAAACATTCCAGAATGGTCAAGGCAAGGCAACTCAATCAGGTGGTGCCCAGCTGGACGCTGTAACAGACAAGCCGTTTGAAGGCAATGATGATGGAGCGGCTCTACATGTTAGTAACCGATCTAATAACTGGGATGGCGTGGACCTCGCTTTTGATGACCTTGGTTTGTCAGTTGGCAAAGAGTATTCTGTAACCGCTTCCGTATATGTCGATACTGATGCTAACCCACCTGCAGACGGGAAAGCCGTTCTGGAAATTGTAAGCAATAAGGGCGTTGATGGATCTGAGGCATACACTGGAATTAGCTCTGCTGACTTTAAAGCAGGACAAGGCATTACACTATCCGCCGATCTCTCCGTTAACAGTGTGGAGAATACAGCTCTGCGAATCAAGTCTGATGAAGCAGGTAAGGGTGTCTCTTTCTATATCGGGAATATCACGATCACCCAGACAGTAACACCTGTCGAACCCACGGTAGTCCTTAACCAAAGCTTTGAAGACGGGAATACCGGTGGATGGGGCAAACTGGGTTGGGGATCGAATGGGGACACTACGGTCGTTAACGACGTAGCCTCCGAAGGCACGAAATCTCTGAAGTTCTTCAACCGGGCCGATGAGAAGGCTGTTCCTGCTCTTGTACTTACAGGCAAGATGAAATCCGACCATAAGTATGATATTTCCCTCAAGGTTAAACTCAGTTCAGGTGAAGGCCAGTTCCATCTGGCTTCCAAGATAGATTCTGAAATATTAGCAGATGATCAGAAGTATCCTTGGATTATAGGCAACAAGCTTGTAACCGCTTCTGACTGGACACTCTTAGAAACCAAAGGCTACGAAATCCCTTCTAAAACGAATGAGGTTATCATCTATGTTGAACCATCGGGCAATACGTTAACCTCGGATATTTACATTGATGAAGTCATCATCACCGATGTAACCCCTGATCAAACCGCACCGGAAAATGTAGATAAAACGGGCATCTCTGCAGACTTTGAGAATGGTCTGGATGGATTCAAAGCACGAAATGGCCGTGAAACGGTAGTTCTTTCCCAAGACGATAATCATACATCTGGCGGCAAGCAAAGCTTGCTTGTGACAACTACGACACAATATGATGCAGCCTTGGTTAGTGCTGATGGCAAAATGGCAAAGAATCACGAATATGAGCTGTCTGCTTGGGTGAAAATGGCACCTGGACAAGAACCCACAACACTTCGTATAAGTGTTCAATATGCTGACAGCGGCTTTGCGAACGTTTCACCAAATGCAACCGTTACAGATCAGGAATGGGTACACTTAACGGGTAAGTATACGCTCACCACTACTCCAAGCGTACTCAATGCTTATATTGAAACAGCAAACAATGACGGCGGCAACCGTACCTTCTTCTTGGATGACTTTGCTCTAAAATATCTGGGGCCTGTAACTGCCGCACCTCCGATTCAAGAAAACCTTCCTAACCTCAAGGATATTTACAAAGATGATTTCCTGATCGGGAACATTGTTAATCCGTCTACCTTTGACGAGACTCGGCTCAAGCTTCTGAAGAAACATCACAATGTCGTCACGTTTGAGAATGATATGAAACCGGATTATGCCTATAACGCGGACAGACAATTTGATTTCACCGCAGAAGATGCCCTTGTCCAAAAAGTACAGGATGCAGGCCTTGATTTGCACGGCCACGTGCTCGTATGGCATGCGCAGTCTCCTACATGGCTTCATACCGCAGACGGTGGTGAACCATTGAGCCGTGAGGATGCTCTGACGAATCTAAGAACACATGTTAAAACGGTCGTTGAGCATTTTGGTGACCAAGTCATTTCCTGGGATGTTGTCAACGAAGCCATGAACGATAACCCGGCTAATTCGGAAGACTGGAAAAATGCATTGCGTAATTCAGGCTGGTTACAAGCCATCGGCCCTGAATTTATAGAGGAGGCATTCGTTGCAGCCAAAGAAGTCATTGATGAAAACGGCTGGGATATCAAGCTTTACTACAATGATTACAATGATGACAACCAGAACAAATCTACCGCCATCTACAGCATGGTGAAAGAGATCAATGAGAAGTATGCCCTAAATCATCCTGGCGAGAAACTGATTGACGGCATCGGCATGCAAGCCCACTACAATTTGGGTACGAGACTGGACAATGTCAAGATGTCGCTTGAGCGTTTCATTTCTTTGGGAGTAGAAGTCAGTGTCACCGAGTTGGACATTATGGCAGGCACCAATTCTACAATCACTGAAAAAGAAGCAAAGCAGCAGGCCTATCTGTATGCCCAATTGATGGATCTCTATAAGAAGAACAGCGAGCATATTCCGCGTGTCACCTTCTGGGGATTAAATGACAGCACCAGCTGGAGAGCCGAGCAGAATCCAACCTTGTTCGATAAGAATTTTCAAGCAAAACAGGCGTTCTACGCGGTAGTTGATCCGCAAAAGTATATGGCGGAAAATCCGCCTGAAGAGCTTGAATACAAGCGCTCAAGCGCTTATTATGGGACACCAGCTATTGATGGCTCCGTAGACAGCATATGGAGCAAAGCTCCTGAATTGAAACTGGATACAAAGCAAATGGCATGGTCAGGTGCGACAGGAACGGCAAAAGCACTGTGGGATGACGACAATCTGTATGTATTAATTCAAGTCAGAGATGATCAACTGAACAAGTCCAACCCGAATGTATGGGAGCAGGATTCCGTTGAAGTATTCGTCGATGAAAACAACGGGAAAACAGCTAACTTCCAAGACGATGATGGACAATACAGAGTGAACTTTGAGAACGCAGCTTCCTTTAATCCTGCGGAAATCGCTGCAGGCTTCGAATCCAAAGTCTCTGTTTCCGGTACCAACTACACGGTTGAAATGAAGATTCCGTTCAAGAAGGTTAAGCCTGCGAACAATGCCAAAATTGGCTTTGATGCGCAGATCAATGATGCCAAAGACGGCAACAGAATCAGCGTGAATGCATGGAATGATGCATCTGGTCAGGGTTACCAGGATACTTCCGTATTCGGTGAATTGACGCTCACTGGCAAACCTTCTTCTGGCGGAAACAACGGTGGGGGCAATAACAGCGGAGGTAACAACAGCGGGGGTAACAGTGGCGGATCGAACTCAAAAACTACTTCGCAGCCCCAACCTCAACCACAGCTTCCAGACAATGACTCGAAGATAGTGCCGGTAATAAAAGTTGAAAATGGAACAGCCACAGCAACCATTTCAAGCGACAGCCTGAATAAAGCGATTGAAAAAGCTTCTCCAGGTGCAAATGGCAAGAAGCAGGTTACCATCGAAGTGCCGAAGCAAGCAAATGTACAATCCTATGTTGTGCAATTGCCGACTTCAATCCTGCAAAGCAACAATAATGTTGAGTTTGTGCTTAAGACGGAGAATGCAACAATTCAAATTCCGTCCAATATGCTTTCTAATATTACGGAGCAAGCGGATCAAGTCTCTATTCTGATTAACAAAGTCTCGGCAGATCGTCTGAGCGCAGATGTTCGAGCTATTGTGGGCAGCCGTCCGGTGATCGATCTAAGTGTAAAAGCTGGTGACCGTCTCCTTGCCTGGAACAATCCAGCGGCACCTGTAACGGTATCTGTTCCGTACACGCCTGCTGCACAGGAGCTTGTCAATGCACATCAGATCGTGATTATTTACATTGACAATCAAGGGCATGCAACAGCCGTGCCAAGCGGACGCTATGATGCTAAATCCGGTTCAATGGTGTTCAAAACAACTCATTTCAGCACTTATGCTGTAGCCTACGTAACCAAGACTTTTGCCGATGTGCAAAATGTCCTGTGGGCAAAACAAGCAGTCGAAGCGCTGGCTGCACGCGATATTATTAAAGGAATCTCTGATGACAGCTTCGCTCCTGCAGCTTCCATCACGAGAGCCGACTTTATCACCTTGCTTGTCAGAGCACTTGAGTTGAAGGGTTCGGGCACGAACGGGGCAGCCTTCAGAGATGTACAGCCAACTGCTTACTATGCACAGGCTGTGGCTATTGCCAAAGAACTTGGAATTGTCTCTGGATTCGAAGATAACACATTCAAGCCAGGCAACAGCATTTCCCGTCAAGATATGATGGTTCTTACGGCGAAAGCCCTGAAAGCAGCGGGTAAGCAATCTACCGGCAACGGAAATCTAGCTCCATATTCCGATGCTGCAAGCATTTCCACTTACGCGATGGATAGTGTAACTTCCCTCGTAGGAAGCGGAATTGTTAACGGCAAAGATGGCAAAATCGCACCAGCCGAACCATTGACCCGTGCTGAAGCAGCGATGGTTCTCTATCGGATCTGGGAAATGTAAATGTAAAGTTTAATTAAACCAGCTGATAAAAAAGACTACCCCCGTTAATCCAGACGGGGGTAATTCTACTATTTCATATCGAAGTAAAAAAACTCGTCTATCACTCTGCAGAAAAATGAACAACTGCACTATATAACATCTTGTTGCGAAACGGGTCGAACGTGACTTGATGCTGAACCTGCTTCACCCGGAGCAGCAATGCCTTGTTCATTCCGATTCGGTCTTCGATCGCTCGTTCTAGTTCCTTGAAGTCATAAGCCTGCAAGCATTCAACTTTGTCTTTGATAATATCGAGTGAAATTTCCATGTTTGTTTCAGGCCTCCCCCTGTCATGATTTGCAGGTACAAAAGCCTGCCGAACTTTTATTGTAGAGGAGTTAGTACCGTTGGGCAAGAGCGAACAAAGCGAATAATTAGAACCATGGATGTGGCTTGATATCTATTATTGGGAAGCAAACTAGAAAGGTAGAGTTATGCTTCAAATAATCACTAATAAACTCGTGCTGAAAATGGAAAGATGACTGTTTTGTAGCGTATTCTTTTATATGTAACCAACGGTGGAATGCAATTCTGAGCTGTTTTTCTACAAGGGTTTATTCATACTGAACAGAGGATTAAGTGCAAGATGTATAAGACGATTTTAAGAAATGATTCTTTAGTTAAAAAAATGGAGTAATTAACTATGGAAAATGATGTATTGTTGATGTTGAATTTTTGATGTTAGAAAGGAAACTATTGGAATTTGTCGAATCTAATCAAAAAGGCATAGATAGAGGTGGTATTATTGAAAAATTTTCAGGATAAAACAAATGCAGAAGATAAATCAATAGGTTTTGATTATCAATATTATTATTTTCTTTATCTATTACTAGATCTGGAAGAAGGCCAGAAAATAGGTATTGAAGTTAAAGACGATGTACATATCGATTTGAATGATGGTTCGCAAGTCTTACTGCAATTGAAACATTCAATACAAACTAATGCTTCAGGAAAAGCTATTAATCTAACTGAACGGGACAGTGACTTGTGGAAAACACTTTTTAACTGGGTCAGTATAATAAATGATCCGCTAGATGGGAGGTCAAAAAGTGATGAGCAACTTGCTTTTATAGAGCAAACTTCATTCATACTCGTTTCAAACAAGGCTAGTAATGAGAGTAACAAATTCCTACAAAAAATTAAATGCTTTAAACAGAAGTCAATTAATATTTTGGAAGTAAAGGGATACTTAGAGGAATTACAATCAACCACCGCTGATGAGGATATTAGTAAGTATGTTGAATCGCTTAAAAAACAAACACAAAAGTGGCTTACTAAGTTTCTTACTAAACTTGAATTTGAACTAGATCAAGACGATTTGATTTTAAAAATAAAAAGCAGAATCAAAGGGAAGCAGGTAAAAGAATCAAAAATTGAGGATGTATTTAATGCTGTGGACAGTAATTTAAGACAACGTAACTACATCAATACTAAATCGAAAGTTAAAAATGTAATTAGCTTTGAAGAGTTTTACCATGATTTTCATTTATACTTTGATAAAGGTAGAAATGACAAGTTACCCATAAATAAAAACCCCATTCACTTTGATAAGCCGATAGAAGAACAAGTATTTATTAAACAACTTATTGACATTTTAGCATTAGATAAGACTGCAACTTCGGAAATGCTTAGACTTGCAAGTTCTATGTTACAGATCAATAACCATTTGAAGGATTGGCTTAATAGAGGACTTATAGTGCAGGAACAAATCGATGAATTCAACAATGACTGTATTGCAAGGTGGAGAAATTGTCATGACGAAGTCCATCGAGAAATTAATTTGGATTTAAAAATGTTTGGAACAGCGCCCTCAGAAAAGGATATCGTATTGGCTGCTCTGAAGTGCTTAGACGCTGTTAGAAAAAATGAACTTGTCTTTGATGAGACAGCGCTTGATACTGAATTGAGTAATGGTCAATTTTATTTGTTGTCCAATGAGCCCTTAATTGGGTGGCGAATTGACTGGGAGGAAAAGTATGAGCATGATACCCCCAAAGAATCTATATAATAATGAAATGATTGGTGCAATAGCTATTTATTCAGTGCTTTTTCATTTACAAACCATAAGCGTCGCTAAATCAATGCTTATATTCCCTTTTATTTCGCATCAAGGCACACTCGATTTCTTGAAAAATAACAACACTACCTTGCGTAGTCTTGAGGAATTTATAATTAAAAAGCCCGATTTCTTTTCAAATTATAACGACCGTTACTATTCACTTCTGACTTTGTCAGTGAATTCAATCATATTACTTAAAGAGATGGAACTTATAAGAATAAAGAATTCTGAAATTTCTATTAACCCAGAAAAAAAACTTGCTATAAATAAAGAGGCGTATGGACTAAGAGCGTTCCATATATCAATAGCTGGGAAAAAATTATCTGAAATTCTTAATGACAATGACAAGAACCTATACCTACAATTGAAGGTGAAATTATGAGATTCGTAATTAATGAAATGAATTTGTGGCTCAAAAATAAAAAGATACGTTCAATCCCCTTTTTTGAGAACAAAATAAATGTAATTACAGGTGAAAGTGGTACAGGCAAGTCCGTAATTATTGATATTGTAGATTATTGTTTCTTTGCCAGTAAAACAAAAATACCTGATGAAAAAATTAATGAAAATATCAATTGGTACGGACTTAAATTTGAGATAAACGATAAGCAATATGTAATTGCTAGAGGGGCGTTAAGTGAAAATCGAAAAGTAAGTTCATCATACTATTTCTCCCCAATCGGTGATGTTCCAAATGAGCCTACTCCAAACATTACCGAAGATGAATTAAAAGCTGTAATCGAAAAGGAGTTTTCGATTGATAGCAATGTAACTATCCCATACAGTGGGAAAAAATTAAAGGCTGGAAGTAAAATATCGCTACGATATTTCTTTTTATTTAATACACAATCTGGAGATACTATTGACCATAGTGAAGTTTTCTTCGATAAACAAAATGATGAAAAATACAAAGAAGCCCTTCATAGAATATTTGACCTAGCTATTGGAATTGATACCGTTAATAACATAATAATTAAGGACAAGATTAATACATTAGAAAAAGACATATTGAAATTGGAGCGACGAAAAAATGCTATCTTAAAAGAAAATAGTGTATTTGATAGTGAGCTAAGATCTATAGTTAAACAGGCAAAAGAATACGATTTAATTTCACTTGAAACAAATAGCTTAAATGAGGATATAGGTAACTTACAGCATGTCGTTGAAAATGTTCAATTTTTAAATACTTCCGAAAATATGAAGGAGCTTGAAAAATTACAAAAAAAGAAGAATGAAATCAAGCATAAAATTAGAAGTTATAATAAATTTAAAAATGAGTATAGTGGATTCAAAAAACTTCAGTCGGAGACATTTGAAAGTCTCAAGCCAGTAGATCATCTAAGAGAAAATTACGGACATCTTATACAACATCCTATTCTTATTGAATTGCTTGACTTTCTTGAAACTGAAATGAATAAGATTAAGAAGGATATAAGTAACAAAAGGCCATTTGACATAAATTTAGATGATGATCTTAAAAAATTAACAAAGCAACTTGATGAAATTCAAAAAGATATAGATAAAGTTCCGCAAAACAAAAAATCTTTTAACACAGAAATTGAAAAATTCGTATTCATCGGGGAAATAAAATCTAAATTAAGGTTATTTAAACATGGAGATCAAGAGATATTCAATGAAGAGGATCTAGATAAAAAGAAAGATGAACTTGAACAACTTAAATCAAAACTTGAGACAGAAATTATTGATAGAAGTTTAGTTATCAGGTTGCTAGAAGAACTGGTTCAAAGATATCTAGACAAATCTTCTAATGCACTTGGAATCTACAAGGATTATCAATCTGTATTTGATTATAAAACCAAGGTTTTACAGTTGAAAAAACCTACTGCACTTGTCCCTTCTGTTGTAGGAAGTAGTTCAAATCATATGTTCATGCATCTTTGTTTCATGCTTGGAATACATGAGTTGATTATAAAACAAGGTGCTCCTTATGTTCCAAGTCTGTTAATCTTTGATCAGCCTAGTAGGCCATATTACGGTGAGGAAGGAAACAAGAAAAACACAAAAAAATGGTCACAGATACCACAAGATGATAGAACCAAAATAACGATTGCTTTTACCGTACTTAACGACTTTATAACTCATATGAATGAATTATATGGCCAATCGTTTCAGATGATAGTATTTGAACACATTCCAGAGTCAATATGGAAGTCTGCCAATTTAAATAATGTTATCTTAGTCGATCAAGAATTTAGGGATGGTAATGCTCTTATTCCGGAAGATCTTTTGTAATGTTTTTATTATGATTTTTAATTATGCCAAGTAGTCTAAAAAGATTTTCTGATAACCATGGTGGCGGTAATTTGACAACATCGCCACCACGCCAAAATGACAAGTATATTCAACGTGCAAAACTCAACACGGGTCTGGAATATATAACGGTGTAATTACCGGGGAATGGCGATGGATAATAGAAGTGACTACATATACCCTCAAGGTGTGTTCAGTTAGAGAACTATTTAAGTCCAAATAATAACATTTTATTTTTAAGACACTGATAATAGAACTTTATTTCTAGGATTTTCTTCTTACTTCGAAGAAGAGTGAATTTTCTTTTTTGAGTTTGAAAAGCGTTTAAAGAGATCAAGAACGTTATGTTTAAAGTTTAAAGAGGGAATGCTTTAGTAGTTGTAGTTGGACGAGTTTTCTAATTAATTGTGTTATTTTACTATTCTAATAAAGGGCAGTGAAGAGAGAATGCGAATACTTGTGTGTGAAGAGCTAATTAATGACCTTAAAGTAAATATTAAAAAGATTAATGATATGTCTTTACAATTGGACGATAATAACTACGAGGCGTTTTTTGTTTATTCATTCGCTTTATTTGAAAGTGGCATTTGTGAAGTTTTACGCCGTATATTGGCAGCTTTTCCCGAAAAACTATCAGATGAAAAGCAGCCTAAACTTAAACATTCGGATATTTTCGATAATATTTATTCACCAAATTTCATAATCGATACTATTATTAATGCGGAAATAAAATCTATTTCGAAAGGTAATGCGTTAGCCTTATTAAATAAAGCCCAGAGTCTCATTGCAATTGAATTACCTTTTGATAGAGCTGTAATGGAAGAGGTTTCAGTGTATAGGAATAGACTCGCACATGATAATACTATGTCAAACAGAGAATATCTCCTAGGAGTAAGAACTTTAAATAATAATATCTTTTCTCTTGATAAAGCTAAGTTTTTTATAGATATTTTAACCAAAGTTCTATTAGAATTTGAGTTATGTCTAAAAACAAAGTATCAGAAGTATACAAAATTTAAACTTATAAAAGAACTATGGGGAGAAATCTTTACTACTCCTTTACTAAGATTTGAAGATTGTATATTGATTAGGCAAAGCACATTTGATAAGGGTGCAAACGTAGTTGGTATAAATTTTGATCATTTAGACAAGGTAGTGAAATCAACCTCTTCAAGTGAAAAATTCTTTTTATCCTTTTTATTGCAGCAATATTCAGGTAGCATAAATGATCGATATTTTAAGTTTAATGATATCCCCGGTTTGGTATCGATAACTTCTAATACTAATATAAGTAAAATTTTATACGTATTTAATATTTACCCTAACCTATTCAATGGGATAAGTATCGATGGTGCCTCTTAGCGTGGGTCAGTCATTTAAGTCATACCAATTTACCGCAATCATAAATAATTTAATTCCATTGATGCTTGAGCTACTATGCATTTGTTGGAAATTACTAAACTATACTCTGAACAATTTACTGGTTGACTATAATCTTGTCCCAGTATGGTTTAACCAAGAAAAGAAGGTCCAATAAATGATAAAAGTAATAAATGATTCAAAGGTAATGCCAAATCAATATTTACCCAATATGGAATGTCGGAGAAGAAAAATTACAATTAGAAATACAGTTTAAATTTTGGGTATTGATATTGAACAGTACAGGCAAAGTGACAAACTTTTTAATTTCATCTTCCTAGTTTAGGAGAGCAGTCTTGATATAGACTTTACTTCCTACCCATTTGTAGGGATGGTTTAAGTTCATAATTGATGCTGAGGTTTGTATATATTTAATGTAACTATTCCCCATAGTTAAGTTCGTTCGAAGAGTTAGTGAATTGTTATAATAAATACGAATAATAAAGGAGAGAGGAAATGTTTATAAAGCAAATTGAAGTTGATAAATTTAAGAAGTTAGAAAATTTTAAATTAATATTTCCTGAATCTAATATATTGGATTTGGAGAATGACAAGAAAATGAAGCTTTCTGTAATAGTTGGGGAGAATGGAACTGCTAAAACTACTATTTTTCAATTAATAATCAATAGCTTTGCTAAAACTTTAGATAAAGACTTTGATGCAACAAATTATAAAGTGGAATACTTATTGGATAATAATGAATATATAAAAACAAAAGACTATAAAGAATCTATAGAACTTCCATCGAGTATAGTAGTTTCCTCATATACTCCAATTGATAAACTAGACATTGAGAGTAATCATCATAGTTATAGTAATATATCTATAATAAAAGCAAATATAAATGTAAAAAGTGTTAAAGTCATAGCAACACGTATATTGAAAAAGTTTGCTTCAAATGAATTTGAAGAAGTTTACTCAATTTTGAGTTATATAGGTTACGAAAAAAGAGAAATATATTTTGAATTATCAGATTATCAAATAAAAAGTAATTATGCTTTAAATAAGGTAATAAAAAAGTTGAATGTCATGAAAGAAGAAGAATATAACTTTAATCTCGTGAACTTGGACGTAAAACTAGAAGATCGAGTATGTGAATATAATGAAATACTAGAGGAATTTTCAAGATGTTTAGGCATTCGTTATAGGAGTATGTTTCCGAAAAAAGTTGAAAGGTACCTCTCTTCTCCTCACAGACCCTTGAGGGGGATGGAAAATATAAGTTTCAAAGACGAATTTTACATTGCGGAAGCAATATTTATTTTGGAAAAGTTTTCAATACTCTTAAAAGCTTCAAAAAATATTGAATCATACAAAAAGGAAAAGGAAATCAAATTAATATCAATAGTAGATGTTAATTATTATCCTGGTGGAAAAGAAAAATTACTAATAGATATTGAGTTTATGGAGTCATTTTCTATAGATTTATTATCTGATATATGGTTTCAGACTGATTTTGATAAGGATACCATTCCACTTTCAATGTTAAGTTCTGGAGAACTTAGTATGTTTATGAGATTTTTTGATTTACATGAATATGTGAACCATAATTCAATTGTTTTAATTGACGAACCTGAAACCCATTTACATCCGAAATGGATAAGAGGTTACATAAAGACATTAATAGATTTATTAGGAAATAGAAAATGTCATGTGATCATTGCAACACATTCACCTTTAATAGTTTCTGATGTAACAAAGAACTGTATTATTGGATTGAAAAAAAATAAATATGACATCAAACAATTCAAAATTGATGATAAAACATTAGGTTTAAATTATGAAGAAGTGCTTTCTGAAATATTCGATCTTGAAGATTTTAAAGGTGAGATGATTAATGAATATATAGACGTGATAGATAGGTTACTAGAACTCGGGAATTTCGATAAAGCTTTAAAAATATATGCACAAATTGGAGATAGCGAGATAAAGTACCAGTTATTTTTAAAACTAAAAGCATTCAAAGAATTAAAAGGTGATAGACATGTATAAAGTAGAGTGGTCAGAAGAAATGGAAATTTTAATTGGTCCTTACCATGACTTCATCTGTGAGGTACTGAAATTTGTAAATGAGGAACCTAAATTCATAGTAAAACAAGATTCTGATACAAGCGTTTTGAAGAAAAAGATGCAGACCATGGTAAAAGAAGAGAGTAATATATATAGTTTTTTTGAAGTAGCAATTAGAACAAATTTAAAAGAATACATTTGTGAATTGAAATATGAAGGCATAAATTTATTAGATCAGTATAATGAATTTGTTGATAATTATGAGAATTTTCTTTCTTTAGAGTGGAATGCTAACATCACATATTCTAAACAAGTAACAGAAGCATTCGAGTATTTTTATACAGATTTAATTCACGGGAAAATTTTTAATGATTTAATTGGTGAATCTAATGCAATAAAAGAATTTAGGGAAAGAATAACTCTTGAAAGTACCTGTCCATATTGCGATATTCATGATATGGAATTTGATATAGCTTCCATAGATCACTTTATTCCTAAAGCGCGTTATCCATTATTGGCAATTTATCCAAAGAACTTAGTGGTAGCATGTTCAGCTTGTAATGATAGAATAAAAAAAGAAAAATTATATTTACCAATAATCCATCCATATTTTAATAACTTAGACGATTATTTTTGTTTCACTTATAAGAATAATGTTATTGAGTTCGAATTTTTAGATCATATATCAGTTGGAGATAGAGAGAAAATTGAGAATTTCTTCAAACTTTTTAATATAGAAAAAAGGTACAATAGATATTGCCAAAAAAAATTAAAAAGGTTAAAAGAAGAAATCCAACGTAATGTAATTAAACTGATTAAAAGCTCCAAAGATATAACCATCGGTGAAATAGAATCAAATATTAGAGAAGAAATATGTGAACAATATAATTATATTTTAAAGGAAAAAAAGATAGAGCCTTTAACGAAGCTAAGATTAGATTACCTTAAACAAATGAGTAAAGAAGATTTATCAGATCTTAGTCTGTATATAGCTAATGAAAATAGTTACAAACCAATCGCTTTTGGTATGAACTGATATACAAACCTTAATGAGTTAGATGTATAGTGCGAAAGGAAAAGTATAATGGAGGCAGCATCCCTTTATTTATGCCAGTCCATAGAAAAGCATTACTCCTGTTTAGGTTGTAATGTATTCATTTTGATGTGCCATTAACATATAATGCTGTTTGAACTACGTTTCGGTCACATGGTATAAGTGAAGAAGTAGCAATGAACATGTATATCGAATGATACACAAGCAAATGAATAAATTATTTTACTATTTTCGGGATAGCGAAATGTCCTGGTATATAGAGGAGTTTCTAATATGAAAGAAAATTTTTGGCGTGATTTGCCACGACCATTTTTTATACTGGCACCGATGGAAGATGTGACGGATGTTGTGTTTCGTCATGTCGTAAGTGAAGCGGGCAGACCGGATGTGTTTTTTACGGAGTTTGCGAATACAGAGAGTTACTGTCACCCGGAGGGGAACAAAAGTGTACGCGGGCGTCTGACTTTTACAGAAGATGAACAGCCGATTGTGGCCCATATCTGGGGAGACAAGCCGGAGTTCTTCAGCGAGATGAGCATCGGGATGGCGAAGGAAGGTTTCAAAGGCATCGATATTAATATGGGCTGTCCTGTCGCCAATGTGGCGGAGAATGGAAAAGGAAGCGGTCTGATCTGCCGTCCTGCGCTTGCAGCGGAGATCATTCAGGCGGCCAAAGCTGGTGGCTTGCCCGTCAGTGTCAAAACTCGCCTCGGGTTCACCGAGGTGGACGAATGGCGCGACTGGTTGACTCATATTTTGCAGCAAGACATTGTGAATCTGTCCATTCATCTGCGTACAAGAGAGGAAATGAGCAAGGTCGATGCGCACTGGGAGCTGATCCCGGAGATCAAGAAACTTCGGGACGAGATTGCACCGAATACGCTGCTAACCATTAATGGAGACATTCCTGACCGTGCGACCGGACTCAAACTCGCCGAGCAGTATGGTGTGGATGGCATTATGATTGGACGAGGCATTTTCCAGAATCCGTTTGCTTTTGAAACGGAGCCAAGGGAACATACCACAGAGGAGTTCCTTCATCTGCTGCGGCTGCACTTGGACCTGCATGATCAATATTCAGAGCTTGAACCGCGTTCGTTCAGCCCGCTGGCCCGCTTTTTCAAAATCTACGTCCGTGGATTCCGCGGGGCAAGTGAGCTGAGAAACAGCTTGATGAACGCCAAAACAACGACTAGAGTACGCGAATTGCTCGATGAGTTCGGAAGTCAGGAACATGCGGAGACAGAGTAGGACGAAGAACACGAATGGTTGTAATCATGGATACGGAGTATGATCCAGGTAGATTAGATTTAACAGCAAAAAAGAAGCGGTAGCTCTTCCGCTTCTTTTTTGCTGTTAATGTGGTTTTAGCGGTAAAGGTCTACTGCACTTCATCCATTTACGCGATTTAGGGAACATCGGAGCCGTTTCCGATTCTACTGAAGATGTTAACGCGTATACTCCGGCTTCTCCATAGCAATGGGTTGAGGATTATCCAGCACCCATAACACCGCCAGCTCACTTAATCGGGCAGGCGCATCATAATTCGATCCATGGCGAAGCCTGTGGGCCAAGTCTGTTGCTTCTTGAAGAAGTGCCGGGGCTAATGGCGTACCAGATCCCAGATGGCGAATCAGCGCATCCAGCATGTTGCGATACGGCTCATCCCAGTTTCCACCGCCATTATCCAATACTTCATGGGACACACGTCCTGTGATGCGGATGACTTCTCCCTGAACCGTTTGGGCATGTCCTTGGGCCGGGATGAGATACTCCCACAGCTCCTGATGCTGTTTGGGCCAAGTGGTTGCTTTTACCTGAATGGGAGCTGTTCCATCGTGCATCATCCGACTTGCTACCGGCTCGACATCAAATTGTTGATAGAGCTTGCTCAGTGCGTCTGAAACTTCATCTACCTTGTCCTTATTGAACTTCTCACGGACAAATTCAAAATCCTTGCCAATTCGCTTCACGGACTCTTTCATTTCCGGGGTGACTGTTGCTCCGGCATCCAGCAGAATCGCGGAAATCTTCGACATACTGACAATATCGCTATTTCGGCTATTCATTAATCCTTTGGCTAACGGAGTATTGCCTCTTTGATTGACTACATTGATATCAGCACCTCGGGCTACCAATTCTTGTACCACTTCGGTTCTATACGCATTGACCGCTGCGTGTAATGGTGTTTCATTTTGGTAGTCCACAGCTTCCAGATCCGCACCTAATTCAAGGAACAAGGCTACATTTCCTGACCAGTGCGAAGCATGGGCATGTAATGGCGTGCGTTGATAATTGTCACGTGCGTTGATATCTGCCCCTTGTTCTACCAGCCAGCGAACCAATTCATCGGAAATATGCCGAAAGCTGAGGGCCGTACCTTTGCTATAGCCCCCGCGGGCATTCCATTCGCATTGCTCGAAGACCTCTTTTACGGCAACCATATCATTATCTTTAATGAGTTTTTCCATATGAGCAGGTAACGTTGTCTCCTTAATCATTAAACTCTTCCTCTCCTTTGTGGATAGCATCATCGACTTCTGAAGGCAGGTGAAGATCTTCTCAATTGACAGACAAATGATAGTTTAATAGATTACAGATAATTTCCAGCAAGTTTATCATATCCAGAAGTGGAAAACCAATAATAGGAGTTTTGATTTTAAGGGCTGGATAGATCAATCCAGGATGTCTGTTCGTTGTGCTATGTTATAATTTAAATCAATATCGTTTTGAACTGATTGCCTTAGATGAGGCAGCAGGCTTTTGAGAATAGGAGGATCTATGTCCTGGAGTAAATTAAAGCAACAGCTAGAAAGTTTTCTTAGTCCTGCGCTGGTTGGAAAAGTAGATTACCGGGCGACCAGCTATCGCTATTCACCTGATAAATCAGGTAGTTGTTATCTGACCGTGGATCAGAAGAATATCCTCAATATGGGGGACACAACTTCACCAATCCGTTGGTATCATTCCGATCAGGAGATTAAGAATGATCCCAATATCGTGATATCTGTAAGTGATGAAGAGATTGAAGCTATTCGAAACGAAACCAAAGGGAACGTTCCGGAGGACCGTCTTCAAGTCATGGCAAGAAGCAGAAAAGTCTCCGTACATGCCAAAGAGCTGTTGCTGGCACAAACCGCGTTAAGTAAAACGAATTTTACAGCAGCAGCGACTACGTTTTTGTCCACTTCCATAGAGGATAATCTGGAGAGCAAGGAGATTCTGTTCAATATTCTGGCTTTGGTGGACAGACGTGTTGGCAAGAAACGAATTCTGAACATGTCTGATTCGATTAAAATGAAGCATCCGGCTGTGCAGTATTTTTATGAAATACGGCGCAGGACGGTGTGAAATTGATATATTGCTATAGCTTTTAACTATAACTAGTTATGGCATTTAAGTATCTCAGCCAACCTCGTTCTGCATGATATGATAATGGTATACAACGAGGGGGTTTTTGACATGACTGATAAGTTCCAGATCGTAGGTAGTTTGTTGCGTCCTGATGAGCTGCTGACATATAAAACGCAAATTGAACATCGTGATGATATCAAATATCCATTCTATGAAAGTTTTGAAGGTTATGAAAAATGCGAGACTGAGGCCATCAAACAAGTGGTGAAAAAAGAAATCGAGCATGACCTGTCGATTATTACAGATGGAGAGTTCTCCAAATCGATGTGGCATCTGGATTTTGTTTGGGGCTTTGGTGGAGTTGAGCGTTATATTGCAGACCATGGCTATTTTTTCCGTGATGTCGATGGATCTTCAAAATATGAAACACGTAAAGATATTGGCCTGCGCATAACGGGCGAATTGAGCGGTAAAAATCATCATTTCATTCAACTGTTTAAACAATTGCAAGACACGGCGGGTGACCAGCAAACGAAACTTTGCGTTCCATCGCCATCCCATATTTTTGGTGAACTCTCCTGGTCGGATAATATCGGCGGTACGGACGCTGTTTATCAGAATATTCAGGAGCTCAAAGCGGGTCTTGTAAAAGCTTATAAGGAATTTGTGGAAGAATTCGCTGCGGTAGGCGGTAAAATCCTGCAAATGGATGACTGCTTGTGGGAGCTGTTTGCAGACGACAACCCGAACTCTCCGTTTACAGGGGAGCATATTAATCAAGAGGAAGTACACGGTCTCGCTACCGAATTTATTGATATTAACAATACAGTGATTGACTTTGGTCATAGCCTGGGCTTGAAAATGTGGACACATAATTGCCGCGGCAACTATGATTCTCGCAACATGGGCGGTGGATCTTATGCGAAAATTGCGAACCTGTTCCTGAAGCAATTGAAATATGATCGTTTCTTCCTGGAGTGGGATGATGATCGTGCGGGTTCGCTTGAGGCGTTGGAAGTGTTCAAGGACAGACCTGAAACAGAAGTCGTATTAGGTTTGCTTTCCTCCAAAACGAGTACACTCGATGATGAAGCGCGTGTTGTTCGTTTGCTGGACGAAGCATCCAAAATCATCGATAAAGATCGACTGCTGCTGTCTCACCAATGCGGCTTTGCATCCTGCGATGGTGGTAACGAATTAAGCGAAGCTCAGCAATGGGCGAAGATTGATCAGGGTCAGAAGATCGCCAAGAAATACTGGAACAACTAAATTAGAATTGCACCATCTTGAATGAATAGGGATGACTCGTAGGGCCATTGGTGGACCTGCGAGTCATCTTTTTGCATATAGTCGAAGACACGCTTGGCTTTTATAGCATAGGTGGAGATCGATTCCACGGACTATGCCCACCCCGGAAACATCTATCCAAAAGGAAAAGCTCTTGCCCACGCAGAAGTTATATACTTTCAAACTCCTGCGATGAGAAACAATGGCATGGATGCATTGAGTGGTTATATAGAGTGAAAGGGAGAGGGGTCAAGATAATAATGAATCAAACACCGTTAGAAAAAGACCGGGTTCTTAAGAAACTGGATTCGCTTGGATACTCGGACCGGATGAAGCAAATAGCTCAACTGGGTCACCAGCATTCGGATCAGGCAGGGTATTCTGCGTTACTTATAGCTTTACTCGATAGCGGTACTGCCTATGAAGCACATCTGGCATTGACTGGTGCGAGTGTAATAAATGATGTAAATGCCGTATTGCTTGCTTTGAAGCATCCCAAGGCAGGGGTCAGAGGTCGGGCAGCCGGACTGTTGACTACAGTGGTGACAGATCCAGATTATTCAATTGAATCCGAAATCATTTCTATGTCCTATCATTCCCGCCGTCAATTATTGCAAAGCATTGTGAACCATCGTAGACAGGATTGGGCGGAGCGTCTGTTACCACTTGTGCTGGTTCGCTGGGGGGCACAGGAAGCGGCTTTGGTACTGTCCGTGTGCGGTGAAGAGACGGTTCGCGGCAGACTTCCGGAACTCGGCTATGCGCTCCGCAATTGGCGGGTAATTACGAAGCGTTTTCCTGATCTGGTCGCAATATATCTGGAGCATGCTCTGCAAAGCGCGACACAACGTGGAAGAAATAGCGTATGGTGGACACTTTCTTCGGCGGTGGAGAAGCTGAGTGAATCCAGACCAGCGATCGTGCTGGAATATGCGCTCAAATATGGACCATTCGATACGATACATCCTGTGATTAAGCAGCAATTGGGTGTCCTGATCCAGACGAGCCCTGAAAGTGTCTTCGAACTGCTGACACGGGAGGAGACACGAGGTTATCTCTTAGAGGAGGGGGTACCAGCCGGTGTTCTGAAAAAAAGAAAATGGTTCACTACAGCCCAGTGGACCACGCTGGTTACCCTACTCATTGACGAACCCATACACCTTGCCAAAGTATTGGAAACACTTGCACCGTCAAGTCGTGAAGCGATATTTGATAAGGCATATAAGGAAAATGAGCGGAGGACACGCATTTTTCCTACGTCGTTATTGGACGTTCTACCGCACCAACTGCGTGACAAGGAAGCAACGCGCATGCTCGGATTGCGCGACATCCGGGATGATCGGGAACAGACGCTTGAGATTACAGCCCGCCGTTTGATCATTCATGCGAGGGAAAAGCTGGAGCAAGCTGTTCAGGTATCGAATGCGGATGAACGTGCTGCGGCGTATGGTCGGCTTATTCGAAGCACGGCGATATCCCGCCGGGGGATGGATGAGACATTGCGTTTCCTGACACGAGTCAAGAACGATCAGGACCCGGTACGTTGGACGGTGATGTCCGAACTGTCGAACTGTCCTGTTCCCATGTTCACCGAGCAGCATGTGGACGATCTAACTGTGCTGGCAGACAGCGTGGTCGAAGCCAGAGATACCTCATATGGGACGAAGAATGCGACAGAGAGACTGGGCTTCTCCATACTGCGTGAGCATGCGCAGTCGCCGGATAGCAGGCTTTTCAGGTTTGGTTTGAGAACGTTGAAGAGAATGGTCGTGCGGGATGGGCGGTTCGTGTTGTATGAGAGAGATTGGAATAGCATACCTGATCATGCGCTTGAGGTTTTGTTCGATGAGTTGTATGCATTGGGTATAGAAGCGAACAAGCGAGAGAACGATGTTGTGGTCTTGCGTATGGCCGAATCTTTCGGTAAGGCGATTGATCGTTTGCCTAAGCTACAACACTTGCTGGAGGAACTGGTGAAGACAAAGAAGGCTCCTGCTCAGGCGATCCGATATTGGCTGGCTCCTTACGAAACGCGGGATGAAAGAGTCAGAGAGTTGCTCGACAGAGACCCGTCCTTCATCTCGTTCCATGAGGTGTTTTGGCATTTGCACCTGAAGCGACAGGAGTGGCTGGATCCGTTCATCGCGGGAACAGTCATTAAGGGCAAGCATTTGTCGGGAAAAACCATTTATGTTGTGCCTGCTAGTGACGGATTTTATAGGTGGCTGCCACGTCAACAGAAAGCACTGGCCTCCCTGCTGGAACAAGTCGCACTCGATACCAATCGAACTTCCTATGAACGCGCTGCAGTGATCCGAAGGCTGGCGAGCATGCCCGACCACTGGTCCGAACAATTGGAGGTGCTGTTGCAGGATTCGGAAGTGCATGTCGTGGAGGCGGCACTGTATGCCTATTCGTTAGGTGAAGAACCGGAGAAGGCACTTCCTGTTCTACTGGACAATCTGGATGGAGACCGTGCTCGTGTTGCCATGTATTCAATCCCTAGATGCGCGCGCAGGGTGAGTCCAGTTTTGCTAACGTCGATGCTTTCGGAGTTGCTAAATCGGGAGAAACTGAAGATTACGGTCAGAAAAGAGGCCATTCGGCTGCTTGGTGCTTATAAAAGCAATGACAGCATGACCCTCCTCGTTCGGGAATACGAGAAGCCCAATACTCACAAAGACGTCATTATCGCCATTGGACATGCGGCAAGGCAATGTCTGGATGATGAGCGAAGCTGGACCATGATGAGTACGATGGCTTCCTCTTCGGAGCGGGATATTGCCCAAAGCTTGTTGAACCAGCGGCCCAGCGAACTTCCGCTGGAATCGCGTCCAAGGTATTTGAGATGGATTACAGGGATCGCAGGCCATGCAGATCCGATTGTAGCCAGAGAGGCTTTTCGCTCCATGATCTCGTGGTTGAACGGGAATGAAGAAGTAATCGCCACTTGTGCCAGTAGCACACTGCTTGATTTTCAGGATAGTACCCGATGGAAGGCAGCGCTGGACACCCTTATTGCAGCTTGCTCGGAAGGCAAAACAAACGAACAGGTGATCGAGGTTTGCAGACAACTGGCTGCCACAGAAACGATAGACGAATGGAATGCGGGGAATGAGAGAGATCTGCCGCAACGGCAGCGTTTGCTCGCACTGATCGACAAGTTAACCTCGTTGTCTCTGACGGAAAGGAAAATGCTTGTTCATTTGTATACGGGTATCATTACATGTCTCAATTCTGATGAAACCATGAAGCTGGCGGTAATCCGGTTGCATCTGGCTATGATAGACTGGAGCAAGGCGGACCTGGCGATAGGCGGCTTGGACCCTGTCATTGGCATAGTGAACAGACAGCCGTATGTATTGGATTTTGTGAACCGGAAGGTCAGTCGTGTCGTGAATGCAAGCAAAGGGTACTGGAAGCCGGAAGACCTCCTTCAGATGGTGGAACAGTTGAATGCTCGGCCTCACATGGCCGCTTTCCGTATAGGGCTATGTCTGTTGAAGATCGCCGGTGAGGCATTATTATGGAATGAGGACTGTACGGATCGTTTAAGAGTATATCGAACCCATGAGCAGGAAGCTGTCCGTCTGATGGCTTTGGATATATGGACAACTCTTGAATAAGCATAATTGAACAGTGCGGTACAGAAAGTATTCTGTACTGCCATTTTATTACTCGATAATTAGCTCATTTCAGATCTGCGATTATGGCGCTTTAGGAGAATCTGGATGAGAAGCACGGGAAGAAGCTGTGATACAATGAGAGCGAATTTGTTGTACGGATCATCTGGCGAGTAAGTAATATAAAAAGGGGTGTTATTCATGAACGTTGAAGAAGTGATGCAGGAGCTTGAGGCGCTCGGTAAAGATCGAACGAAAAAAATTTACATCTCCAACGGTGCGCATGAACCGCTATTTGGCGTGGCAACCGGGGCGATGAAACCGATGGCGAAGCAGATCAAAAAGGATCAACCTTTGGCGGAGCAATTATACGCTACGGGGAATTATGATGCGATGTACTTTGCGGGAGTGATTGCCGATCCCCAAGCGATGACGCCAGCTGATTTCGATCGTTGGATCGATGCCGCTTATTTTTTCATGATCTCCGATTATATCGTTGCTGTGACGTTGGCCGAGACAGATATTGCGCAAGAGGTCGCTGACGCATGGATTGCTAGTGGTGATGAACTGAGAATGTCAGCGGGATGGAGCTGTTACTGCTGGCTGCTCGGAAGCCGGAAGGATGCTGAATTTTCGGAGAATAAAATGATGGAGATGCTCAAACTGGTGAAAAACACGATTCACGAATCTCCGGAACGAACGAAATATTCGATGAACAACTTCCTGTATACCGTCGCGACCTCCTATCAACCGTTGCATGATCAGGCGGTGGAAACAGCCAAGGCTGTGGGACCTGTCGAAGTGAACAAGAACATGCCCAAGAGCAAGCTGCTGAATGCCTCTGAAAATATCCAAAAGGCAGTGGATAAAGGGCGGACGGGGTTCAAGCGTAAATATGTAAGATGCTGAAATTATCGCCGTATTGTCATTTCTATCATATGGAGCATATCTCTCTAATGAAATAGCCGCTTTTAAGGGCGGTAGGCTTAACAAAAGGATACACGATCAAGTAGACCGCAACCTTCACAAAGGTGGGCGGTCTACTTGTGTTTTCAGCTTGAAAACAAAATGAAACAACCTCAAAGCTACGTATCGTATAAAAGCCCGAAACCTCTACATATCGTTCCGTTTAACCATTTCTTTCGCTTGCTGCCTGCCCGCCGAGAGAAAGCTGTCGCTAAGCTCAGGATCACTAACGGAGCGTGAAAGTACAAGTGAGCCAACCATTGTACTGAACAATGCACGACCTTTGGACACATCGATCTCAGCCAGATTGGAGATAAAAGAGATCATCCGCTCCAGTTCATGAGTGAATACCTGCCGAACCTCTTCAGAGGAGCGGGATATTTCGCCGGAAAGGGCAGGGAATATGCAGCTCATTTCCGTTTTGTCGCGGTGATAGGGACTGAGATAATAATCGATGACTGTATTAATTTTGGGATTCTGCTCTTCCTGATCCGCGACTTTCTGAAGAAGTGCGATGGTATCGCAAATGGCATATTCACAGGCTTCGGCGACCAACTGTTCCTTGTTGTCAAAGTGTGAATAAAACCCTCCATGAGTTAATCCGGCACCCTTCATAATGAACGGTACACTGACATCTTGAATACCGTTGGTGCGAAAAGCCCGAGCCGCACTTTCAACAATTTTACCTCGTACTTTTATTTTATGGCCTTTGGGATAGGGCATTATCATTCACTCCATAATTTCATCATTCTGCTTTATCAAAATATTATAGTCATCATAATAAAGCCTGTCAATTTGGCGACTGGATATCTTTTGATTTACAAAAGGGCCAAATACGGTTGTTGACTGCCTTAAAATATGATGGTTATAATATATTACGGTCATCATATTTTAAATCGGCTGCAAATCGGGAGGTATCAGGACATGAGTAAGCTTGAATCTGTAGATACGTTAGTTATTGGATCAGGTCCGGGTGGATATGTGGCGGCGCTTCGTTCTTCACAGCTGGGGATGAAGACGGCAATCGTCGAACGTCAACAGCTAGGCGGGGTTTGCACGCATGTGGGTTGTATACCATCCAAAGCATTAATTGCGGAATCACATCGCTATAATTTGTTCAGACAGTTCAATCAAGCTGACGCGGCAGCGACATTTAAGATTGCTCAGCATTTTAAGCAGGGGGTTGTGAATAAACAGGCAGGTGGCGTCCACTATTTGTTAAAGACTGCGAATGTGACCATACTCGAAGGCGAGGCCAGTCTGGTGGATGAGCACACAGCGATGATCCAGCAAGCTGGACAGGAGCAAAGCATTTCTTTTAAAAACCTCATACTGGCAACGGGGTCTCGTCCAATTGAGCTGCCAGCATTTCCAGTTGGAGGTCGTATCTTGTCTTCCACAGAAGCACTGTCTCTGCAGGAGGTTCCGAGTAGTCTGGTTGTGATCGGCGGAGGGTATATTGGTGTGGAGCTTGGACAGATGTATGCCAAATTCGGAACAAAGGTGACAATTCTGGAGGGAGGAGCGCAAGTATTGCCCGGATTCGAGGCGGAACTTGCTGCCCCTGTAGTCAAACAATTGAAGGCGGATGGCATCCACATCGTAACCGGAGCGATTGCTGAAAAGGTGGAGCAGAAGGCTGATTCCATTACACTGCATTATTCCAAAAATCAAGAGCAGCACCAGGTTACAGCGGAATATGTATTGGTCACAATCGGCAGGAAACCCAATACAGACGGCCAGTTAGGACTGGAACGCATAGGTTTGCCTGTAACAAACAAGGGACTGGTTGAGACGGATGAACAGTGCAGAACGGTTATCCCGCACATTTATGCCATTGGAGATATTACGGCTGGTCCGGCACTCGCTCACAAGGCATCCTACGAAGCCAAAGTAGCAGCGGAGGCCATTGCGGGTCTTACCTCCAAAGTCGATTACAAGGTGATTCCGCTTGTTGTCTTTTCTGAACCAGAGCTATCCAGTGTTGGAGTAAGTGAGACGGAAGCCAAAGCACAGGCCATTCCGGTGATTATCGGAAAATCTTCTTTTGGGATCAACGGAAGAGCATTGGCATTAAGGGAAACCGAAGGATTTGTGAAAATAGTGGCTGATCCTACCTCAGGAATTGTTATTGGTGCGCAAATTGTTGGCGTGGAGGCATCCACACTGATATCGGAGCTTGCGCTTGCAATTGAGATGGGCGCAACCGTAGAGGATCTGGCCATGACGATTCACCCTCATCCCACGTTGGGAGAAGTGATCATGGAGGCTGCCGAGAACGCGGTCACCAAAATGAAAAAGAAAAATAGTCAACAAATTTAACCATACACGAGGATTGGGAATGGGAGAGAAAAAGGATGAAGTTAAAAGCAGGTTTGTATATCGGAATTGCAATGGTGCTCATTGTTGGAGGTTCACTTCTGGCTGTTAAAGGGAAGGATGCTGTAAGTCAGGCCGAGAGCAGGAAACAAGGCATGCTTGAGGCAGAGCAAACGACATTGTTTTATCAGAATAGTTCTGGGGCAATTGTAGAGGCGGGTGCGTCTGCAGGTGACTCCGTGAAAGAGGGAGAGGTGCTTTTCAAAGTGAAATCAGCTGGGGAAGGAGATGTGGATGTACTCGCACCGTATGATGGTTTGGTCGACCGAGTTGCTGTAAAGCAGGGAGATCAAGTACAAGTAGGCGTGCCGCTGGCAGTTCTGCAAAAGAATAATTACTATACGGACCTTTACATACAGGAGAGTGAAATTCAAAAGCTTGAAGTGAATCAAGCCATTGATGTTCATTTTCCGTATTTGGATCAGCCAACACAGGTGAGCGGGGTGGTTACGTCCATCTCATCTGCGCCACAATTTGCGAGCTTGCGCATGTCACGGGAAAAGGGGCAAGCCGATCTAAGTATGTTTTTGGTCCGAATATCGATGGATTCGAATGCTGATTTACTTCCTGGGATGACAGCAGAGGTGAAACTTGATGAAATCACTGATTGACGAGTGGAAGTACGTATCGGGAAGTAAGTATGTTCGATTGATTTTTATCGGCCCGCTTATTGCAGCCCTATTCTTTGGTTTAATGTTCTCGCAGAATCAAATTAGCAAATCGCCAGTTGTGGTCATTGATGAGGATCATAGCGAATATTCACGGCAGTTGATCTCCAAAATAAATGCCTCGCAATATATGAGCGTCAAAAGCGTATATGCGAGCCGAATGAGTCCGGAAACATTACTTGTCAACGAGCAGGCAGTAGCTGTCATTATGCTTCCCAATCAATTGGGATTACGTCAACAACAGGGAAAATCGACGAATATCGGCATCTTGATGGATAACGCAATGCCCTCGGGGCTAACCGGAATCCGGACCGCGATTCAGGAGATCATCCAGACGGAAAATATGACCCTTTCCATGACACGACTGATCCAGAAAGGGATGGATGCAGAAACAGCTAAAGGAATCGTGTCGCCGATCTCGCTTCAGCAAAGGATGCTATTTAATCCAACCTCCAGTTATGTCGGTTTTATGGTGCTTGGATTTGTGAATATCGTAGTATTGATGATTACAACAAGTGCAGCAGGCTCGATTGCACCTCGGCTTCGCCGGGAAGGGAAGCTATTTTCAAACGGAGGGTCACCTTTCCAGCTATGGGTTAGGAGTGTGCCGTACGCTGTGTTGAGCTCCCTATCGCTGCTTCTATCCTATGGATTGTTAAAGCAGGTGGGGGGAATGCGTTTTGAAGCGGAGCCTTATCTTTTTATCATCCCATTGGTTATTTATGCCTTCGCCTTATCACTTCTGGGTATGTTGATTGGATACACAGCCAAAGACATATCCAAAGTAAGCCTACGAACCAGTTTTGTATTGTATCCCTCCTTTCTGGCAACGGGAATTCAACTAACGCCGCTGGCGTTTCCAGAACCGTTCCAAATTTTCGCATGGGCACTACCCATGAACTGGCTTAACCGCCTGATTCGTGGAATGGCTTTTCGGGACGGAGCGCTTACAGCCTACAGTCAGGAGTTGGGGGCATTGCTAATTATTATTGGTGTTGTGTCCTTGTTCATGGGGTTAATGTTTTTGCGTGAAGGGAGCAAAGTGTCTCCCAGCCGTGAACCCCTGTTGAATGCAGATATGTTGCCGAACAGCGGTTAATTGAAAAGATAAGCAGTGAATCGAAAAACAGACGCACGGGAATCATTCCTGATGCGTCTTTCTGTTTAGTTACCGCAGATGACTTATAAAGATAAAGGTCCTTCTAGCGAAGGTTTTTTATATCGTTTATACTTGTAAGGCCAATTTACTTGAGGAGATGTCTAACGAATCATGAATAAAAAAGAAGTCGCGCATATACGCAAACAGTTTAAGATGGATCATGATTTACTGAATATTTACGATATTCTCAACGTGTATATTACGAAAGAAACGAACGAGATTTATCATTGGGAGCGCCATCCGTTTGAGCTGGTGGATAGAGAGAAACAGGAACTGTACATGGGCAATTTCAAAAAATTGCTGACGGGTGAGCTGGATCAGAAATTGTTTGAGCTGAAGTTCCAGGAGCAAGCGGAGGAGCCGGCTCAGGTGATGCTTCACCAAGCACTGGTAACAGGAGATCCGGAGGAATGGCAGGACCTGATGCTCCTGTTAGTAGAAAGAATGTTGGTGGATGCCAAGTATGAACGGGATATGGTGATCACGTTTGTTCGTGGACAGTATTACTTGCCAACCAAGGCTCGGAACGATGAAGCGGAAGAGAGCGAGAAAAATGAAGTGTTCGCACATCCATTCATTCTGTGCAGTGTGAATTCCACGGAGAAGCAGCGGAAAACGCTCTTGTTTGATTACGTGGAGAGAGAATTTAAGTACAATGTCATTGTAGATCCGGTTGTCAAATTAAGCACCCCGGAGCAGGGTTTCCTGTACCCGAGCGTAACGGACAACTACTCTGATGTGAATCGTGTTCTATATTGCACAGGGAAATCCAATTTCCCGGATCCGCATTTTGTTGAAAATGTTTTGAATGGAGAAAGGTCTGTGACAGCGCTGGAAGAACGAGCGATCTTCGAAGATATCGTGAAGGAAGTGGCCGGTGAACAACTGGACTCAGCCACAATTGCACATGTGTACGAGGAGATCAACCGGGTCATCGAAATTAACGAAGAGTCACATGAGGAAGAACCTCCGAAGCTGGATTATAAAGATCTGGAACGTTTACTGACTGCAAGCGGTGTCGAGGACCTGACGTCGGAGAAGGTGGAACGTGCATTTGAAACTATCGTCGACAACAAGAATTATGAAATGAAAGCGACCAGTGTTATGCCGAAGTTTACGTCCAAGTCCATTAAGATTGAAACTAAAGTTGCTACGATTTCGGTTAGCCCACAAGACTTGAGATATGTGAAACAAGTGAATTTTCAAGGCAGACGGTGTATCATGATTGAAGTGGACGAAGATGTCGTGATTGAAGGATTCACGCTTACGACAGAGGTACTGTAGAATTGCCTCACGGTTTGTTTTTTAAGATAAATAGATGGAAATTAATATGGGCTATTCTTAAAATCTTTTATCAGGATTTTGGATAACCCATATTGTAGTTGTAACCCATTTTTCTCTTTTTGGCTTGAAAGATTTGGTATGGTACATCTTAAGTCTGTATCATAAAGGTGGGAACGCTATATTATGGAACTGAAAAAATTAAATGAATCTATTTATTATTCCGAAAGTGTCAGAGAAACAGATAGACCTGTTCTAGGGTATGTATTAGGTAGAAACTTCTCCATTATGATTGATTGTGGCAATTCTAAATCGCATTTCGATGCATTTATCAAGTGTCTGGATGATCAAGATCTACCAAGTCCCAAATATGCTTTGATCACCCACTGGCATTGGGATCATACTTTTGGCATGCATGCGTTTGATGGAGAAACCATAGTCTCATCGGCAACGAATGAAATACTCCAGAGACTAAAAGGATGGGAATGGGATGAAGAATCTGTCATAAAACGCCTGGAGACAAAAGAAGAAATAGATTTTGCCTATAACTGTATGAAAAAAGAATATGATACGTTTGATGATATTTCGGTTAGCACGGGTTCGATTATGTTCGAGGATTCTTTGACGCTAGATTTGGGTGATACTACTTGCCAGATACTAAAGGTAGGCGGACCTCATGAAGAAGATTCTTGTGTTGTATATTTAAAAGAAGCCGGAATTTTATTTGCAGGTGATGCACATAGTGGAGATTACTATCATGGGGAAGGCAAGATTGATCCTAATAAAATGAGAGCATATGTTGAGTTTTTGAAGGACCTCTCATTTACTACGTATGTTCCAGGACATGATGCACCAATGAGCAAAGACCAAATCATTCAAGTGTTAAGTCGTTTTTGTAATGTGTAGTACAGTGAGTGGTACATTTAGCATGGCAATTAAACTAAACATTTCAGTTCAAAGAAGACGCTCGAGACTCGCTCCCGAAGCGTCTTTAATTTGCCTATAAACTCTATCGCAGATATCCCTTCCCTAAACCCACCCCGTAAACTCCAAAATGGAGGCTTTCGCAGATTGCACTTCGGACTGTGCGCCTTTGCGCCATTCTTTCGGCGATTTCCCCATAAGTTTGGAGAAGCAGCGATTAAAGCTGGAAATGGACTGAAAACCGACTTGTTCAGAGATCGAAAGAATGGAAGCGTCTGTGCTTTTTAATTGTTTGCAGGCTTCTTCAATCCGGGTGCTGTTCAGGAAATCCAGAGGCGCGGTTCCCATAATGTCATGAAATTTTCTTCGAAAATGAGTGGTGCTTAGGTGGCACAGATCAGCGAGAAAATCGATGGTAATGGGCGACATATAGTTTTTGGTGATATACTCCAGAACCGGAGAAATAACAAGGTCACCTTTTAGATTATGCTGCGTTTCTTGGTCTGCCAAAGGTTCATTCCGGGAATGGATTCGCAGGAGTTCGATATAAAGGGATAATAATAAGCCGTAGGCACTTTCCTGATAAAAAGGATTTTTCTGCTTTAATTCCTCTACCACAGATGTCGCAAGGGTATAAATCCTCGGATGTTCCTCCCTGTTTAAAATGCAGTTTAATCCCTTAATTGCCCTCAAATTGGGTTCAAAGTTACTGTAGGCACTGCTCTTAAACGATTGTTGAAAGAGGTCTTCGGGCGAGAAAAAGAGATAAGACCATAGGCTGGCTTCATTGGGTGAACTATACGTTGTATGAGGAAGATATCTGGGGATAAAGGTCACGTCACCGGCTTTAAAAGGTACCGATTCACCTTTAATCTCCATAATGCCGCTATCTGAATGACAAATACCAATCTCCAGATGGTTGTGGAAATGAAGATGTTCACTTTTGATATCGGATATTTTCCATCGTTCACCGCTTAACAACAGGACAGGGAAGTTGATGGGGAGGCTGTAATGGCGGTACTCAATCACAGGTTTCTTTTTTTTGACCATGTATGATACCCCCATTCGTCAATTGGAGTCCATTTTAATTTTGTTCTGACTGCGTAGGTGACGTAGTGTAAACCATCAGACTTTTCATAAATGATTGAAATTGCGCAGTTTTGTTGCGAATATGCTTAGATTGACACTATTTTACTGCGTACAATGGAATAAGTAAAGCGTTTTCAAACCAAGGACGGACAGCTCTCAAGCGCATTTGGGGGCGTGTGCGCTACGAGAGGGGAATCACCGATGCTTCAAGTGAAATATGACAGGGAAGAAATTTTAAACGTTATTGATAACGTTACGAAAAAAACACTGGCGATGGATTTGACGTGGGATTGGCCTTGCGGTGTGGCGTATTATGGTGTATCCAGAGCTTATCAAACGACCGGGAATCAAGAGTATTTGGACAGGCTTGTCCAATGGGCGGATGAATACATCGAGCTGGGCTTGCCAGACTGGACCGTAAATACATGTGCCATGGGCCATATGCTGATTACTTTATATGAAGAAACAGGGAACCAAAAATATTGGGATATTGTGATGAGCAAAGTGGATTATCTTCAAAATCATGCGCTCAGATTCGGAGATAATGTGCTGCAGCATACCGTATCCATTTCCAATGATTTTCCCGAGCAGGCATGGGCGGATACCCTGTTTATGGCGGCATTTTTCCTACTCCGTGTAGGAAGCAAATTAAAGGATCAGGAAATGATTCAGGATGCTCTGAATCAATATTACTGGCATATCAAATACCTGCAAGATCCGAGCAGCGGTTTCTGGTACCACGGCTACAATAACGTCAACAAGGACCACATGTCCGGATTATATTGGGGAAGAGCGAACGCATGGGGCGCTTACACCATGTCACAAGTAAAACCACAGTTGAAGGACTGGTATCTATATCCACAGTGCATGGACGTGGAGTGCTCGCTCCGGGATCAACTGGCAGCTTTGAAGCTCGTGCAGACGGAGAATGGCTTGTGGCGGACAGTTCTGGATGACGAGCAGTCGTATGAAGAGGTTTCGGCTTCCGCTGGTATTGCAGCAGCCATGATCAATAACGGTAATCCGCTACATACAAAGTACGTGCAAAAGGCATTGGAAGGCATCCTGAACAACATTAGTGAAGATGGACGTGTGCTTGGTGTATCTGGTGGTACGGCGGTGATGAAGGATCGGGAAGGATATCGGAATATTCCAAAAGACTGGATTCAGGGCTGGGGTCAGGGCCTGGCGCTCGCTTTCCTGTCCGACATGTTGAAATAGGGAGGGAACCAAGTTGTCCAAACCAATCAAAGGCTCCTTTACACTACCCGGCGAATCCGGTTATGAGGCACTGACTTTGGAACTTGCCGAACGGTGGGGTGCCGATGTCATTCGTGACAGTGATGGCACACAATTATCCGATGAGATTATTAATGCGGGATATGGCATTTATTCGACTATCTGTATTATCCGGGATCATAATGAGTGGGCATCCCAAAATCAAGATAAGCTCCAGCAATGTTTTTTAATTACGAATCCGAAGGTAGCTGTACAAGATTATGTATCGTTTTATCTGATGGAGGATTTTTTTGCTGAACAATTCAAGGTGAATGATTCCAAAGAAGCGTTTAAGTATTGGCAGGTTTTTGACCGGACAACTGGTGAAGAAGTACCAAGAGGACAGTGGAATTATGAGAGAGAATCCGGTCATGTAGTCATTACCGGCATCGTCCCTTGGCATAAATACACGGTAAGCTTCATGGCCTATCGGATCTGGGAAGAGATTTCGATGTACAATCACACCACGAACCATTGGGACAAGGAGCATTTGATGCAAATTGATCCGATCTATTCGGAAACGCAGACATATCTGCTGGATTGGATGGAGGACTGGTGTCAGCAGCATCAGGAAACAACGGTGGTTCGTTTTACTTCATTATTTTATAATTTCGCCTGGATCTGGGGCAGCGACGAGCGTAATCGCCATCTCTTCTCGGATTGGGGCTCATATGATTTCACGGTAAGTTCAAGAGCACTTGATCTGTTTGCCAAAAAAGTTGGATATTCGCTCTCTGCTGAGGATTTTGTGAATGGCGGCAAATATCGGGTAAGTCATATCCCGGCGGAGCAGCGCAAACTGGACTGGATGGCATTTATCAATGATTTTGTGATCGAATTTGGGAAGAAGTTAATTGATATCGTGCATAACCACGGCAAGCTGGCGTATGTCTTCTATGATGACAGCTGGGTTGGCATGGAGCCTTACAATGACCGCTTTCAGGAGTTTGGATTCGATGGGATGATTAAATGTGTGTTTTCCGGTTATGAGGCAAGAATGTGTTCAGGTGTCAACGTGGATACCCATGAGATTCGTCTGCATCCCTACTTGTTTCCGGTGGGCTTAGGCGGACTTCCTACCTTTAAGGAGGGAGGAAACCCTACGCTGGATGCCAAAAAGTATTGGATCAATATAAGGCGCGCTTTGCTCAGAGAGCCGATTGACCGGATTGGATTGGGTGGATATTTGCATCTGGTTGAGCCTTACCCGGACTTTTGCGATTACGTCGAGAAGATTGCGAACGAGTTCAGGGAAATAAAAGAGCTGCATCATGAAGGCAAGCCCTATCAGATTAAGACGAGGGTAGCTGTTCTGCATAGCTGGGGCAAACTAAGATCGTGGACATTGTCCGGCCATTTACATGAAACGTATATGCATGACTTGATTCATGTAAATGAAGCCTTGTCAGGCTTACCGGTTGAAGTGCGGTTCATAGATTTTGAAGATATCCGTCAGGGCGTGCTGCAACATATAGATGTCGTTATCAATGCCGGCTCTGCCGGTTCAGCCTGGAGCGGCGGAGAACTTTGGAATGACCACCAATGTGTGGACCTGCTGACCAAATGGGTGGTGTATGAAGGCGGTACTTTTATTGGCATCAACCAGCCATCGGCGGTAGAAGGGTACGACAGCTTTTTCAGAATGGCACATGTTCTTGGGGTGGATGAGGATACTGGCGCCAGGGTGGTTCATGGAAAATGGACATATGAGACTTGCGATGAGCATGGTTTGTTGCCGGAAGGGGCAAGAATAACGCCGAAGAATAACGTATATCTTACCGATGGAACAGCTGCTGTGGTGGATGAAACGGATGGCATGATTACATTGTCTACACATGATTTTGGTAAAGGAAAAGGAATCTACCTGCCTTCATTCGAATTCAGTTGGGAGAACACAAGGTTGCTGCTGAATCTGATTCGCTTTGCAGGCCAGGAGTACGATGAAACGAAGTATATCCCGGATAACCTGTATACCGAGTGTGCTTACTATCCGGAAAGTAACATATTGGTTGTGATCAACAATAGTGACCAGGAGCAAAAAACGACGATCGATACGGAATATGGAAAACAAACGCTCGAACTGGCTCCGTATGATACGGTCATCACCAAGATTGGTGTAACCAAATCGATGTCCTCATAGAATATCTTCTGCATAGACCGTTTTCTGACCAGGGAGCGGTCTATTTGGGCTAAAAAGAATTTTTACTCATGAATATTTTATAATGTAAACCATAAATGCAAACCTGTTCTATGAATCAACCATGGACATTTTCCACTTCGTCTATATTACTAGGGAGGGTAATCTTTATTCAGTTGGGATGAGTTTTTGTATAGAAAGGGTGTTCGTCTAACAACATTGGAAAACACCAAGTTATGTAAACTTCTGTAATTTCTAAAAAATAGGGTTATTTCACAAAATATATGAAAATATCAAATAAATCATGTTAAAGTATATGGTGATTATGGGAATTGGAGGGTTGAAATGGAAATACGTAATAAGTTGAATCAAATTAGAATTAGAAACAATTCAACAACTGAACAAAAAAAATTTCCATTGTAAGTGCGATAGTGATCGGGGTAATTTTAGGTTTAGCAGCAAAGCTTGTAGATGCACAGGGGATTAATCCCATATTTGACGCTATTGGTGGACGTTTAGGTATATGGATTTTTGTTGCAACACTCTTATCGGTTTTTAGTTATTCTCCCAAATTAGCAGCTCTAAAGATATTCTTCTTTTTTGTGTCGCTATTAACTGTTTACTATGTGTACACCGTGTTTTTTTTGCACTTTTTCCCCAAGAGAGAAATTATATTTTGGGGAATATGCGCGTTGATATCTCCGGTATGTGCTTATGTAATGTGGTATGCACGTGGCTATGGAATCATATCTAGTTTGATTTTATCCTTTCCGATTACAGCCTTACTGTCAGAAGGATTTCAATTGCGGCACGCTTACTTACCTGAGCACACTCACTACTATTTGATCCCTATACTTATGGGAATATATCTGATTATGGTCATTGTTTTACTTTTTATTGTTCCTAAAAGTCCGTTAAGATTTCTGATTGTTCTACCAATTTCTATAGTTCTCTCTTCCATAATGATATATTTTAATGTTTTAGGGCATATATTTGGTGGATTAAACGGCTTTTTGTGAGGCTAAAAGAAAAAAATGTAGAGCAATATTTGCTGGAAGTCATCCAATCTAACGAATCCGCAGTTCCGCTCTATAATAACATAACTTTAAAATTCAAAGGGAATTTCCATGTTTCCAGTTGGAAAAAGATAAATTCATACCGCAAACAACCTGCACGGTGGAATGTGTGGAGAAGATCGATCTGGAGCAGTTCAAAGAATTTTGGAATGTGGAGCCCTCCTGCAAAATTCAATCGATTCCATCTACGCTGTGCCTGAAGCTTTTATCTATTTGGTTGCACGTCTGGATCACAGCATTGTTGGCTATGGCATTATAGATAAAAAAATAAACTGAAGGAACATGATCATTAATCATGATCAATCAACCGCTTTTCAGAATGGCACATGTACTTGGGGTGGGTGAGGATACAGGCGCCAGAGTCGTTCTTGGAAGATGGACATATGATAAAATCGGTATAGAAACATAAAAAGTAAGTAATAAGACGTTCGGGACTAATTCCTGAAGCGTCTTATTTTGCATGGTGTAATACACAGCCGATCCCCTGAATATGGACCGGCTATGGTTTTAAACAGAATCTGGGTGGACTTCTTTTTAACTAATCCTCCAGTCAATCCCGTTATTGCAGCTGCCAGAGGGTTGGTGTTGCCGAAGGGATCCAATCCACTTGAGACGTGTGTGTAAGAAGGCATTTGTACGTCAGGTTATTGTAGCTCACGATTGTACCCGCTGTGTATTGCGTATTAGCTGCCCATGCAGGTGCAGTAGAAGCAGCGGCTGTTTTACCGCTGACTGTGCTGGCAGCAGATTGGTTGCCTGCTGCATCAACAGCATAAACCGAGAAGTTGTAGGTTGTGTTCGCTTCAAGATTGGTTACCGTATAAGACGTTGCCGTCCCGGATGTCGTTGTAACTAAAGTAGAGCCGTTATAAATTTTATACCCTGTCACGCCTACATTATCCGTGGATGCCGTCCACATCAGCTGAATGCTGGAGGAGGTTGGTGTTCCCATCACATGCAGCCCGCCTGGAGATGTAGGTGCAGTAGTGTCGTTTGCAGGAGGCGCAGTCGTGGTAACGCTTACACTATTACTGGCTGCAGATTCATTGCCTGCTGCGTCGACTGCTTTGACCGTAAAGGTATAAGCTGTGCTTGCTGTCAGCCCTGTTACGGTATAGCTTGTAGTTGTGCCGGACACATTGCCTATTAAGGTAGTCCCGTTGTAAATTTTATACCCCGTTACGCCTACATTATCTGATGAAGCCTTCCACGATAAAGATGTACTGGTCGCAGCAGTTGCAGTTGCCACAAGTGCAGTTGGAGGTGTTGGTGCCACATTATCAACCGGGTTCGTCCCGGAGAAGTTTACGTCGATGACATTATAGAAGGCGTTGGGAGTATCCGCAACCTCCCAGACTGCTAGAATAACATGATAACCGCTACGTTCGGGTACGTTGCATGAGTTGGTGTAGCTAAATGGTGGTTGGCTGCCATTATAGGGAACTGAACAGAACGGTGTCAGGTCAAACGAATCACGGGATAAAGGTGCATTCGGATTCCAGTTCGTTTTCGTAATATAATATTTCCAGCTTGCCGTTGAATGGTTAGCTGTCAGCTTCCAAGTAAACGTATTACTGCCACTAGACATATTCACTTTCGACCAACGTGTTGCGGATTGCTCATCGAGCTTAGGGAAGACGCCGTTAGCGCTTGCAATATGGCCGTCCGTAGGTCCTGCAGTAGGGAAGCCTTTAGGTGCTTCCAGGCTTTGGGGTTCATACACGATACTGCCGCAATCTTGATTGACTCCCGAAGCACACAGTGCAGCTCGGCTCGCTGGCCCTTCTACGTAACCATGTGACAACGCCTTTGGACTGTTGAACAGCATGCTTACCGTTGTAAGCACCAGCAGACAGCAAATCAATACTAGCTTGGAAGACGGTAAAATGAATCTGAACATTCGATAGCCTCCTGTATCATTTTTTTTATATAAACTCAAGTAAGAGCTTATATCGTAATTAAGGAAGTGCTATGCCATATACCATATATGGATATCGTTTGATAAAGAAATCGATATACGGGAATTTCTAAAGTTATTGTAAAGGACACACATTTGCTGAACAAGGATAAATTTGATAGATAATCCAGTTATTCAAGACTTAGGCAGGCATACAAAAAGGCCTTTGCGGAGAGATCATCTCTCCACAAAAGCCTTTATTTCCGACTGGATTGATAAGTGAAATGCGTATTATACATCGATTTTACAGAAAAGGCAAGAGGAAAAAGATTGCTTTTAAATGGGGAATCGTTTATGCTAAAAAAAGGAAGTTAACTATATTTGAAAGGAGGAAGTTGAAATGGAAAATATGTGTATGAACATGATGATGAACATGTGCATGGAAGAAATGATGTCCAAGATGAAATCCATGAAGATGATGATGGAATGCATGGAAGACAAAAGCATGATGGAAGGCATGGACATGAATAAAATGATGTCCTGTATGCAAGAATGCGACGAAATGATGACAACAATGATGGGTATGATGAGCAACATGAAGAAAGCATCCATGTAATTATCGATCATTCATTTTATGTAAAGCTGGCGGGCTTTACATATGTGCGGAACAGTTGACTGTACGCATCAAAAGAATAGTAAGCCTTTAATCAAGGCGGGTTAAGCAGACGAACTGCAGACCGGCTTTTTTTATTTATTTTATTTATATTGAAGAATCTTCCGAGAGACATCAATCCGCATTAGCTTCAATTTGAACCATTGCTCCTGTAAAGACTCAGTCTGGTAACCTTCTGAAGCGACTCTCAGCTTGCTGAAAATGTCCACCAGTTGTTTGTTGATTCGGTCGTAGCTTGTAAGCAGCTCACGGAGCAGTATCGCTTTTCGTTCTTCCTCCAGCAACGCATCCTTCTGATCTTGAAGCTTCCTGAGAATATCTTCAGCCCATTCCAAGTCTTCTATGGTACGGGCATAATTATATAAGTCCAAATAATCGTTAACCCAAGTTTCTGTCAAAGAATCCATGGCGTTATTCACTCCAGTCAGCTACGCTTTTCTACTTTTCTATATACCGAGTATTATACCCGGAATAATACAATTTACAAGTGCTGAAGGAGATTTTCCTGGATTTTTTTCAGTAGTAGTCTTACTTATGCGATTCATGTGATACATGCTTAATAATATTAATGATTTTGCGCTCTGCATCCTTGGCTTCAGGAATAGGGTATAGCACAAAGACGTGATTCATTTTGGGATATACAAAGGTATTATGGTCAATACCCTGATCGGTAAGCAGTTTGTCGAGCTTCATGTTGTCGGGAAATAAACCTTCATGGGTTCCGATGAAAATGGTAATCTTTCCGAGTCCTTTGAAGTCTCCGTAGATTGGACTGATCAATGGATCATCCAGATTTTTATCTGCCGCCCATATTCTCCGAATTACATCATAGCCTTCCACAGCCAGCATCGGATCTCGGGTCTCATAATCGAATATGACCGGATTGTCCAGAACCATATCTACACATGGCGATAACAAAATGATATCTTTGGGTTGAGGAAGAAGATTCATCTTAATGTAATGTGCGAAACTGAGCGAAACATTTCCACCCGCTGAATCTCCCATAATAGTAAGTTGTGCAGGACTCTTTATCGATTCAATGATTTCCCGGTATAAGTTTAAGAGTCTTGGATATGTATGCTGGTAGTTGAAATGAGGCACTTTGGGATAGATGGGGGCTATAACTTTGGCATTCAACGATTGTGCGATGCGGTCCATGAACTTCCAATGAAAGGTTAGAGGCTGGTGTGTATGAGCGCCGCCATGTATATATAGGATCACTTTTTGATCAGCAGATTTCTGGTCATTCAATGTAAACACCTGCATGTCTTCAAAGGAACGTTTGTTGACTGAGGAGATTAATTTAACCTTACCCAGCTCATAAGGCTTAGTGTTCTCTACACCCATATGTTGCAAGTGATTCAGGGTGTTTTCTCGCGTGGATAAATTCTTCTTGCTATCTAAAGTTCCGATGTATTTTTCTAGTAAATAGCTCTTGATAGAGCGTTTTTTGTTATATATATTTACACTCATTTGGGCGCCGCCTCTCATCCATAAAGTATGATATCCACAGTATAAAGCCTGAAGTATACTTCAAGGTCAAGGCTGTGAAAGTGATTGGTGCACATAAAAGAGGCTAAATGAATTCAGCTATGCATTCACCTGATTAAATATATATTCTGGAAAATAAATTAAAAATATACTATGTTATAGATTGATAGATGAAAGAATCATTTATCTGTAACTAAAGTGATGATTATATCAAACTGAAGGAGCATACATATGTTCAATCAACCGACTGCTTTACGTTCAGTGCTCAACCCTAAATATCTGGAGCATGTATTGAGTGATCAATACGACATCGGATCGTGGGAAGAATGTTTATTTTGGCTGAGAGGGTTAAATGATACCTACCGGGTACGTACTTCTTCTGGCATGTATATTCTTCGTGTCTACCGTACTGAAATTACGGAAAACGATGTTCAGTACGAACTCCCCCTGTTATCTCAATTAAAGGGCATTTTAGGTTCATCTGTACATACCGATATTGGAGAATACATCAAGAAGAAAGATCATACTGGATATACGGTGTTGGAGGCCGCGGAAGGCAAGCGGGTTGCTGTGATGTTTCGGTATATAGAGGGTATCGAGAACAACCTTGAAGATGAAGAGTCGTGTTACGCTTTTGGTCAGTCTGCGGCTGAGCTGCATAAAGCGATGGACCAAGTGGTATTGGAGCAGCCGCGATATGAGTTGGATACGAAGTTTCTCATTGACGAACCTCTTGAACGAATCATTAACTACATCGGTGAAAAAAATGAAGCATCATCATTTCTACATACGTTTGCTAGAGCGTTAAAAGAACGCATCAGCGTCGCATCCAAACTAGGTTTGGACAATGGACTGTGCCATGGTGATATGCATGGGAACAATAATGCTTTTCAACAGGGCAATCAGTTCATCCATTATGACTTTGAGTGGGCGGCTAATGGTTGGCGTGCCTACGATCTGGCGCAGGTGAAGGCTCGAAAGAGACAGTCTGGTGAGCAAAAAGAAGTGTTATGGAGTGCGCTCATAGCGGGATATCGTTCGGTTAGAAGCTTCACTGCCGAAGATGAACAGGCTGTTGACCTTTTTATTATTGCTCGCCGATTCTGGGTTATGGGTCTGGATGTTGCTTTTATCGAAAGTGATATGGGCGCGCTGGATTATGGTTCGGATTGGCTCAATAGTTTCGTGGAAGAGTTCCGGGATACGGGGATTGTTCAGCAGTGATGACTAACAGCAATGATGAATTCAAATGAAGAAGGCCTTCTGGATGGTTCCAGAGGGCCTCTTTTATTTTGTAAGATGCATTTCATGACCTTTACTTAGTTCGATGAAGTCGAAGCTACGACGGCAGCCGATGTTGCAGCAGCGGCCATGGCGGCCTGTTGGGCAATGATAATGTTGGTGATGCTAGTGGAGACCGTCGTGGTCAGGACGCCGTTTCGAAGATCCTCCACATATTGCACTGCCACCAGCGAGGACGAGAGCAGCAGCAATTCCTGTTTGTTGATTGACCAGGCACCAAAGCCCTTCTGTGTACGCAACCATTCATGCGTTTCCTCAACTTGCTCTACCAACGTATCTCTGTCAGCGGGCAGTAGGGAGAGGATTCCCAGAGCCGGCAGGGTGTACATTTTGTCTAATCGTATTCCCCGTCTGCGGAACGCCTCATTTAACGCTATCACATGAGCGCCCGCCTCCGGATTATCATCACCTAGGACGAGTACCTGCGTTAATGCCTGCACACTATTGCCTGGTGAGAACTCAGGTTTTAATTCTACATACAGCTGCTCCATACGGGTCACACCTAATTCCACGTCAAGATCGGAAAGGGCCAGCATAGCAGCAAAAATATAGTCGTCCTGTCCGGTAAGAAAGCGGTGTTGGGCCTTCATGTGATCATAAAATGCTTTGGCTCGTTCGACCTTATGCTCGAATTGCTCAGTCGTCGCGTGAGCTGCAATCTGATAGGCGGCGATAACCAGAAAATCGGACGTACGAAATTTGATTTTTTTCATCAGATCATAGATAAGCAGGGTGTCTTCCAGTTTCTTTTCCTGATCTGTCGTAAGCGAGAGTAAGGTGGCGATGCTGATCGCCGAATTTCCCCTGAAGGCCGAGAAGAGATTGGTGTTTTGCTTAATCAATTCATGACTTTGGCGAATGGCCTCGCCATCGGCTTGTTTATTTTCTGCTGCATATAAAAGGGCTGCCAGACGGTGCATCATCACATTTTGCCACTTGAATGATTTTTTGATGATCTGAGTGTTGGAAACGAATAATTCGACTCGTGCAGCATGTTGCTCTTGCATAAGCAGACCTCCCGAATGATTGGACATTTTCTCCAGTTTACTATAAATGAGGCCTCCCCGTTCACAGAAAAAAGCACCCCAACAGAAGTTTATGGAATCCTTGGCAGGCTCCAATTTGTACTTCTAAGAGGTGCATTTTTGATTAAAACTGAAAGAGTTCATGTATTTGAATCTGTATATAAGAATGGATACTATGTGTTAGAGATTGTACGAACTACATAATTAGTGCCATTAATAAAAAATTCACACTCCGTTCATACGATCTTGATATGCCTGCCTAACATTAATTTTCTGGTAGCTCTATTTATGTTACTGTGTCCTGAATCCGCTTCCTTACATTCCTTGTTGTATTTCTGCGGAACATCTCGTACAATTTGGTGAAGTAATTCTGCATTGCGTTAATGTGAATATAAAAAATTAATCTTACAACAAGAAGCTGTACACCAGAAAAGGGGAGAATCGTTTGGAATCAAAGCAACTATCTAGAGGGCTAAAGCCCCGCCATGTAGAGCTGATTGCACTCGGAGGTACGATCGGGGTCGGATTGTTCATGGGATCGGCAAGTACGATCAAATGGGCAGGTCCCTCAGTGCTACTGGCCTATTTGCTGGCCGGGATCATTATCTTTTTTGTCATGCGTATTATGGGGGAAATGTTGATTCAGGAGCCTGTTACCGGTTCATTTGCCACATTTGCTCATAAGTATATCAGTCCACTCGCCGGGTTCCTGACTGCCTGGAGTTATTGGTTCCTCTGGGTAACGGTTGGTATGGCAGAAGTCACGGCGATTGGGATTTATGTTGGCTACTGGTTCCCGGATATTCCACAATGGCTGCCTGCCTTGGCTGGCGTGCTCATTATTGCGGCAGCGAATCTGGCAGCGGTAAAGTACTATGGTGAATTCGAATTCTGGTTTGCGCTGATCAAGGTGACGGCGATTGTCTTCATGATCGTGATTGGAACCGGACTGATCTTCTTCGGCTGGGGGAACGGAGGGCAGCCCATTGGGCTATCGAATCTGGTGAGCCATGGCGGATTTTTCCCAGGAGGGATCAAAGGTTTCCTATTTGCCCTGTGTATCGTAACGGCAGCCTATCAGGGTGTCGAAATGGTAGGGATTACGGCAGGTGAAGCAGAAAATCCGAAGATCACGCTGCGTAAAGCGATCAAAAACATCGTGTGGCGTATTCTCATTTTTTACGTTGGGGCCATCTTTGTCATCGTGACATTGTACCCTTGGAATGAAGTGGGAGAGACGGGAAGTCCGTTTGTACTGACGTTTGCCAAAGTCGGGATTGTCGCTGCTGCGGGAATTATCAACTTTGTCGTGCTTACCGCGGCGATGTCGGGATGTAACAGTGGGATCTATAGTGCAGGACGTATGCTTTACACGCTTGCGGAGAATGGACAGGCACCGGCCTTTTTCAAAAAGCTGTCCAAAGGCGGGGTCCCCCGCAACAGTATTATCATCACGATTTCCTTGCTGCTGGTGGGTGTGGTACTCAATTATCTGATGCCGGACTCCAAACTGTTCCTGTACATCTATAGCGCAAGTGTTCTTCCGGGGATGGTTCCGTGGTTCGCGCTAGCCTTCAGCCAGTTCAGGTTCAGAAAGCGTTGGGGCAATGCGATGGCTGACCACAATTTTAAATCCAAATGGTTCCCAATTAGCAACTATATCATCATCGTATATCTGACGCTCGTCATTATCGGTATGGCATTTAACCCGGATACGCGGTTACCCCTGATTGTTGGGGCTACATTTATGGCGATCGTTGTGATCGGATATTTCGTATTTGGCATAGGAAAAAGACAGCGGGTAGATGAAGGCGAAGATCACTAACCTTATATTATAAAATCGTTGATGTTAATATCGTAATATCATTCGTGCATTCCTTGAATACATGGGAGAACCTTCGGGAGATCCAGTGTCATACAGGGAGTGCATTTTTTTGTTTTCAAAATTCATGCTTGAATCTCCTGTAACTGGAGGTTTTATGATTGGAAATAGAAGAGCTGCTGCACGATATATTTTAATTTTAATTGTGGCAGAGAAGGGGGCAAGGAATAATGAGAACACTAGAATGGATTTATCTTATTTTCAATGTAGTGATGCTGGTGTGGTTGATTGGGGGCCGAAATAAACCTCGGAAAATGGTGTGGGGAGGATGGGTCATATCGGTTGTATTATTGTTGGTACATGGGGTGATTGAGGGATTGCGTTGGCCCATGATTCCGGCGTATCTGCTCACACTGGTTCCGCTGATTGTGTTAATCGCTAAGAGGTCAAAATCAGCCGACATGCGGAAATTCGGACGTGTTCGAATCATCGGAACATCGCTGTTGGTATTGGTATACGCTGCCGTGACGATGGGGCTGCCACTTCTGTTCCCGGTATTTTCGTTTGATAAACCAACAGGACCTTACGGAATCGGTACGGTATCCTACGATTGGACGGATGAGAGCCGGGAGGAATTGCTGACGAGTACTGCCGGAGACAAACGGGAACTGATGGTGCAGATCTGGTATCCAACGGATAAAGACACCAAGGGAACAACGGCTCCTTATGTGAATGATCCGAAAGTGTATGCAACAGCCTTTAATGATGTACTGGCACTGCCAAAGATTTTATTTTCAAGCCTGAGCCAAGTCAAAACCCATGCTATTCAGGAGGCATCATTGTCTGATGCGGAAGCCAAGTATCCGGTCATTCTTTTCTCTCATGGCCTACATGGATATGAAAACCAAAATACGTTCCAGGTGGAGCAACTGGTCAGCCAAGGTTATATTGTTGTGGGCATTAATCATACGTACAGCAGTCTGGTTTCGGTGTTCCCGGATGGGCGTGTGGCGCAATTTGAATCGGAGGGCAAGGAAGGATTCGATCAACTGCAGTTCAGTTATATGGACAAGCTCAACGAGACGTGGGTGAAGGATGCGCAATTTGTGCTGGATCAAGTGGAGAAGCTGGCTGCCAATGACGCAAACGGGCGTTTTAACGGTCATATGGATCTGGACAACATCGGCATGTTTGGACATTCATTTGGCGGGGCAACAACCGTACAGATGCTGATGGATGATCCTCGTGTCAAAGCAGGTATGAACATGGATGGCGTATTGTTTGGAGAGAAGCGCATTCCTGCTGAAGGTGTAGGCAAACCGTTTCTCATGATGAGCGCGGACACAACCGTTGCAGGTACAAGTGTCATGAGTGACGACGAGATTGCAGCTATGGGCACCACTCGTCCGGAAGCCGAGAAATACTACGAAGAAGTGTATGCACGTTATGAACCGGTGACCGCGGGAGGGAACTATTGGATGGAGCTGAGTAATACCAAACATTTAAGCTTCTCGGACCTCTATCTGGTATCTCCCATTCTGGAATGGTCACAGGGTGTAGATGCAAGGAAAGCACACCAAATTGTAAATGATACAACAATCGACTTCTTTAACCATTATCTGAAAGGGCAACCGCTCCAGTTGGACAGTGAAGTGGGAGAACACACATCCTATTCATTGAAAAAAGGTTGAATGTGTAAATGGAAGAGGACTGAAATTCAGTCTTCTTCCATTTGTTTTAACCGCAGTCGCATGCCTTCTTGCAACAGATTAATGCCGTCTACGATCTGGCTCCATTCAGGATTCACGATCTTGCAGAGCTTGTTAAAACGAAGGATGCGCTCTGTTACGGAGTCGAGCATATATCGAGCTTGTTTGCGAAAAAATGCTTCCGGATCTCCAGCATGTTCAATACTGGCGTACATCATCACAAAATCCCACACCATGCTCTGCACTGCAGGGCTATCTAATGGCCAACGTTTGTCCAGAGCTTCGGTGGCGCGAATGCGGATGGTCTCCATTTTTTTCACCCAGGCGTCTGCTTCAATCTGTGGATGATTCGCCATGGTGAAGAAGGGAAGTTCGAGGCGGGCCAGATCGGCGATATAGGCCGGATCGTTGATGATTTCCTGGATTTCCTTCCAAGCCAGTGTTTGTTGGGCAGACAGCTTCGTATCTTTCATCAGGTATTTATCGAAAAAATGCAGAAACGAAACTCTCCATTCATGCGGAATACCATCCAGCAGCTGAGATTCTTCCATTTTGGCCGAAACGAATTGTTTTCTTTTTTGGGCATTGGCGGTCAGCGAATCCACTAAGCTTGAAACATAGGTTAGAGAATGTCCGGAATGGAGTGTATCTTCCTTTTCATGCTGTTTCGCTTGTTGCAGAACGGAGAGCATGGAATTCATGGTCCCGATCTGAGTTTCCAGGGCTTCAATCTGTAGATCCAGCGCCTGTGACACGCCAAGTTCACCGGACATCAGCTTGCGAATATCCGATATGCCAAAATTCAAATAGCGAAGCGTTGTGATGAGTTCCAGCCGCCAAACGTCTTGCGGTGTATAGAGCCGGTGACCACCTTCAGTATGAAAAGAGGGCCGGAGCAACTCGATTTCATCGTAATAACGAATCGTTTTCACAGTTGAGCCGATCATTTTGGCAGCTTCACCGATCGAATAGGTATCTTTGCTTGGGTTCAATGAAATCACCTCAGGATCTATTATACAACCTCCAGTAACTGGAGATTCAAATTCGGAAGGTTTGCCATGGAAATGTTCAGAGCCAGTTTAAATTCCACCCATCTCGGTTACAAAGGAAAGAGTGCAACTTTTATGAAAACAACATAATAAATAAATTTAAAATTTACATGATAACGAAGAGCGCAGAAATAACCTGGAGAAACGGAGTGTTCGCCTTTATCCCCGGATTTTCCCCTTATAAAAGGAGAGAAAAAAATCTGGGGATAACAGCGATCGTAAGGTTATTCTGTGATCGTAGTGATCATTGTAAATTAATCCGAGGAGGAATTGTACATGGCTAATCAAGACCAGCACACCATGCAAGATCCGACGACACAATATCCGAAGGCAACATCAGATTGGAAGCAGCAGCAGGAGGAGCCGGGGCTTCAGCGTGAAATGACTCCTGTACCTGATGCAGGTGAAAAAAGCTACAAAGGCAGCGGACGTCTGACCGGACGTAAAGCTGTTGTAACCGGAGCAGACAGCGGTATTGGTCGGGCAGCCGCCATCGCTTTTGCTCGTGAAGGTGCGGATGTCGTTTTGGCTTACCTTCCCGAGGAAGAAGCCGATGCGAAGGAAGTGGTCAAGCTGATCGAAGAAGCAGGCCGCAAGGCTGTTGCGATTCCAGGTGACCTCAAGGATGAGAAATACTGCGAAGAACTCATTGAATCTGCTGTAAAAGAGCTCGGTGGGATCGATATCCTCGCCAACGTGGCAGGTAAACAGCAGTTTGTTGAGCAGATCGCCGACCTGACTACAGAACAATTTGATGCGACATTCAAAACCAATGTCTATTCAATGTTCTGGCTCTGTAAAGCAGCTGTGAAACACATGAAACCAGGCAGCTCCATCATTAACACGTCTTCTATTCAGGCATATAAGCCATCTCCAATCCTGCTGGATTATGCGACAACAAAGGCTGCAATCAACACCTTCAGCAAAGCGCTGGCCCAGCAAGTCGGCAGCAAAGGCATCCGTGTGAACGTTGTCGCACCAGGTCCGGTATGGACGCCGCTTCAGGTGGTCGGTGGACAGCCCGTAGAGAAGCTTGCTGATTTTGGATCTAATACTCCCCTTGGCCGTGCAGGACAGCCTGCTGAAATGGCGCCGGCGTTTGTGTTCCTGGCGAGCCAGGAATCGAGCTATGTGAGCGGTGAGACACTGAACGCCAATGGCGGTACAGTTAGTCCGTAATTTTGGATATAAAATGGGCCTATGAATCTTAGGTCAGTGATCATAGGCAAGAAAAGCAAAGAACTCCATTCCCGATGAAGGTGAATGGAGTTCTTTGTTGTTATGGACTTTTTCCTGATTATTGCATTACTTCTTATCAGGGTTAGGCTCCAGAATGGCGTAGCTGCCGAGTGTGGCCAATTGTGCTGTATTCAGCAGGGCTTCATCTACCGCAGCAAGGGCTTCGCCTGCAGCTGTCATCAGCTCATCAGAGTCCACAGGTGAGGCAAAACGGAGAATCACCCGATTTTCTCCATTTTTCAGTTCACTCTCAGCCTTCGTTTTGTATTCACTAATCGAAGCGACTTCGAGATCGTTCTGTACATAATAATCGTTCGCATCACTTTCGCCATTAAACAGTGCGAGTTCGGAATCAAGCCAGTAATCCTTATCGGCTATCGTTTTCTGGCTTGCAGCCGTTTCATCATTTGCATTGTACAGGAAGTAAGGAATACCGGAATTGGTCAGATTGTTGGTGGCATCCACATGGAACCATTCATTTCCGATTTTCACCTTATTCCACGCATGAGGAACACCGCTAGATGCTCCCGTTACGACGATGCTTTCCAGTCCAGATAGATCGGAGAGTAGTTTGTAAACGGAAGCATAGCTGGCACATACGCCAACGCCTTTGACAAGGATACCGTAAGTTGTAAACGAATCGTTGAACTGTGCATCGACATTTTTAAAGTTGTTCTGTTCTGCATTTTCCAATGCTGCATCATCATACTTCGCGTTATCGTTCAGATAATCGTAGATGGCTTTCCGTTTCTCATCATCCTTCATGCCCTCCTTGATGATGGAAGCCACAACTTCGTTTGCTTTGGCGATAATCTCGCTTTGCTTCTTCTGGATAACATCTGCCGACTCATTGTAATGGATCGAAAGGGTAAGTGTACCGTAATTGTATTCAAAACCTTCCACACCAAGAATCAATGGATTCTGGTACATTACTTTCAGGACAACATCCGAGAGCGTTGTGAAATTCTGGGCTTCTGGAAAAGCTTTTAAAGAGATCTTGTCTTGGGCAGCAACCATGTTTTTAGCCAAAACTTCTTCCAATGCAGAATCTGCATTGATCATTGCATCGCCTGTAGCCGGCTCAGGAACCGTTTCCTGATTGCCTTGTTCTACATTCTGCTGTGTATTGGATTTCTGCTCATCCACCAAGTTGTCTTCTTCAATTTCGGAAGCTGGATCCGGAGATTCACTCGTAATTTCATCAGAAGCTTTATCGGGAGTTTCATCGCCAGTCTCGGTGGATGCAGAATCAGTATCGGCTTCTGACGTTCCAGTATCGGTTGTGGACTCCGTAGATGGAGCTTCTTCCACCGTCGGTTCTGTGTCTGCTTCTGTTTCCGTTGCCAGCTCAGTCGCAGGCGTATCATGATTGTTGATAATGGTTGGCACATCAGGTGCAGGTACGTAAGGTGTGTCGTTCTTCGGTTCCACCAGTCCGTTACTGGACTCAGCAACCGTTTGATTATTCAATTTGTCGAGATCTTCTTGGGTGATATTTTCTACGCGTACGTAACTTTTCAGAACTGTTCCTTTGATATGAAACGGAATATTCGTTTCGTTGAACTCTGAAATTTCTACACCAGTCGTGTCATAGACAATCGTTTCTTGGGAAAACGAACCATCAATGTACTCAATACTTGTTGTTTTAGGCAATTCATTCATGTTCTTCAATTTCTTCATATACAGTTGTTCTTTTAAAGCCATCGGTAGCTGATTAGAGAGGGGGGCAGTGGCAACACCGTTGCTGAAATTGGATTCCTTATCTCCGCTGACCGCTGTGACGTAATATTCACCCTTCATACCATGGTTCTGATAGGAAGTCATCTGTTCATTAATAGTGCCAAGACCGCCTTTTCCGTCTTCCATAAAGTCATTAAAGGATGTTTCCGTTGTTGTGGTTAAAACCAATGGATTGCTTCCATTGAAGGCTTTCTCCGCTCCTTGCAAGGGTACGTTGTTTGTTTCAAAAATAACCGTTCGATCTGCACGATTATAAATTTTATATTCGGTTGCACCTTCGACCTTGTCCCAAGTCAGTTTAAAGCGCTTATCCTTGTCGATTTCATATTTGAGATTGGGAACAGGTAGCTCGGATTTTACTGTGAAAGGAATGATCATTGGATGGTCCAGTAGCGTGAGCTTCTCGGCATCCAGATCATAATTAATGCGAATGTAATAAATGGGGGCACCACCCCAAGTGCTTTGCTCCTGTGTCCGTAACTTATCTGAGGTTAAAACACCCCATCCAAGAGGCTTAATGGAGACACTATTGTCATTGATTTCTGGTGTGGCGTAAACTTTGCTGGATTCAAGGGCCTTAATATCGGTATGTACACTAATAATGTCACTGGCTGACAAGCTACTTTTTCTTAAATCTGCTTTAAACTTAAACTTGAATTCTTCATCTTGAGCTACATTATACATCGGCATAATCGCTTTATTCGATTCAGAGCCGTACTTCTGCTTCAAACTTAATACGCTAGAGCCTTCTACTATTTCTGTGGGGTTATTCTCGGACGGGCTACTCTCCTTGTCATTGCTCTGGCATCCAGCCAATAACAGGGTGAGCGTAAACATAATCAAAAATAAACGTTTCATGGTACACCGCTTTCTCGTTTTTCTAAGTTGTTGCAAAGGCTAATTTCTAAAAATCTAAACATCGAAGATTATCATTTCTGGTTAAAACTCATTTTTGAACCTCTTATCAGCAAAACCTCCTATTAATTCCCTAATGTCTTTTGCTAGTCTATGGTCATATAGACTTATTGTCAAGATATGTAATGGTATATTATGACTATATACAATAGAGTGAGAATCCTGTATAAGAGCTAGTTAAATTGATCTTTGCGAGAGAGTGAGAATTGTCGAGACTTCTGGTACAATGCATGATAAAACGAAAAATGGAGTGGATCGGATGACGCCAGAACAGATTGTCAGAACTTTTTTTGAAGAAGTACGCTCAGGTCGCAATCTTGATTGTGCCAATACACTGATGACCGAGCAGGTACTGGCTCACCAGGTGATCTCGGAAGAGGAAGTGACAGTCACAAGAACGCCCTCCGTCTATGCGGATCATGTGAGGGAAATGATTGAGGCTTACGGAGATTTTTCGCTGCAGATTCAGGAGTTGCTTGCACAGGGAGATAAAGTATATGTACGCTGGAGACAAGTGGGTACTCATGTTGGAGAAGTGGATGGATATGCGCCGACCAACCTGCCCGTGATTGAAATTGCGAGTGCGGTATATCGAGTGGAGAATGAGAGAATTGCAGAATACTGGATTCAGATCGACAGGCTGGGAATCGAAAAACAATTGGAGCGCAATCAGAGCTGAGAACCAGCTCTTTCACAGGAGAGATTTCTTAAGCTGTATAATACAGATATAACAGGTGGAGGTGACATCATGAGATACATAAAAATAGCAATGGCTGTTCTGGCCGCCACCGCTATCATTACTACAGTAATAACAACAGCATCAATGAATAATAAATCTGTTGTCACTACTTCTACCCCATCCACATTATCAGTAATTAATAATGAGGATTTTGCAGGTACTGCGACTACGAAACAGTTTAATATCCCGGAGGGATTTGAATATGTGAAAGTTAGCTTTAAAAACACCGGTTCGAAAGCGTTCACGTTCACGATTAACCAAGAATCTACTGCTGGAACCGCAAAAATGTCTTATACTGTCCCAGCAGATGGAAAAGAGCATACGTATTGGAGTGACCAAGCTTGGTCAACGGGTTTGTTTTATGTGAGTATGTCTTCTGCACAAGGGATGTTCGGCCAATTGAGTGTGAGTCTGGGTACAAACCTCAATAAACTGAAAAGTTTGTAAAAAGCCATTGGCTCATGTTGGTGGAGTGATTGTAGAAAAGCCTAGGCTTTCTTGACCCTATACCAGTATGAATAGATTTCCGAGAATCCAAGTTTGGCATACAGTTTTAATGCGGGAGCATTATTAGCAACTACTTGCAGGTAACTGGAGGTAGCGCCATTCTCTTTTCCCCAGTGCAATAGATGGAGGATCATCTGCTCGGCCAATCCCCGATTCCGAAAGTTAGCGTCCGTAATGATGTCATACAATCCAATATAACCTCGTTCCACCACACTGAATCCACAAGCAACGACTTGTCCGTCAATGAACAGCGAGATGAAACCTGTGCGTGTACGGATGTTGGTCAACATTTGTTCCATCGTTCCCCGATGCAGATCATTTACCTGATTCAGCCTGCAAAAGTGATCCAGCCACTCACCGGTTAACTGTTCGTCCATTTTTACATCAGAGTGCTCAGGCTCCTTAATAGTCTCCAGGCTCCGAGTCTGGACCCGGCTCAGATCCACAACATCATACCCCTTTTCATGCAAAAGCTGGTCGAGATGATCCGGCTGGATAAACGGTGTAATCTTGAATATGGTACTTAACTGATTGGAAGTGTACATTCGCTCGCATTGCTCGATCTTTTCATACACATCTTGGGTAGAGTAGTGAAGGGGTTGAATGGAGTTGGCGCGCTTCGTATATCCCTGTGCAAAACGCAGTACCCATCCGTCAAAAAGTAAGGTGGATAAGGGCTGCCAATGGTTGAGGGATAGTTCCTCAATGGTTTTGTAATCCGGATTCGATCTAGGGATCATATCTATCCTCCTATCTTATGATTTTATAATAATACATATTAATGAATAAAAATTCAATATGAGATATATAATGTCGCTGAACATTATGCATAGAGTTACTGAATAGGTTACAATCTGAATGAATAAATCGAAATTTTGAAATTGAAATATCGGAAGAAGTGGAGCAGGTTATGCTAACTATTGAAATAAACAATCACATCATTAACTGTCATATCGAATATGGAAAACGGAAGAAAGCTTCCATTACGATGGATTTACCCTATATGGTCACAATCAAGGCTCCCAATGGTACCAGCGAAGACATGATCCGGCAGCTTGTCGCCCAACATGGGGAAGTGATTTTGACAAAATCAGCTCTGATGCAGCAGGCGTTGGACGGTCCTCAAGCGAAAGAATATGAAGAGGAGGGCAAAGGGAAGTTTCTGCTCTTTGGCAAAGAACATGCGCTGCATGAGTTAATTGACGTAGAGGGACGTTCGGAAGAGGATTTGCGTGCGAATCTGAAGAAGTTTTATTTTGCGGAGTGTAAAAGAATGATCGGTGAGCGTATCGGCCGTTACCAGCAGGAGTTGAAGGTGAAGCCGAAGTCTGTGGACATCGTGGAATCGGCGACCAAGTGGGGAAGCTGCAGTTGGGATAAAAAGCTGACGTTTAACTACCGCTTGGCGATGGCTCCACTAGAGGTGATTGATTACGTGATCATCCATGAGTTATGCCACATCCATCATATGAATCATGATCGTTCGTTCTGGCGCCGTGTGGGCAGTGTTATGCCTGACTACAAAGCCAAAGAGGATTATCTGATGCGAAATGGCCGAGCCATGACGTTGTAAAAATACGCGTACCACGAATGGACGTGGTGTAAGGAGTTCAAGATGTCAGAGAGTACCTCTTTTGATGTGCTGGTAGATGAATATATCTCGCAATTTCCTTCGGATGTTCAGGTCAAATTACAATCATTAAGACAGATTATTCGCGATTCCGCTCCCAATGCCGTGGAGAAGATCAGTTACAAGATGCCAACGTATGCAGAGCACGGGAATTTGGTTCATTTTGCAGCGTACTCCAAGCATATCGGATTTTACCCGGGTGCCAGTGGGATTGAAGCGTTTAAGGAAGAACTCTCACGGTATAAAGGAGCCAAAGGATCCGTGCAATTCCCCTTGGATCAACCATTGCCAGAAGAATTGATCCGCCGGATCGTGGAATTTCGGGTGCAGGCCAATGTGGATAAGGCTAAGGAAAAGAAGCGAAAGAAGTAGTTAATGTACCGTAAATATATGCATGAATATAAGAGAATGTACGTTGATTAACACGGTTTATATGTGACTTCAAAGATTTGAGTATGGTATAATTAGAGCAGATTAGACGTAAAATGCAAAGAGAGCCGTGCTGGTAACACGACTCTCTGAGCAATAGCCGCTTTTAAGGGCGGTGGGCTTCGGTAACATAAGGGCACGATGAAATAGACCGCGATCCTTTGCTATGGGGGCGGTCTATTTGCGTTTATCGGACAGAATGGCAACGATGAGCGTACCGAAGGTAAGCATCAACATGATTGCTTTAAACACTGTCACAGGGCATCCCTCCCTTCATGGCGAGGTAGCCGACCGACCCTTTAAGCCTATTCTATTGCTTTGTTGATTATAGCATATATTGTAAGAATCCAAGGTGTCAGAATCCGCTTAAATGTAACTCACTCTTTAGGCTAATTTATGTTAAGAGATGTTTTCAGATGATCAAATTCACTCTCGAACAAGTTCTGAAGGATAAGGGTATGTCTATGTATGCTTTGGCTAAGAGAAAACAGGAGTTCGTCTGAATACCATTGGATAATGGGTAACGGAGGGGTTTTGAAGTCAAATCAATTACAATCGAAACCCTTGAGAAAATTTGTGTAGCCTGGAATGTTAGTCAGGCGACTTAATCAAGTATATTGACGAGAAGTGATGTTCAACGATTAGCTTAAAGTCCTGTACTCTTTTTTAAGACGGCTATGTTAAATTCTAATATTGATTTGTGACCATAAGAAAACCGCCTTTGTGAAAAGGCGGTTAATTGCGCTGTCGTCTACCGTTAGCGTAATCACCTTAAGTGACAAGGTCATCTTACCGTCTGGTAAACGAGACCTATGGCTCCAGAATCAAAGGTCTTGTTTTCGATTAGCTTAAGATTGATCTTCTCCTTGATGCCTTGGAATAATGGCAATCCCTTACCGATCAGTACGGGAGAAACCGTAATTTTATACTCATCAATTAAATCAAGCTGCATAAGGTGGTGTGCGAACCTAGGACTGCCGAGGATGATCATATCTTTGCCTGGTTGCTGTTTGAGGTTATTGATCTCTTCCTCGATATCTTCTTTCACGAGTCTTGAATTATTCCATTCGACTTTCTCCAGCGTCGTGGAAAAAACGATTTTGGCTGTCTTTTCGATCCACTCAGCATGATCCTGTTCATGTTGCGAAGCTGATGGGTCCGAAGGCACAGATGGCCAGTAACTGTGCATCATCTGATAAGTCCCACGCCCCCAAATGACAGTGTCGGCAGTACTCAGAATTTCTTTCGCATGTTTCTCCAAATCAGCATCATAGGAAACCCAACCAATGTCCATTTCACCATTCGGCCCTTCTACAAAACCGTCAAGCGAGGCGTGCAGAAATAGAACGAGTTTTCTCATTTTCAGTTCTCCTTTGTGCATGAGGGATATCTAACTTTACAGTTACTACATTTTACCCTAATTCAACTTGGGTTGTTTCTTATGGATTGCTAATCCCAGCCCTGCCAGTTAGCTTAACAAGAAGAAGCAGAAGGCCGAAGCTTTATGTTCGTGTCGGTGACAGTAAACAGGCACGATTCGACCAACATATTTTTCTTATTCGATGAGGTATCCTCATATTCCTTGTTGTCTATATAACGGAACCAAGCCAAATATAATATTGTGAATATTGGTTGCAAACACCATTGAAGCGCGCAATGCGGACAAACCTTAAGCACAAATCTGAATTCAGCCTTTTTTCAGGTAGAGGCATTATACTATTCCCGAATCCTGTACTGGAAAAGGAGTTTTGGCATGTCTAAGGTGATCCATAAGTCGCTTTATCTCATTCTGCTTGTTTTTGTCGGCGTGTTTATCGTTTCGTCCCTGTTTGTCCGGGCGCAGTATAACTACACCTTGTATGGGGATAATCCGATTCTGGGTACGCAGCAGTGGAGTATTTTTATCCCGGTGATTGCCTTGCTTCTAGTATCGGGTGTCGTGTTATACCGCCTTTGCCTGAAGCTGAACAAATACAGTCCAAAGGTTGTCATTCCGGTGGTGCTGCTATGTTCTCTGGCCATTCAAATTATAATTATCTTCGTGTTTCCACGAGTGCCTACGGATGATTCACAGACCGTGCTTTCACTCTCGATGAACATGCTTTACGATCAGGATTATTCCTCGTTTGAAACGGGTGGATATCTGCACATGTTCCCGTTCAACTTTTCCACCGTTTTGTATCTAAAAACATTGCTGTACCTGTTCCCGGATAATTATTTGGTGATCAAGCTGTTCAATATTTTGTTTGCAACGTCAACGACATTAATGATTTATCTCATTTATAAACAGTTAAATAATAAGTCCCAGGAACGTGATTACGGGGTTCTGATCTTTGCAGCGACGTATCTGCCATCCCTGTTTCTGAACAACCTGCTCTATAACGATGTAATTGCTACAGCGTTTCTGACGTCTTGTTTATACTTTTTGATTCGGTTTATACGTGAAAAGTCTTGGCAGACAATCGTCATTGCCGCCATTCTGCTCGCGATTGGCAACTACTTCCGAAGCATTGGCGTAATTGTGCTGATTGCTGCTATGTTAACCATCCTGCTAAATATGCGAAGTATTGGATTCAAGAAAGTGATTGTCTCCATCTTCGTGCTGGCTATGTTGTTTAACGTCCCAGGGTGGACTCAGAATGCGGTATTAAAATCTTCGGGTGCTGTAAGTGAATCTGTTGGGGAAAATTCGGCACCAGTCTATATGTGGCTGAGCATGGGTATTAATCTGGAACGATTCGGCTTCTGGGACAACATGGAGAGCTACCAGATCTATCAAAGAGAAGCCAATTATAATAAAGCTGAAAGTACAGAACTGTACAAACAGGAGATTGAACGCAAGCTGTCGGAAGCCAGTTTAAGTGACTTGGCCCAGATGTATTACAAAAAGATCATTTGGACCTGGACTGAAGGTACCTACCAAATGGATCGATATGGCATCGGTAATGAAAGCTCCTCGGGCATGGGAGGAGGAAGAGGTGGCGGAATTGCCGGCTCCTACAGTTATACCAATGCAGTAACAGACTTATTCAAGGGAGATTCCGTCTACCGGACGGGGGTACTTTGGATCGTTTATGTGATGAATTTCATGATGTACTGTTTTATTTTCATTCGCTTGGTCGGTGGGATTCGTGGAAAGCGGTATGACGAAGTATCTTTGATTCTCATTATTCTCGGATTTATCGGGTTCTACATTCTGTGGGAGATTAAATCGAGGTATATCTACCCCGTATACCCGCTGCTGGTTGTATTATCGTACATGGGATTCAAAGATGCGTATAACTTCATGTTTCATAGAAAACTTGGCTGGGAACGTTCTTCCCTGAGAAAAGGGTGATCCGTATGCGAAAAAATGGTTATCTCACATCGGCTATGCTCTTGCTGCTGACCTGCTCAGTTTTGCTCTCTGCTTGTGATGTTATTACTGCCCAGAACATTACGAATACCGGTTCTGCACAAGGTATGAATGGTGGCGGAATGATGAATGGCGGTGGCCAAGGCATGAATGGAGGAACACAGAGGGGCGGAGGGCAAGGAATGAATGGCAGAACAGGTGGTCAGGACGATATGCGGGGGATGATGAATGCCGATCTTACAGGCAGAGTGATCTCTGCCACAGGGAGTACCGTCACGATCTCGTTGCTTGAGGTGGAGGATAACTCTTCCACAGGCTCGACTAATGGAAATGGAAGACAACCAGGCGCCTCCAGAGGCGGAAGCATGGATATGAAAGATACAGGTATTGAAATGAAATTGAACATCAGTGAGGATGTGGATATCACGGAAGGCATGGGCATGGCTGCCCCAGGCAACAACCAAAACGCTAATTCATCTACTCAGGTGTCTGATCTGAAAGAGGGAGATGTCGTTATGGTTTGGTATAAGGAGAACACCGAGACCGTAGAGCGAATGGTGATTACACAGTCCTGATTTTCATTGCCTATGATTACTTAATGGAGTATTATGGAAATAACTTGTTTTTCGGAAGGAGTGAGCGTCATGAAACGACGGGCTAAGATGATGCAAAGCGTTACAACAACAATTAAGGTGATTACGAACTGAATAGATCCGGCAGAGCAACGGACACATGGCGAAGCATTTGGTGTTTGCTAATGTGACGATCTGAAGTCTGCCGACATATAGGGATATAACTGCTCATTTTTCCTGGTATGCACGAGGTTTATTTGCTTATGCAAGTAAACCCGTGTATCCAGAATTTTTAAAGCCGCAGGCATAGCCTGCGGCTTTTTGCGCGCAAAAATAGGATTCGGAACTCTAAAAGCGTTCTATATTAAATGACCACTAAGGAGATATGCCCATGTTAAAACTACAATATTTGTTCCATAATAACGATCTCGCCGAGATGATTTTGAAAAACTGGAGTTATGATCCGGAGTCACTGGACATGTTCCAGTATTATCGGATATCTTCCAATGCCGTGTATCCGTTCAGGGATCAGGGAAAGGTTCACTTGCTTCGTTTTGCCCCTGCAGAGGAGAAAAATCAAACCAATCTTGCAGCGGAGTTGGAATTCCTGACCTATCTTAAACTAAACCAATATGGTGCCATGGAAGCTGTACCTTCCCATGCGGGAAAAGAGCTGGTAGAGGCTCATACGCCTTGGGGAATGTATTATGCCTCCGTATTCAAACGAGTTCCCGGTAACCAGATGGGCAGTATCGATTTAAATGACGGGATCGTGCACAGCTTGGGTGAGGCATTGGGCAAGCTGCATCGTTTATCCCGCGAATACACACCCAAACAGGCGAAACGCTGGACGTATATCGATGTACTGGATTGGATGAAGGACGTGCTGAGGGAGTTCCCTAGTGAGAATGCGGCGCTCAATGAGGTAGAAGTTCTCCGGAGTTATTTTGCAAATTGGCCCGTTACCCAGCAAAACTTCGGGTTAATTCATTATGATTTTGAACTTGATAATGTCTTCTATGACGAGGAGAGTCATTCCTGTTACGCCATTGACTTCGATGACGCCATGTACCACTGGTACGCAATGGATGTGGAGCAGACTCTGGATAGTTTACGGGACGAGATTCAGCCGGATGAATGGGAGCAGAAGAAGCGAATATTCTTGCAAGGGTATTGGAAGGAAGCAGGAGATAACTATGATATGGAGTCGATGTTCCCGGCATGTCGTCGCTTTGCCAATCTGTACGGTTATGTACGTGTGCTTCGATCTGGGGCAGAACAATGGGCGCATGAGCCGGAGTGGATGAGTGGATTAAGAGCAAGGCTGGATAAAGCGATGACAGTGAAAGCAAAGCAGTTTGGTCAGCAGCAGCCCCTCCAACTACCGGCCAAATGATCCTCATTACTTTATCAGCAAAGATGATTGAGCTTAAATCAGGCCTTTGCATAAGCGCAACGAAATAATGATTGATTTTTTATTCATCTCCATTGTAACATTAGATTAAGCGCTATACCTTTTATTAAAACATCAAAGTTGGATTACATGGTCAAGTGGAAACCGGCAATTCGTTTCACCAATTGAATGAAGAGGACGGTCATAACGAACATGGACGACAAAAAGTTAATTATCTTTTTTGACAGCGGCGATACCATCGTTGATGAATCAACCGAGATTCGGGACGAAGAAGGAATTGTTCTGAGTGCGGATCTGATTCCGGGTGCGGATATCACGATTCAGAAGCTTCATGAAAGAGGGTACACGCTAGCCCTAGTTGCAGACGGCGATGCACAATCCTTCAAGAACGTATTTAAGCAGCATGGACTTCATGATTATTTTAGCGCAATGATTATTTCGGAAAACATTAAAGCCAGCAAGCCAAGCCCGCGGATGTTCAAGGCAGCAATTGGTGCCCTTGATTTGTCCGAAGGGGATTTTTCAAGAACAGTGATGATTGGCAATAACCTGAGTCGTGATATGAAGGGAGCCAACGCACTTGGCATCACCAGCATCTTTCAGAGCTGGACGCCGCGTTATCCCCATGAGCCGGTGGATGAAACAGAACGTCCGACTCACACAGTTGGTGAACCGCTGGAGCTGCTTGAACTTATTGAACGGCTAAATGCCGAAGTCAAATAAATAAAATGTTTGCTTGTATGCCCGTGAGCAGAAGGATGGAATGTCATTCAACCTTCTGCTCACGGGTTATTTTTACTTTTTTACATGAGAAAATGATAGAATGATCGTAAAATCCGGAACTGGGGTAGGTGTTCATATGGAGGAACCACATCGGAAGCCGTTGTTGTACTTGCAAACTGCCGATTTGGTGATGGAAGAAATCCGTAACCGGAAATTGCAGCCACATGATCCCGTGCCATCAGAAGGCGAGCTCGCCAAACTGTATTCTGTCAGCCGTATGACGGCCAAGCTTGCGCTGCAAATTTTGGAGAAACAAGGTATTGTCTATCGGTTGGCGCGGCGGGGTACATTTGTATCGGGTGATTATTTGGGCGGGCCGGGTAAGGAGTCATTATCGGGGAATGTAACTACAGACAAGAAGCTTATGAAGCGAAAAATTGCTCTGCTGTTCCCCAATATGGATGATTACGTAGCCAGAATTATTGCATCCGTCGAGCAGGAAGCACGTAAATCCGGGTGCCAGTTGCTCATTCGGATCACTATGGATAAAGAGGATGAGAGTTTCTGCCTACAAGAATTGTATGAGGAAGGAATCGATGGAATTATTCTGTTTCCAAGGGGACGAACACGCTGCAGTGAAAAGGTGCTGGAGCTTAATCTGCTAAATTATCCATTGGTGATCATCGATCGAATCTTCCGTGAGGTTAATATTGATTGTGTGTACCATGACCATTATCAGGGAGCCTACAACTTGACGGAATATTTGATCGATAGAGGACATCGGGAAATTGGGTATATCTCCATGCCGTTTGATGGAGTGACGAGCCGGGAGGACCGCTATAAAGGTTATGTGCAGGCCATGCTGGACTATGCACTGCCTGTTAACGGTCGCAATATTTGCCTGGATTGTGCAGAGGATTACATGCTTAACCTGAATGGAGCGAACCTGCAACTCAAGGATTTCATTCAAAGTAATTCCGCAATGACAGCCGTTGTCTGTGCGGATGATTATATCGCGACTTCTTGTCTGTACACGGCCTTATCCATCCACAAGCGGGTACCTGAGGAACTGTCCATCATTGGTTTTTCCGACATCCAGTTGGCGAGCCTGCTGCCCGTGCCACTGACTACGGCAAGGCAAACCACAGAGAAGCTTGGTCAGGCAGCAGTGAATTTGCTGTGCAAACGTATGGAGAACTCCCGAGAAGGGGCTTTATCCATCAAGGTGAACACAACCATCATCGAACGAAGCTCCGTACGTAATCTTAATCAATAAATGTCGATCTGGTTCCATTATTCAAGCCTTCCTTATCTCGTTTTAATGATAAGGGAGGTTTTTTATATGTCACTGACATATATGGTTTGCTATCCTATTCAAACTCAATAATGCACAATTTGTTATGGGTTTCACCGTTTTATGCAAAAATAATGTAAATGATAGTAGTTATATGAAGTTTTTATAGAGAGAAATTTACATTTATATCATTGTATATGTCAATGACATATATTAGTGTGAAGGTATGCCACTTATCTTTCAAGGATGAAGGGAGGATCTTCCAGAAAGCGCTACCATACATCCTGGGAAATGACCTGCAGAGCCAAAAGAAATGAACGTACGAACGTTGGCAATAAACGAAATCATTATTCGAAGAGGAGCCCGAATATGACAATCAAATCCTTGCTTGCAGCTTCGTTCTTGGCAGTATCTCTTTTCTTTCCACTGGCGCAGCCCGCGCAGGCGGCAGAGGACAATGCCGTAACGGTTTACCAGGATGGAGATTTTGAAGGCAGCTCCCAACCGTTTGGGGTTGGCCAGTTCAATGTGAATCAGCTTAATGTGGTTGGTAACGACAAAATATCTTCGGTAAAGGTAGCTCCGGGATATCGATTGACCCTGTATCGTGACAAGGATTTCTCCGGTGACACCAAAACGCTGACCGGCGATGCGGGATGGCTTGATGATTTTAACGACGCGACCTCCAGTCTGAAAGTAGAGAAGATCGGAGGCCCCAATAAACCAGTTATCGCATACTCCAATTCACCTTATGGAGGTTTTGAGCAGCAGTTTGATATTGGCAGCTATAATGTGGATGAACTGAAGGCTGGAGTAGGCAATGATGCCATCTCTGCACTTCGGATAGCCCCAGGGTATAAGGTCACATTGTACAAAGACTACAATTTCGCTGGATACTCCAAGGTTCTGACTGCAGATGCGATCTATGTTGGCGGGGATATCAATGATTCGGTTTCTAGCCTGAAGGTTGAAGCCATCTCGCCGCTCGACACCACCTCGGTTGCCGTTCCGGGTAACGATTACAGTGACACAGCCAAGCGTGAAATATTGCAAACCTTTGCTCCTAAAATCTGGTTTGCCCAAGGCGAAGTTTATTTTCCATCCTCGGTAGAACACACCCTGCCTTATGTGGATCGTTATGTGAATCCAGGTTCAGGCTTATATGAATTCAAGACCAAAACGGAGTTGAATCCATATACCCTGAAACTACCGTATTTTACGGGCGATCTGGCTAATGCACCAATCTATGCGTTTTGGGTGGAGAAGGAGTATAACAATGTCGATCTGGTATATTTCCAGTTCAGTCCCTATGATCTTGGGAAAACAGTGTTTGGCACGGAAGTGGGAGATCATGTCGGAGATTGGGAGCGGGTCACGGTCAGATTGGCCAAGTTCACTGATCAGAACAGTAACTATGTGAAGCCGGTTCAAGTTTACTATGGCGCGCATTCTTTCGGTACAACCTACTCTTGGGGTGAAGTGGACAAAGTAAACAATACACATCCTGTCGCTTATTCCGCATTTGGTTCCCATGGGATGTGGAAAGATCCTGGCAATCATGTCTATCAGGAACTCGTCGTGACCCAATTGATTGATGTGACGAATCAGGGAACGGCATGGGATACCTGGAACAATATCCAGGCTTTTCAGTATTATCCGAATACTCGAACAGGCAATGGTCTGGGAAATGCTTGGCCATCATGGCTGGACAGGGATTACAGTAATCCGAACAGCTTGTCTGTCTATAAATTCGGAAATCCGTCCCAAGGCTCCTTCTTTGGTCAGCCTCTGCTTGCAGGAGGACCAACAGGACCGCAGGAAAAAGGCGCATTAACGAATGATGTTATTTTAGATTAGGCGATGATTAACGAGGGGACTCGCTTTCACATGAAGCGGGTCTCCCATGCTTATTGTTCAAGTAAACAGTACTAACTAAGAATCTAACAACGGAGGCTCAGACAACGATGACTAACCGTAAAAAAGTACATGTTGTTTTTAAAACTCACCTGGATATCGGATTTACGCACTTGGCAAAAAACGTTGTAAAGCAGTACATGGAAGAGTATGTACCCAAAGCTATCGCTTTGTCCGCGCAGTTGGAAGCAGAGGGAGGACGAGAGCAGTTCATATGGACCACAGGTTCCTGGCTGATCCGTCATTATCTGAATCATGCGTCCGAAGAGGGCAAACAGGCCATGGAACAAGCGATCCACAAAGGTCATATCGTATGGCATGGATTACCGTTCACGACGCACACCGAGCTGATGGACCCCTCATTATTTCGCTACGGATTGTCCATCGGATTGGACCTGGATAAACAATTTGGCAAAACGACCATTGCAGCAAAAATGACGGATGTACCCGGGCATACCCTGTCCATGGTGCCTTTGATGAGTGAAGCGGGTCTCCGGTATATGCATCTTGGAGTTAATCCAGCTTCCATGCGCCCGGATGTGCCTAAACTGTTCAGATGGCAGGCAGCGGATGGCAGTGAGATCATTGTCAATTATGCGGACACTTACGGAGAGGCAGTCGAAATTGAAGGTATCGATGATATCTTGTTGTTTGCCCATACGGGCGACAATTGCGGACCGCCAAGCGCAGAAGAGATTCGTGAACAATTCCAGCATATCCAGGAACGATACCCTGATGCAGAGATTATGGCTTCTTCTCTTGATGCATTTGCGGTGCACCTTGATCAGGTTCGGGACCAATTACCTGTTGTACGTGAAGAGCTCGGGGATACTTGGATTCACGGAGGCGGTACCGACCCGCTTAAAATAGCCCGATTCCGCCAGTTGCAGCGGTTAAGAGACAAGTGGTTGACCGAAGGCCGGATCCATCTGGCAAGTGCTGAATATAAAGGCATGAGTGATGCCATGCTGCTGGTTGTGGAGCATACGTGGGGACTTGATGTGAAGAAATGGCTTCCGGATTTCCGGAATTATGCCAAGCCTGACTTCAACCGGGCGCGGGAAATGAATGACGTCGATGTGGAGGATATTCCTGCAAAATTTCAATATATCGGTGCCTTCGCCATGGATGAGTTCGACAGTCATTCCAGCGGACTGTTCTCTTCGGAGACGAGCCGTCGTACCTATTCCATGATAGAGAGCTCTTGGGCGGAACAGCGGGGATATTTGGACACGGCTGTGGCGTGCCTGAGTGAAGACAAGCAGAAGGAAGCGCAGCTAGCTTTTGCACAACTAAATCCAGTTAAAAGTGTATCTTCCGGTACTGTATCTGCGGCATTTCATCAAGTTTATAGCAGTGGCGGATACCAGCTGGCCTTCAATAACAATGGTGCACTGATTCAGCTGACGGACGAGAAGGAAAAGAATTGGGTGGAAGCGAAGCATCCGTTCGGAGCCTATGCCTATGAAACCTTCGGGACGGAGGATTACGCCAGATATTTCCGTACCTATATGCAGAACCTGCCTGTGACGCATCCTTGGGCGGATGCCGACTTCAGCAAACCTGGCTTTGAATTTGTGCGCCCGCTGCCAAGCCATCAGGTGTACTTGCCAATCGTGACCGATATGCACAAGTCAGGCAATGCTCATGGCGATACGTATTGGTTCCGGTTGTCCATGCCAGCAGAAAGTCATGAATTGTACGGAGCACCCAAGGAACTGGAACTGGTATATACGTTTTCACAGGCAGGAGTGGTAGAGGTTAGCTTGCAATGGTTTGGAAAAGAAGCGAATCGTCTTCCGGAGGCTAGTTGGTTTGGATGCGGACTTAAGGTGGATAACCCCAATCTGTGGATGATGGACAAGCTTGGAGGACGAATCTCTCCGTTGAATGTTGTAAAAGATGGCAACCGCAATCTGCATGCTGTAGACAAGGGAGTATTCTATGAGGGCACAGATGGCCAGGCCTCTATTGAAGCATTGGATTCCGCTTTGGTCGCACCTGGACAGAGAAGACTGCTGCAATTCGACAACTCGTTTGTTTCGCTTGAATCCGGATGGCAGTTTAATCTGCATAACAATATTTGGGGTACCAATTTCCCAATGTGGTACGGAGAGGATGCCAAATTCCGCTTTCGACTAAATACAGCTGCAAACCGCAAATAAGAGAAGTTGATGTAGAATTTTACCAAAAATTGATGATCAGATAATAATCCTAGTACAATTGGAACCTATACTTGGATTTGTGAGTGAGGGTGCTGTTTGAGCAGACCTGAACTGTTCGGAACTATTCCTGAAATGAATTTGAAAAAACAGAATTTTTTTGTAAAATCCCTATTGCTTGAACGTAGTCATCCATGTATTATATACAAATAAAGCGTTTACATTTTCCTATATGTCAATTAAACCGGTTTAATTCTATGAGATGTTTTCCCGATTGAGAACCTCTGTTACATAAAAATTAAACCGGTTTAATTGTATCTACATATGTACATAAAGGGTTTATTTCGTTAGGGAGGTGAGCGCCAACCAGAGCATATTTAGGCAAGTTAATGGCAAATCCAAACGTGGAGGGGTTTAGCTTGAAAAGGAAAAGCAACTTGTTAATTGTTCTTGTCCTAATCACGACAATACTGGGGGGATGCTCTGCATCTTCGTCTAACAACGAAAATGAGGAATCAACAGTAAAAGAACCTGTTGTTACGGACAACAGTGCCAAAGAGGCCCCAATGCTGGCAAAGCTTGTCGATGAAGGGAAATTGCCTGCCCTGGCTGAGCGCCTACCGGCTTCCAAAGACATTATGGTTGAAGAGGTCGTCGAGGAAATCGGGCAATATGGTGGGGATTGGAACATGCCTTGGACTGGTGTTCCTGATAAGTGGGGGATAGGCCAACCGACAGAGGAAGCGCTGTTTCGTTTCAACAAGGAAGGAAACAAGGTTGAGCCAAACGTAGCCAAGAGCTATGAAGTGAATGATGATTCCACCGTGTTCACCATCCATTTGCGAGAAGGCATGAAATGGTCCGACGGTGTTCCTTTCACAGCGGATGATGTTCTCTTTTATTGGGAGCATATGTTGACCAAAGAGACCTTTGGTAAAAAGATCTATGACGCTTATTATTCCGTTGACCCTGTTACCGGGGATAGAGCGTTGGCTGAAGTGAAGAAGGTGGATGACTACACGTTTACCGTAACTCACAAATATCCAAGTGTGCTCTTCCTGGAACGTGTGGCCATCGATAACAAGTGGTTCTTCGCTCCTGCACACTTTCACAAAACCATCCTTCCTGAGTTCGTAGGGGATGCCAAAACATTGGAGATTACGAAGCAATGGGGTTATGAAGATCCCAAAGTATTCTTGATGGAAACCGGGTATACCGACTGGCTGCATTACCAGATTCCTACACTCCGGGCATGGGTGCCAACCAATGATCCTAATGGCGATCAGTTTGTCATGGAGCGGAACCCGTACTACTGGAAAACAGATAAAGAAGGCAAACAGCTTCCGTATATTGACCGGATTGTAGCGACTAAGATTCAAGATCCGAGCCAAAAGGTACTTGGAACGCTTGCCGGTGATTACAATCTCGTGATCTTTGATTCCAAAGACTTCACGGTACTGAAAGAGAATGAGAAAAAAGGTGACTACCGTATCATCCCTTGGACACAACCAGCTTGGTCCAGCGCGGGAGTACAGTTAAACCAGACTACCGAAGATCCGAATCTCCGAAAACTTTTCCAGGACATCAAGTTCAGGGAAGCACTCTCCATTGGGGTGGATCGTAACCAGGTGTCTGAGATTGTCACCAGTGGACTGGGAGAACCGATTCAAGCTTCCGTACCCGAAGGCGTAATGGGCTATCAGGAAGGGTGGGCCCAACAGTGGGCGGAATACGATCCTGAACGCGCAAACCAAATTCTTGACGAGTTAGGTTTGAACAAGCGGGATAAAGACAACTTCCGTCTGAACCCTGATGGTTCCGAGTTGACGCTTACGGTGATTGAGAGCACGACCGATACAGCACCATTCCTTGAATTGCTTAAGAAATACTATGAGGATATGGGTCTGCGAACGAACCTGAAAGTGGTTGACGGAGGCACACATTTTGATATGAAATATGCCAACAAGATTCCGATGACTACCGAGAATATTTCCGTCGTCAACGTAGCCTTCAGACCGGATACCATGGTTCCGCTCCGTGTTATCACACCATGGTTCGGCCATTACGGCTTATACAGCCAATCTGGCGGCAAGGAAGGTGTCAAGCCTGAAGGGGATGTCGCTAAAATCCTTGAGTATTGGGAAAAAGTGAAAGCAAGCAAGACACTGGATGAAATCAATCAGTATAGCAATGAGATCGTGAAACTGCACCAGAAGAATCAGTGGGTAATCGGATATGCGGGACCAACTCCGGTGCTGATTACAGCCTCGAATAAAATTCATAACATCCCTACGGATCTTATCTGGTCCGATGAGTATCGCTCGCTGGGTCAAGGCCATCCGGCACAATTTTTCATCAAGCAATAGCTGGTGAAGCATTTAGGTAAACAATAGTGAGGAGAGGACTTATCCTTGCTATTGTTTCCTTTTGTATCATTCACGCGGTGCAGAGGAGAGGAATAGATGTTTGAATACATTTTAAAACGAATCCTGTTGGCCATTCCTGTTGTTATAGTGATCTCCTTTATCGTCTTCTACATTATTCAATTGCCACCTGGCGATTACGTATCCTCCTACTCGGCCAAGATGTCCGCTTCCGGCGATATCATGACCCAGGCTGAGATGGATGACATGCGGGCGAATCTGGGGCTCGATCGGCCAATCTATGAACAATATTTCGTCTGGGTAAAGAAAATCATTCTGCATGGCGACTTTGGTTTCTCGTTCAATTACAACAAACCGGTGATGGCGGTAATCCAGCAGTATATGGGACTGACTCTGGTCGTCTCGCTGGTGACAATGGCCTTCCATTATATAATCGCGATTCCGGTTGGGATCTACACGGCGGTAAAGCAGTATTCTGCGGGCGATTATTTCTTCTCCGGCCTGAGCTTTATCGGAATGGCAACGCCCAACTTTTTGTTAGCCATTATTCTCATGTTCTTTTCCTATAAGTGGTTCGGTAATCCATTGCTCGGCTTATTCTCCAACGAATACGTGAATGCGCCGTGGTCCATGGACAAGGTAAAAGACTTAATGCAGCATATGGTGATTCCGGTTATTGTTATCGGACTTTCGGGTACTGCGGATCTGATTCGGATCATGCGCGGACAAATGCTCGACGAGTTGAACAAACCGAATGTCATTACAGCCCGTGCCAAGGGCTTATCAGAGATGCAAATCCTGTTCAAGTATCCGACACGTGCAGCCTTGAATCCTATTGTCAGTACCTTTGGCTGGTCACTGTCCTCCATCTTTACCGGCGCTACCATTACAGCAATCGTATTGAACCTGCCCATTCAAGGGCCAGTTATGCATAATGCATTACTCGGTCAGGACATGTATCTTGCTGGAACCTTTTTATTGATCATGGCTTTGCTGACGGTTCTCGGAACACTGATTTCCGATATTTTGCTGGCTTGGCTTGATCCCAAAATACGTACAGAGTTCAGAGGATCCTAATGATGAGACCACTACCGTTATTTAAAGGTCAAAGGCCGGCAGTCCCAGTTACAGCAGCACCCAAAGATACTGTATACAGCTCGCAGTGGCGGCTGATATATCAGAAATTCAAGAAACACAAGTTGGCCCGGATCAGCATGTACATTCTGGGCGCATTTTACATCATCGCACTGTTCGCACAGTTTATCGCGCCGTATGGACTGCAAAGCTATGACAGCAAATACGTGAATGCTCCACCAATGGGACTTCGATTCGTTGATGCGGACGGCAAGTTTCACATCAAGCCGTTTGTATATGAATTGAAGAGCGAGCGTGACCCCGAAACATTGCGTAAAATGTTCGTCCCGGATACCGAAAAAAAGCATTTCTTCAAGTTCTTTGTGAAGGGAGAAGAATATAAGTTTCTTGGTCTGATCCCCATGTCGACGCATTTGTTCGCTGTAGATGAGCCAGGGCGGATATTCCTGCTGGGTACGGACGGTATGGGGCGTGACCTGTTCTCCCGGATCGTGCTGGGCAGTCAAATCTCACTAAGCATCCCGCTGGTCGGCGTAGGCATTAGCTTTATTCTGGGTTTGATTATTGGAGGCATCTCCGGGTATTTTGGCGGTTGGATTGATTCCATGATACAGCGCATCATCGAAATCATCCGTTCCTTTCCGACGCTTCCGTTGTGGATGGCACTGTCTGCTGCAATTCCGCCACGTATTCCGGTCGTGACCATGTATTTATACATCGTTATCATCTTCGCTTTTATTGGCTGGACGGATCTGGCACGGGTGGTCAGAGGCAAGTTCATTTCGTTGAAGAATGAAGATTATGTAATAGCTGCAAAGATCGCTGGTGTAGGGGACGCAAAGATTATTGTCAAACATCTGCTGCCAGGATTCATGAGTTATTTGGTCGTGGCGACAACACTGGCGATTCCGAGCATGATTCTGGGTGAGACGGCTATGAGCTTTCTCGGTCTTGGCGTTCGTTCGCCAGCAACAAGTTGGGGCGTGCTGCTTCAGGAGGCTCAGAAAATTGAAAATGTGGCCCTGTATCCATGGAAGCTCATTCCGCTCGCTTTTGTCATTCTGACTGTATTGACCTATAACTTCATCGGCGATGGCTTGCGCGACGCGGCTGATCCGTACAAAAAATAATTGTCCAAATACTAGGCAAGCGAGGGGATAGCATGGCAACTCAAGCTGTTGATAAGGAGCAACCTTTACTGTCCGTTCAAGACCTGAAGATTCGGATTCAGATGGAAAATGGCGTCATGAATGCCGTGGATGGAGTCGACTTCAATATATACAAAGGCAAAACCCTTGGGCTTGTGGGGGAATCGGGCTGCGGCAAAAGCCTGACAAGTCGATCGATCATCAGTATCAATCCCAAGGAATGTGAAACGAGTGGAACAATCACTTACAATTCCGACTCGGAATCGACTCTCCATGGTCTGAATCTTTTGTCTCTTAAGCCGACAGGCAAGCAGATCCGCTCCATCCGTGGCCGCAAAATCTCGATGATCTTTCAGGAGCCGATGACGGCCTTCTCACCGATGTATACCATCGGGAATCAAATCATGGAAGCGATCCGAATTCATCAGACGAGGAATAAGAAAGAGGCCAAAAAAATCGCGTTAGAGATGCTAAGCAAAGTCGGGATTTCCGATCAGGCCAAGCGTTTCGATCAATATCCGCATGAATTCTCGGGAGGTATGCGTCAGCGGGCGATGATCTCCATGGCATTGTCCTGTAACCCCGAAATTCTGATTGCGGATGAGCCCACGACAGCGCTCGATGTGACCATTCAGGCTCAGGTACTGGAACTTATGAAAAGTCTGCAGGCGGAGTTTGGCATGGCCATTCTGCTGGTGACCCATGATCTGGGTATTATCGCCGAGATGTGTGATGAGGTTGCGGTGATGTACCTCGGGAGAATTGTTGAGCAGGCTCCAATGAGGGAAATCTTCAACAATCCGAAGCATCCCTACACGAAAGGGTTACTTAAATCGATGCCCAGACTGGGAGGGAATAAAAGCAAACGGCTGGATTCCATTGAAGGTTCTGTTCCGATGCCGATCAACATGCCTCCGATGTGCGGATTCTATGATCGCTGCAAGGACAGGATTGAAGGTGTATGTAATCAACAAACTGTACCGAAAACCGCGATTTCCGACCAGCATATGGTCAGATGTTTCTTGTACGCGGACCAGAGAGAAGGAGAAGCATAATGACTAAACCCATTCTTGAAGTCCTCAACCTGAACAAAAGCTTTCAGGTCAAATCCAAAAAAGCCCTGTTCAAAAAGCCAAAACCCATTCATATTCTGAACGAAATTTCATTTGAACTTCTTGAAGGGGAGACACTCAGTATTGTCGGCGAATCCGGATGTGGAAAAACGACGCTCGGACGCTGTATCGTCAGAGGTGTGGATGCTTCTTCAGGCAGTGTAGTCTATCATGCGGAAGATGGAAAAGAAGTGAATTACCTAAACTTGAAGGGCAAAGAGATCAAAGCATATCGCAAGGATATCCAGATGATTTTTCAAGACCCGTATTCCTCACTGAGCCCCCGGATGAGCGTATTCGATATTATCGCCGAACCGCTGATTGCGAACTTTAAGCTGAGCAGGACTGAAGTGGAGACGAAGGTGATGGAAATTGCCGAGAAAACAGGTCTGAATGTGAGTTATCTGAAACGATACCCACATGCATTCTCGGGGGGACAGCGGCAGCGGATAGCCATTGCACGTGCGCTGATTACACAACCCAGACTGATTGTCTGTGATGAAGCGGTCTCTGCTCTGGATGTATCGATTCAGGCTCAGATTATCAATCTGCTCAAAGATTTGCAGGAGCAATTCAAGATCACGTATATCTTCATCTCGCATGATCTTTCCATCGTACAGAACATTTCCGACCGGGTAGCAGTCATGCATCTGGGCAGAATTGTGGAACTGGCGACAACGGAATCATTGTTCTCGAATCCTCAGCATCCCTATACGGAGGCGCTAATGTCGGCCGTGCCCCAACCGAATCCGGATTTTAAAAAAGAACGAATTATACTGGAGGGGGAAGTACCGAATCCGGCCAATCCGCCAAGCGGCTGTCATTTTCATCCCCGATGCTCGTATAAGACGGATAAATGCATCCAGCACGTTCCTGAACTCCGTGAAGTAGGATATAATCATTTTGCTGCCTGTCATTATGCAGAGCAGCTTCAGCTTCGCGGCGTTCCAATCGAGACTGAGGATGAGATGCAATCCAGGACATCCTAACCATCGACATGAACCTGACGGTACCATCAGTCATCTTTGAACTCGCGAGGACGAAATCGAACTAGTGTTGAGGAGAGGTTGTTCCTAATGGCAAAGATTGATGATGTAGCCCGTCTGGCGGGTGTATCCAAGGGAACGGTATCCAACGTATTCAGCCAGAAAAGGCCGACGAGCAAAAAGGTAACCGAGAAAGTGCTGCAAATTTCGAAGGAATTGAATTACGTGCCGAATCATATTGCAAGAAGCTTGGTCACCAAGAAAACAATGGCGATCGGGCTTACGATTCCGCACGGCAAATTCTTTTTCAGCGTGTTCCATAATCAGTTCATCAATGGTGTCATTCTGGAAGCTTCCAATTACGGATATCGGGTGCTTCTGGACATGATTGCTGCGGAAGAGGTGAAAACACCTTCACTTGCAAGCTATCCTATTGACGGGGCCATTGTGCTGGGACCAACAGAAGAGGATGACCGGATCAATCTGCTGTATCAGCATGACATTCCGTTCGTCACGATCGGCAAAATCATTAACAAGGGACTCCAGGGTGTTTCTACCGTCAATAATGATAATAAACAGGTTATGCGCGATATTTGTGATTATTTGCTTGGACTGGGGCATCGGAACATCATGTTTCTGAACGCCGGGGAGCAGATGACTGTTTCCATTGAGCGGTCGGAAGAGTTCGTCCGGGTACTGCAGGAGCATGGTGTGACGATCCAGCCCGGAATGATCCATTATAAACCAGGTATTCATTCAGACAAGTATATTAAATACGGCTATGATGAGACCCTTCATAATGTGAAGAATCCTATGGGGAGGGTTACGGCCATTATTGCAGATGACGACCGTACTGCATTTAGCGCTCTTAATGCCATTAACGACGCTGGTATTCGTGTGCCGGAAGATATCTCATTGTTTGTAATCTGTGGTGATCAGTCCATGATGCACCAGGTAAGACCTTCATTGACGGGAATGGATCTGCAACCATCTGAGCTGGGTGTTCAGTCGGTAAGGCTGCTTATGCATAAGCTGGGTATTTTGGAGGGATCGTACGAGAATAACAGGATCGTGCCTAGTAAAATAATAGAAAGAAACTCTTGTTCCTCGATCAAGAATTAGCAAGAATGAGTTTCGGATGTCGTGAGGTTAAAAATGATAACGTTTACATCCTGGATGGGCAACTCTATACCTTTTGAATATTATGTCCGAATTCTGATCAGTGCTGTGCTCGGGCTGTTAATCGGATTCGATCGGACCCATAAGAATAAACCTGCGGGCGTAAAGACGTATACATTTGTCACGGTCGCTTCAGCACTCATTACAATCGTATCCATTGAGAGTGTTGAAGTGTACGGACAACTGCACAACCGAACGATGATGGACCCAATGCGTCTGGCGGCTCAAATCGTCTCTGGCCTTGGTTTTCTCGGAGCAGGACTCATTATGAAGGCCGGATTTGAAGTGAAAGGTTTGACATCTGCAGCGATGATCCTATTTGCAGGTGGGGTCGGTATTGGTACGGGCGCCGGTTTCTACGGAATTGTGACCTTCTCGATGGCGGTAGCTTTCTTTTTCATCCGGGTTGGGGGTTGGATTGAGAAGTGGGAGCACAAGAAGCTGGTGGCAAAGGAAGAAAAGAAAGACTTGAGTGCTTAAATGGTTGAGTATTTTCTGCAAACGAATAAGCGTATTCGATGGAAAGTTTTGAATACGCTTATTTATTCAATTAGCGACGAATGCATAGTTATCCCTATCCTTATTTAAAACACTAATTTATAAATTACATACCCTATCACCAATAATATAATAAGAATTCCAGTGCCTTTCCATCCCAAACCGCCAACTAAATCTGCGAAGCTTCCAAATTGAGCACGATTTATGCCATCACCAAACGTACCCATGGGGTTTCCCTTTAATTCTTCTTGTCTCAGACGTTCTCTTTTTTCTTCAGGTGTTTCTTCTCGAAAATCCATGTAACCACCCCTGCAATATGATTTTTTTGGTAAACAGAACCTATATTCAAAAAGAGCACAGGTGATCCAAAGTAAGTCAGGAACGCTTTGTGCTCTTGTTGTATTCAAATGATGTAGGAGTTATGGTTCGATACTAAGATCGAAATTGGGTTCGCACATATAGTCGATCGGGTAGAGATCGTCTCTCGCCGAGATTAATGCACGGAGTTGAAGGTAGCGATTATGGGGTTGCACCACAACACCACCGACAGAATAGGGGACAAGCTCGGCTACAACGAAAACATCCTCTGCATGGTTACATTTGAAGATTACGTTGTTCGGGTTACACACTTCCTCCATATAACTGTAGGTCATGACATGGAAGGAACGACCTTTCCAATTCGTCTTAATCACTTTATAGGACTGCGTTCGGACAAGATCAAGATAACGCTCCAGTGCAAAGGTATGCTCGAACTGAGTGATATACCCCTTTTTATCCACATCAATCGTAAATTCCACATCATAGCTTACGTGAAATTCTTCCTTGTACGTTCCCTTCATCATCTTCATCGCATCAAAGTATGATCCGAATTCGGGATCTTCCATATAGGGAATGGCAATGAGTTCAGCGTTAATGTGATGAGTAATCTCGCTGTTGCTGGAAACACCCATATTAAACTTGGTAGGCTGAAGGTCTATTGACCCAATCATGCTCCCGAGGAAGCCGGGATTGCAACTTATTCGCATAGTCATCTCCTTCGTTGTTAGTTAATCATTAGACGAAAGAATGAAGGTAAAGTTGCTCCAGAATAAGGAAAGGCATAAGAGTCATATCGATTAGAATTTAGATTTGTTAATTTCGTGTTAACCAGCTTACGAACTATGGAAAGACCATTTCAAGCCCGCGTTCATTGCGGGCTTTTTTTCATGCAAGGGATAGTATAGTGGAGATGAATTCTTACTCTTGTTTGGGGCATTTTGTTATATTCAGAAAAACATAAATACTTTTGATCTTTTATAGTCTAGGTTTCGTTAAATGTTTTAGAGGGGGTGAGGGAGCGTTGAATGATGAAGAGCTTATTCAGGAGATTCGTGAAGGTAGCCGTGCTGCCATGGAAGTGCTGGTAAAGCGGCATTATAAATCGATATTTGCTTACGTGTATCGAAAAACTGGAGAGTACCATACTGCTTATGATCTAACCCAAGAGGTATTTATAAAAATGATGAATTCATTAGATCAGTATCGGGACACTGGGAAATTCAGTCACTGGCTGCTGAAAATTGCTGTTAATCACAGTACGGATTATTTTAGGGGACGCCGATTTAAACAACAACATAGAGAAAGTGAGTTAACGGAAGAGGCGCTTCCTGCCAGTGACCAACACAATGTGTGGAACATCTTTCATAAACGGCTTCAGAATGAACAAGTTAGGCAGGCAGTTATAAGTTTGCCTGAGCACCAGCGAGATGCGGTTATCCTCAATTATTATAACGGACTTAAAATCAGAGAGGTAGCCGAGCTGACGGGGACAAATGAATCGACAGTGAAATCACGAATCCGCTTAGGCATATCGAAATTAAGGGAGATAATTGTAGGAGGTGAACGGGATGAAACGTACAGAAAACAGCGATAAAAGGAATTGGGTTTCTGAGCTTGAGATGGAGGAGTATAACGAGATTGTTCCTTATCTGGATGAATATGCGGTTAACTTTCCATCAGAATTGGAGATCGAAAAGACGATCAAAGCTTTGAATGTCCATATGCCAGCTCAGAAGAGAACTCATTTGAAACATTTAAAGGAGAAATCAATAAGAGAATTGTTTCAACTGGTTTGGGGTGAAGTTGCCATTTTTCGCAAATCCTATTTTCTAATTTGTTTAATACTCCTGTTTATTGGCTTCTGGCTAGGAACCCAGTCTAAGCTTAATCCTTACATGAATTCGTTTATTTTTGTACCTATCCCTTTTGTACTAGGATTACTGGAAGTATTCAAAGGTCGCGATCAGGGACTGATGGAAATAGAACTGACATGCAAAGTTACAGCCCAGCAGCTGATGCTTACACGCCTGATCATAGTATTGGTTGGGAACATGGTATTTATATTGCTACTTATGTTAGTTACATCCGGAGGAACAGGAAATTTAATTTCATGGAGTGCCCTCGGTCTGTGGTATACCCAGCTTATCATTGCGGCAGGGACAAGTTTGTGGTTGGCTATGCGTGTTCGGGGTGGGGTTGCCGTCAGTATCTTTTTGATAGTGTGGTTTGGGCTGGTGTGGCTTGCATTAAGTAATCCAAGATTAGTTTTTTTATTTCAACAGATCCGGCCTTCGTTTCTTATAATGATCACATTATGTGGAGTGCTGTTACTGATCAGTCAGGTCTACCAGATGGCGCGAAAATATACATCACAAACGGAAAGAGGTTATTCCTTTGATATTGACCATGGATAACGTATCCAAGAAGTATAGAAAAAAGTGGGCCGTACAATCGCTCTCGCTGGAGCTGACTAGTGGTGGTGTATATGGTTTACTCGGGCCGAACGGAGCTGGAAAAACAACGTTACTTCGTATGTTGGTAGATATATCGAAGCCAACTTCTGGACAAATTTTGCTGGATGGGCAGTCTATCGAACAGATGGGAGACCGTTACCGCAGTATATTGGGCTACATGCCACAACGCTTTGGATTTTATAATCGATTTACCGCTTATAAATTTCTTATGTATATGTCCTCTTTGAAAGGACTGAATGTGAAGCAAGCTTCTGTCCGTGTAGAGGAGACATTACGTATGGTAGGCCTGGAGAAGCAAGCAGAACATAAAATTCGTACGTTTTCTGGAGGTATGAAGCAGCGACTTGGAATTGCACAAGCATTGCTGAATGATCCACATATTCTGATTCTTGACGAACCCACAACTGGACTGGATCCAAAAGAGCGTATTCGATTCCGCAACATTATCGGCGAGTTGGGAAGAAATCGCATCGTATTATTATCTACCCACATCATTTCCGATTTGGAGTTTTCGTGTAAGGAGATGATCCTGATGAACGAGGGCCAGGTGCTTGTCCGGAACACACCGACAGAGATTATAAAAAGTTTGGAGGGAAATGTGTGGAAAGCGAAATTAACGGAGCCGCAGCTTGCCGAGCTTACATCTCATTTCAAAGTAAGTGGACTGTCCTATCAGTATGACGGAATTGTAGCCAGAGTTCTCTCCAAAGAGCAACCTGTTCCACAAGCAGTGCCAGAGCCCCCTCGACTCGAAGATGTATATATGCACTATTTCGACGAGGAGGCGACAGTTTGATTCGTTTAACCCAATTTGAATTTTATAAAATTATGATGCGTAAAAGTATTTTTATTGCAATCGCTGTACTTCTAGTTTTTTTTGTTCTATACGTTTTTTTAAGACATCCTGGATTAATGGACGGTACTAATTATTACAAGCCTTATGAAGGCCCCATTACAACCGAGAAAGTGAAAATTGCGCATGATCAATTGGATAAATTAAAGTACAGTGCGGAAAATGAGCATAAATATGGTGTTCTGTATGATATTGCTGTTTTTTCGCCAGAAGAGATCAAGAACACCACAAGTTATGATGATCGTGGTAACATCAAGGAGCGAACGGTAAATGTGTCGGGAATTTACTACAATAAACCGTGGGGCTACCTGTTAGAATACATTGATCAATTTGGTGTAGTCTTTATGATCATTATGATATTGCTGGGATTGGCCCCGGTATTTGCAGAGGAGTATGCAATGGGAACAGCGGCATTACTGCGTAGCAGCAAACGTGGTAAGGGCCAGCTCGTATCGGCAAAGTTCATGGCTTCCATGTTATATATTGTGGTATGTGTTGTATTGTTCACTGGTGTTAACTTGCTTGTTTATTGGCTTAGGTTTGGTAACTTGGCTGGGGCAGATACATCTATCCAGAGTGTAGGGATGTATTTTTATAGCTTTGACTATGAGTTTTCACCTTATAGATTCACTGCAATTCAATATTACATGGTTCAGTTAGTTACCCACTTAATAGGAGCCCTTATCTTTGGGTTTATTGTGTTGATGGTATCCGCTCTCAGTTCAACGTCGTTTGTTGCAATGCTCGTAAATGTTGCGATTGTGGGTGTGCCTTACCTAGCATTTGATGTGTTGAATTTAAACCCAGGTTCAATGATGTGGATAAAGAAATTTTCATTCAGTACGGTGGTTCGGGTAACGAAACTTTTTCAAACTCCAACAACCTATTCCATATTCGGATTGGAGTTATCCTATTTAAGCTTATATACAATCGTAATGTTGCTCATTACTGTGGGGGCTGTATTTGCCACATACCGTATATTTCGTAGTCGTGAAGTGTTTGGTTGAGTGGGTATATAATTGATAAATTTTTTGAGAAATGGAGGTCCGCAGTTCCTGCGGGCTTTTTTAGATGGAGGAAAATGAAGTGATATTTCCAATCGTCTTGCTCTTTTGATAAAGTATCTATAGCAAAACCCGGGAGGATATATTGTATATGGAACAATCGCTTCAGGAACTCCTGCGCAATGCGCGTGCGGAGGAGAATACCTTTTTGTACATGCTGCACGAAGAAGCGCGCGTCGACCAGTTGTTATTCTGGAAGTATGTGAACAGTATTGTGGAATTGACCCGTCTTACCGCGAACCAGCCGTTGGATCGGGAAATGGCGAGCGCCGTTAGCTTCACGTATTCCAAAATCATGGAACATCTGCAATGGCATCATTCGGATCGGGATGTGTACGAGATCCAACAGTTTCCCTATGAATATGCAAATCTCATGGTGGATCGTCTGGGCAGAGTGGTTGATGGTTTCTTAAGGGCATCGTGCTGGAAGAAGAGAGATTTGACGAGGAGTTTCCTAATCCGACCTCCACAGGGGAAATGGCAGAAGAACAACCAGCCGTTCTACAGCTGGGTTATTATAAACAAAATACGAATGTGCACGCGATCGGTTTCCGAGAGGAAGATGGGACGTACCGAATTGTTTTGAATGAAGAAGAGGATAGGGAGCTTTTTGATTCCAAGCTGAGCCGCCGAGAGGTGGAGGGAACGTATCTCTTCATGGCTCCGGATACCAGCAGCGCCCACCAATTATTTCATGAATGGGTGATGGGCAACCACACTCCATATCGTTCTGCACTTGATCTGAAAGGAGCCCATTCCATGAATGTGAAAGATAACTTGATTGAACAGCATGCCCTAACTTTCGTAGGCATCAAAAGAACGTTCTCTTGTGTGGATGGCGAGAATTTGAGAGAGATTCCAAAGATGTGGCAGGAAGCTTTGGCGGACGGAATAGAAGATCGTTTAAACGAGTTTAATAACGGGGCCGTGTCCGGTTTGGTCGGCATTTGTATAGACCAAAGGGAATTACACAGCGGTCAAATGGAATACTGGATCGCAACTTCACACTCCGGGGAAGTACCAGAGGGTTTGTTTTCAATAGAGATTCCAGCGTCCCACTGGATGGTGTTTGAAGCCGATGAATTGGCGCCAGAAGCAATACAGAGGTTGTGGAAGTATATTATGAGTGAATGGTTCGGAGCCACCCCTTACAAGCATGCGGGAATTCCGGAACTTGAGGTATACCGTGGTCAGGTTCTTCCTCCTCAAGTATGGATACCTGTTAAACCTTTGTCGTGATTTAACGCATAACAGGCTAGGTTATATCGTTATATAGGTACAGATAAACTAGTACCAGAGGCTTTACTCATCATGGCTGCATCATGTTCGATTCATTAGGAGGCTTAATATGTTATCCAATAAAGTGATTGATTATTGTCAAAATCAGGGCTGGTGGCATGAAGATGTGCCAGCAGAGTATGAAGAAGCTTTACGTAAACTGGGTATTGATCTTGCATCTGATTTTGCACATTTTTATTTGCATGCTGATGATGGTCCGACCTTTTACAGCAGACATCAGGAAATCTATCAGATCTGCTGGGTTATGGAAAACACCGTATATTTGGAGGACATGACGGTGGCTCAACTCACGTTAGGATTGCCAGAAGCCTACATCCCGCTGGACAGCTTTGAGGGCGAGGGTGGATTCTTTTATAACCGCCAAACGGGAGATGTGGCTCTGGTGGAGCTTGGTGAATCGATCGAACGTTTCCTGAGTGGTGAAAGTACACCGCAGTGGACGAACTTCAATAACTTTCTGGAATGGTATTTCGAACTGGAGGAGGAGATTACGGAGTGAAAGATTTGACGCCGGAACATCCCGAACTGGAGAGACAAATTATCGAAACGGTAGAAGCAGGCAATGTTCTGGATGAAACGCAGCAGCATGAGCAAGCCCTGATCTATTATGATCAGGCTTGGGGGATGCTGCCCGAGCCGAAGACGGACTGGGAAATGGCAAGCTGGATCGCTTCCTGTCACGTGAATGCACATATGGACATGAAGCAGTACGCACTGGCGAAGCCGTGGGCTGAAATAGCACTGCAAACACGAAGTTCGGATATTAATACCGGGCCGTGGATTGAGCTGGGTATAGTCTGCATGAGGCTAGAGCAGCATGATGAAGCTTTTGCTAATTTGGACCTGGCGTATGCATATGGCAAGGAAAGAGCGTTTCAAGGCAGTCCGCGTGACGTTTTGCAATATTATAAGGAACAGAAGGCGAAGCGTGAACGAAACTGATTCCATTGGATTTAAAAAAAAGGGTACCCTGTCTGCCAGATCATTGGCTGTGGAGTACCCTTTCTTTCGACTTTATATAGATGAATGGTCCATCATCTATATAGGTTGAACTAAACATTTACACAGAAACGGAGAGGACAGAAAAAACCTGAAAAAGCGAAGCGTTCGCCTTTATCCCCGGATTTCCCCTTTGAGAAAAGGGATAAAAAAAATCTGGGGATAACAGCGATTGGAAGGTTATTCTGTCATCGGAGTGCTTGTGTAAATAATCTTTAGTTCCTTATATGGTTAATCTTTCGATCCGTAAGGGAAAAATTCATCTACGAGATCCTGCGGCGATATGGACACAAAGACGTGATCCAGGTCGGTTTTGCTAGCGAAATCCACGATGTCTCCCGTATAATACCGTGGATCAATTAGGTAAATCTCAGACACGACGGTCGACAGGAAGGAGATCATTGGCACTGCGAGAGAGTCCTTAATGAACAGTACCTTGAGTCCGTTCGGTTTGTCTTTGTTCACCACATGAACGATTCCCTGATTTCCGTACAGGTACGTAAAGTACTTGTCAGCGGTTAGATCATAGGTAGCTCCTTGCACATTCAGCGGATAGGTCGTAAGTAGAGCGTCCTCAAAGCGGCCGTTCAATGTGGCTTCCGTCTCGCCGGTCTTGAAGTAGAAGGAATAGTCCGTTTTGAACTTCGGATAAATCAGGTCAAAGTCATCGTCACCAGCAAAGTATTTCCCGGCTTTTCGACCCTGTGATCCAATGAAAATATCCTGATACGGAACCACATTATAGTTATTTAAGTCCGTGAAATAATGATCTGGGTCCAGCGGTTTGTCGTACATGCCGTCCAGATGATTCACGAGCTGGCCGAAGGCCCAGAACGCGGTCTTGATTTTCCAGTGGTGATCTGTGGTGAAAAAGAGATCCTTTGCCGGAATGCCACTTTCCAACAGACCTTCGCGCAGATCCACCGTATCGATGCCATCCTGCTTGAGATTGGCCAGAAAGCCGTCAGCTGTTTCATTGTTATAATTGTAAGGAATGCCTTTCGGGAACTGGGTATACCCACGTACGTATTTGTCTGGTGTCATCACATAGGTCAGTTTAGTTTTGGGGTCCAAATGTGCTCCCAGCGCTGCAACCCGATCCGACAGATCTTTCGTATCCGTTGGCCCTGTAGCGAAGTAGGTATAGTGCAGCTTGCCCTCCATGTCTTTTACGACCTCGAAGTTGTTCTCCTCGTTCTTCCACATGAGTGACTGCATATATCCATATGCTTCCACGAAGCCGAATTTATCGAAGACATGTTCATTAATGTCGTCATCCAGTTCGTGAATCAGTTCTTTGGCTTCTGAATAATGGTAGTCCGCTGAAGCCAGCGTCTTTTGGATCGGCCCGAAGGATTGAATAATGTTCAGAACAGAGAATGTCACGAGCACGAGAATGAAGAGGAAAGCCGTGATTCTCTTTTTGGCAAAAAAGTTGTGCATGGTTGTGCCTTCTCTCAGAAATTGAAATAAATAAACGGATTGTATGTACCTTTGACCAGATACGATACACAGACCAGGAATAAAACGATGATCGTGACCGGGTACACCAGTTCCAATGGTTTGCTGAAACGGGCGCCGTCGACCATCAGTTTGTTCATTCTCGTGGCAATCGGCATGCAGAACAGAATACCGAGGATGAAGAAGAGTGCGTACTCTTTCAGAAACATCCAGGTTGTATCACTCCAGAATCCATTGCCGTACAGTCCGAACATGTTGCCCAGATAGTTGCCAGCTTGCAGCAGATCCGATGAACGGAAGATCACCCACCCGATGACCACAATAAACATGGCATAGATATGCCGAAGCGGGTTGAAGCGTGTACCTTTATCAAAGTTAGAGATTTTCTCCAGCGCAATGAATGCGAAGTTAATTAATCCCCAGACTACAAATGTCCACTCCGCACCATGCCACACGCCAGTCAATCCCCAGACGATGAGCAGATTGCGAATCATTTTATCCTTGTTAGTGACACGTGATCCCCCGAGTGGGAAATAGACATATTCCTTGAACCAAGTGCCGAGCGAGATATGCCAGCGGCGCCAAAATTCAGTGATGGAGCGGGAGATATACGGATATCTGAAGTTCTCTTCGAACTTGAACCCGAACATGAGGGCGAGGCCAATCGCCATATCGGAGTATCCTGAGAAATCAAAATAAATCTGCAACGTATAGGCAATGGCTCCAAGCCATGCCAGACTTGCCGGAATATCCGAGGTGCCCCCCATGCTAAAGATGTGATCCGCGACAATCGCCATGCTGTTGGATAACAGCACCTTTTTACCCAGACCCACAATGAAGCGGCAGCAGCCCAGTGCGAACTTGTCCCAACTCTCCTTACGGTTGACCATCTGATCTGCAATCGTGTTATAGCGCAGAATCGGTCCGGCAACGAGCTGAGGGAAGAAGGAAATATAAAGCGCCACATAAAAGAGATTTTTCTGCACGGCACCATGTCCACGATACACGTCGATGACGTAGGAAATTCCGTGGAAGGTGAAGAACGAGATCCCTAGCGGTAACGCAATATTCGGGATATTCAAGCCAAAGCTTGTATTTTCATTCACAATACGCAGTGCAAAAGCCATGTATTTAAAGACGAACAGCATACCTAGATTGACGATAAGCATCAACGTAATGATGGTGTAGGCGGCATTCCGTCGTTCCCTGAACTTGTCCACAAGCAGGGCGAAGATATAGTTGAAACAGATGGAGGCCAGCATGATGAGGACAAACCACGGTTCACCCCATGCATAGAAGAACAGGCTAGCCACAAGTAGCAGCATGTTTTTGGCCGTAACCGAGAATCTCAGTATGTAATACAGCCCCAGAACAAGCGGCAGAAAATAAAAAAGAAAGATTACACTGGAAAAGAGCACTGCCTTTCCTCCTTGAGGATCATATAAGGGAGCACGTTGTATCTATTGATGCAACAGGCTCAAGTAAAACAGACAGACACCCGCATCTCAGGATGCGAGTTGGTCTGCAAGGGTGGTTTACATGCGAAAAGGACGCCGTGCTTGTCGATCATCCCGGGAACGTCGCTTTCTGGCGCCCTGGGTATTCCGTTGTCTTCTCCACATCCAGTAGAGAACGAGTCCATGGATTCCGGCAGCTGTTAACAAGAGACGAATAAACCATCCCACCGATGTTTTCATCAGTGGGTCCGCAGGGCTGAGCACCTTGGTAACTTCGGATGGGTCAGGAATAGAACGCGGTGTCCCGTCGTTCTCCTGAACATTCATGGCCGAAGAGCGATCCAGCATGATAGTCTTTGTCAGATTCCATTTGCCATCCACAAGTGCACGTATGGTGGCCTTCTCAGCATCGACATCGGTATGCAGCGTCAACAGTCCATCCGGTGTAATGGATGCTCCCTGCACGGGGGTGTTGAGCTGGAATTTTACATCGGGCATTTCTTCTGAGGAAGATTGAACACCGTATTGGACAATGGATTCACCAGCTACGGGCTTCACCACACGTTCGTCACCAGTCATTTGCAAGGTGGTGAGCCCGTTCTCGACCACAGCTTGCTTCTTGGACAATGGCTTGATGTTGCCGATGCGGAAGCTCAGCCTGGCGTTTTCGGGAGTTGTGGTTGTAATGCCCCAGCCAATTACTTTACCCAAGTTCACCTGACCTGCCGTGCTGGCCTTGTCCTGGACCATTAGGCTGGAAAAGGGGATGCGGATCTGTCCGACAAATCCCGGTTCCAATGCAATCAGGCTGGATACCGGGCGAACCAGTTCAGCCTGTCCGGTTGATTTCTCGACTACGATGACGTTTCGATCATCAGACACAGTAAGGGAGGTTTTATCCGCTCGGGTCAGTACGATATTAAGAGGCAACTTTCGGTCCGATTCATTGCGGATGGAGAATGTCAAAGCTCCATAGCCTGACCAGTCTCGATTCTGCAGCTCATAGACGTAGGCCGAATAGTATCCTTTTTTGAGCCCCTGCGTGGAGGTCTTAATCTGAATACTGCCTTGGTTATCAACGCTGGCGTCTACCTTGGCTCCATTGTTCCATTCATGGAGTGTACTCTCACTCACCTTAAGCTGCTCTGCCTGAACAGCCTGAATGGGATACACGTTCCATAACACAACAAGACTGGCGACAAGCGTTAGTTGTTTCCACTTCTTGATCATGCTTTCTTGCCTCCCTTCTATAGATAAGCCATCTCGTTCAGTTCGTCTGGAGAGATGTTGTTTTTGCCCTGGGATGCAGGGCCTGTTTTACCCAACTGAATATGTTCCTTATTCCACTGTTTCAGCAGAGCTTCCAAGGTTGGCATCTGATGGTTGCGAGCAATATCACGAATATTGGTCACACGGTACAAATTGCCTCGTTTGTTACGCAGGGACTGTACCCACACGCATTTCAGTGAGATGTCTTCGCTAAGCGGAAGTTGGATCTCATTGGCCAAATCATGAGGCTCCATCTCCACCAGCACGAATTCATAGTTGAAATCCATCAATGTCACGATTCCATGATCTGCCGTTGGCAATTCACGATTTAGCACAATTCGTGCCAGCTTCCGGTTGGACATGAATTCACTCTGACCCCGACGCACAAAATTCAAGCGAATGTCTTCAAAGGTACTGATATCCTTGTCCAGCTTCTGTGGCAGCGTAGGTTCGCGATCATAGATGATGTGCAGCAGCTGGCGCTGCTCTTGTTCCATGATATCCTTAACGGTAAAAGCATATTTCCAACGGTTTCCGATCGAAGCGACATGTGCCACCTTGCCTGTAAACTCGCTTGAATACCGGTCATTTACCAGTTTAATGCCAATCTCCATATCACTTGGAATGTACTTCGGTGTATCCAGCATGACGGAAATACCGCCTTCCGAAAGATCATGGGTGGTGCAGGAGATGATCTCCCCTTCCGTTGTGAGCGTGCAATCCACGGCAGCCATTGAGCGCTCGTGATTGCGGAACACTTTGCGTCCAGCCAGGAAGAAGATCGACATCATGATGTTGTAGAAATTAATTAACAACCAGTACAGCACAACGAGGAAACCAATTGTTCCCTGGCTAAATGTCCAGTGGATACAATTAACGATTCCGATAATGGATAGTACCGCCAGAATCAGATGAGGAATCATCTGTTTAATCTGATAGTTCCGATCATCATTTTGCGCACCGTCTTTGCGGGTAACGACGAATTTGTTCATCGTGATGCCCAGAGTTTCTAGAATGACGGCGGGCAAAAGGGAAGGGAACAAAATGGTCTCATATACATTGGTCCATTTGGTGGTTCGAATATTGCCGGATAACATTCGCAGACAGGTGTTGGTCAACAGATACATCGGCAACCAGAACACAAGAATCTCCAGAATGGTACATTTCACAACCAGAACGCCGAACACGGCAAACAGTATGGGTGACATGATGTACAGCAGTCGTTTTAACCCGGAGTACCAGTAGGTAATGGAAGAAATGTAGTTCAGTTTTTGCGCAAAACTAAGTCCCTTTTTGAAGAGAAGGTTCATTTTTTTACCTGTCTGGATACAACCGCGCGCCCAGCGCTGACGCTGTTTGATCAGACTTTTCAGATCACCGGGAGCAAGTCCGGAGGCCAGCACTTTATTGGTAGCGAAGCAGCGATACCCTTTGCTCTGCATTTCAATACCAGTGGCAAAATCCTCTGTAATGGAACCGGTATAGAAACCGCCGACGTCTTCCAGTGCCTGTCTGGAGAGTACGGTATTTGTTCCGCCATAGATGACGGAATTGGATTTGTTGCGTCCCACTTGTACGTCCCGATAGAAATAATCCTGTTCATTCGGTATCCGGTTCTCGGAGTACAGATTGTACTGGAACTGATCCGGATTATAGAAACTTTGTGGTGTCTGCACAAAACCAATTTTTTCTCCGGTCAGAAAATAGGGAACGCACGACGTCAGAAAATCATGTTTTGGAATCATGTCTGCATCAAAGGTGACGATTAGCGGGGAAGACGTATGCTTCATGGCATTGTTCAGGTTACCCGCCTTGGCGTGGACATGCTCTGTTCGCGTAAGGTAGTTGATACCCAGGTGAGCAGCAAGTTCCCGCATCTCGGGACGGTTCGAGTCATCACACAGATGGATATGTACTTTGGAGCGATCAGGATAATCCATGTTCAGACAGCCATTAATCGTTTTGAACAGAAGCGAAGTGGGTTCATTATAAGTTGCGATAAATACATCCACATCCGGATAAAAGGCTTCGTCAACAATGGGAAGTTCGGGATATTCGAGCCGGGTCATATTGTAAAAATGGACGGCGAGTTCGAACATACCTATAAGTTCGACAATGAGGAGGGCAAGACCTGCGGTTACGGCGAGAGGGCCATGTCCAAAAGGAATGGTGAAAAATGTACGCCAAATGACGTAAATACAAGACATAATCACAGTAGCTGTGACAAGTATCTTGTTGCGTGTACTTAAGTAGTTCAAGTGAATACCTCTTCCTGATTTTTCTGAGTAGTGCCGCCTATTGGAATAAAAAGAATGTGATCATTGTACTAAATGATTCTGAACAAATTCTGAAAAAAGAGATAAGACCTCGAAAAATATGGAACCATAGGTTCAATTTTTGATGGTTAATTTTGTCGTATCATAATAATTATTGTAGTTATTTGTCGAAATTTGCGCAATATGTTTATTTGTTTTTTTCGCATAAATGAAAGGTCGGATGTTATCTAAAAACACAAAAATGACGAGCTCAATGTGCAATGTCATTAAGTTAAGTAACTTAATGATATTGCCCCAAGGACTCGTCATTTCTGTTTCAGTCTTCTGCTAATGTGATCAGCAAAAGGCATATATTCATTTCAAATTTAGTCGGAGATGTTGCGCGTATAATACTCAATAATGTCCTTGCGACGGATAATACCGAGGAAGACACGGTCCACATCCACCACAGGCACAAAGTTTTGATCTGCTGCCAGCGTCAGCATATCTTCCATTTCTGCCTTAATAAAGACACATTCATTATATACACGGTTGTCGATCTCATGCACTTGGACCTGATCCATCGTCTCAAATGTCAGTCCAGGAGTGCTCCGCATTTTCCATAACAAATCGCCTTCGGACAGGGTGGCAACATATTTTCCATCCTGGTCAATCACGGGAATGGCGGTATAATGCTGCAATTCAAGCTGCTCGATCGCATCTTTCATGGAAGCGGAAGACTTGATATAGGCCACTTCGGCTTTGGGGAGTAAAAAATAGCTGATTTCCATCATCGGGCTCCTTTACTGTAATCTCACTCTCCTTATTTAAACATATTATGTGAGCTTTCGGCTATTTTTAATGATAAATTCGTCAGATTTGTTCCATTGTTTAATTGAGGCTGAAAATCTATAGTGTATATTAGAGGTGATATGATGAAATCGAAACGTAAAATTATTTATGGACTGCTTCCCATCTTATTTGCCGGTGGAATCGGAATGTACTTATACATGCAGAATAGCAAAACAGAGGAAGTAAAGCCTGAGGTAACCGCTAATCAGTACATAGAGCATTTGCAAAAGAAAGAATTTGATCAACTGTATACCTTGATGACGCCTGCTTCATTGAAAGAGTCCGGTATGAATCGTGAGCAATTTGTGGAAAAATACAATGCAATCTATTCGGGTATGGAGGTTTCTGCAATTAAGGCAGAATTGAAACCGAAAGTAATTGAAGAGACATCGGACGGCACGGGTAATGAAAATAAAAACCAAAACCCGGATGCCTATGATGTGGACTACAGTCTGCAGTTAACGACTTTCCTGGGGGAAGTGGATGAGACACATACACTGAAACTGGTGCGTGAAGAGCTTGAGGAGGGTGGCAAAGTCTGGCGGATCAACTGGAAGCCATCCATGATTCTGACTGACATGGTCAAGGGAAGCAAAGTTCGAGTGAGAACCCTTTTCCCGGAACGTGGAGACATTGTTGATCGTGAAGGGCTGCCCCTCGCAACAAAAGGAAATATATATGAATGGGGTATCATACCTGAGAAGTTGGGAGAAAACCCGGAGCCGATGATCGCCCGGATCGCGGAGCATTACAAAGTAACAGAAGCTATGATTAATACCGCGCTTTCACAGAAATGGGTGAAACCAGAATATTTTGTCCCGATTGCTTCAACAGAAGACTCCCGGGTGCCTACAGCACTGGCTGGTGTGCAAGTTCAATCCAAGGAAATACGATATTATCCTCTTGGTGAGGCTGCTGCTCATCTAATCGGTTATGTGCGCAAGGCCACCAAGGAAGATCTGGAGAAAGATACGGAAGGCTATTATCGTGCGGAAGATTGGATTGGCAAAGCCGGACTGGAGCAATCCCTGGAGAAACAGCTTCGCGGCGAACGAGGTGGCCTGATCGAGATCACCGATGAATCTGGAAACACTCGCTCTGAGCTTATTCGCAAGGATGCAGTGGATGGACAGAATATTCAACTGACAATCAGCTCCGAGCAACAGCGCAAGTTGTATAAGACATTATCGAGTGGCGGTGACGCCGGAGCCATGGTGCTGATGAACCCAACGGATGGTAATTTGCTGGCACTGGCAAGTGCGCCCGCCTATAATCCGAACAAGATGGTTACGGGACTGACACAGGCAGAGTGGGATGCCTATTCAGCAGATGAGAAGCTTCCTTTTATCAATAGGTTTACGAATCGTTATGCACCAGGTTCAACCTTCAAAGCCATTACGGCAGCTGCAGGTCTGATGGAGAAGGTTACCACAGCGGATAAATCGCATGATATCTCTGGTCTACAATGGCGCAAGGATGAGAGCTGGGGCGGTTACTATGTGAAACGTGTGAAAAGTGTATCTCCAGTGAACATGGTTGATGCACTGGTCTACTCGGACAATATTTATTTTGCGAAGGAAGCCGTAGAGATGGGCAGCGCCAAGTTCATAGATGGCATCCAGAAGTTCGGATTTGGAGACAACTTTGGACTGGATGAACTGTATTTGAAACCAAGTCAGTATGCAAACGAGGCCCATCTCGATCTTTCATCCGAGGTGCTGCTGGCTGACACGTCCTATGGACAGGGAGAAATGTTGATGTCGCCGATCCATTTGGCGTCCTCCTTCACTCCTTTTATTAATGAAGGAAAAATGGTGAAGCCTGTACTGATAGAGGAAAAGGAAACCGTCGAACCGGAAGTTGTGATTACGCCTGAAGTGGCAAATACGGTGAAGGATGCCTTGGGCCAGGTTGTGACCCGAACGGGAGGAACGGCTCATTCCTTGAACTCACTCCCTGAAGGACTGGCGGCTAAGACAGGGACTGCGGAGCTGAAGGCCAAGAAGGGGGAGAAGGGACAGGAGAACGGTTTTGTTGTGGTGTTTGATACCGAATCTCCATCCTTCCTTATAGCCGCGGTCATTGAACAAGTGAACGGACGAGGCGGCAGTCATTATGTTTTGGATAAATTAAAGCCTTTCCTGGAGAAAAAAGGAGTAACGCAGTAATTGGATTGCGATTTAGAAGTATCTTTAGTATTTGAAGAGCCCATCCACCATTCATGTTACTAAAATGGCGGATGGGCTTTATTTTGCCTTTATGTTATAAGATTTATTTCCGAGCAGTCAGCATAAAACGTGCCGAGTTCGTTCGAATCCCTTTATCGCAGCGATTTTGCTCAATAAACTGTTGGAAACACTCTAAGTCAGATTCCTTCTCCCCAAAACCGGGAATGATCGGTGCATGGGTCAACAGGAAAAGCAGATCATCAGGCGTGGCGTAATATTCTGTTGCATTATATTCGTGTGCCTCAATGTCTCGAAAACCCGCTTCCAGAAGTTCACGTTTGTATCGTTCCATTAATGTGCCAGGCTGAACGCCCAGCGATTGTTCACGGTCAAAAGCCTTTGAGAGATTATATTTATCATTTTCACTGACTTGTTGGGTAAGGAATACACCGCCATAGTCCAATACCCTGAATACTTCTGTAGCGCAGAAGTCGCAGTGTCTGGAGGACACCACATTAAAGAATTGATCTGGAAATGTCAGTTGCTCTGCATTCATATGCACAAAACGGACATTCGAACGGGAACCAGATGCCTTGAGATTACGCTGGGCAGTCTCAATCATTCCCCGGGAAAGGTCGATTCCAACCAATAACAATGCGGCTTTCGAGATGGAAAGAACAGCTTCTCCCCCACCTGTGCCAATATCAAGCAATAGATCAGACGGTTCGGTGCAGCGTATAACTTCCTCGTAGAAATTCCATTCGATGCCTTCTGAAGTCACTTTCAGGGAGCTGAAGTCCCAGCCATTCAATCGCCCAATACGTTCGTAAAAAGTAGTATAGTCCATCTTTTTCTTCATTATATGATTCCTCCAATGTGAGTTCTTGATTCTAGACAGATGTTGTGCCAAATCGTTACGATTAGATGCCGAACAGGCTCAAAAGGGCAAACGTATCCCATGTTAGCTGGTACGCGTTTTGACCCAGCCCGACGACTAATTACTTCGAACGATTCGGAATAACATCCGTTTCACCTCACAGTTTGGAATATCGTTATTATAATGAATTGACAGCGTATACGCGAGATGTTATTTTGAGGTGAAATCCATTCTATTAGATTGAGGTGATCGATGGTGGCTGTTCGCGCTAAGCAGATTTTTGTTAATTTGCCCGTTAAGGATTTGAAGAGGTCCGTTGATTTTTTTACCAAAGTAGGGTTTGAGTTCAATGTGAAATTTACAGACGAGTCTGCGACTTGCATGATCATTGGAGAGAACATCTATGCGATGCTGCTGGTGGAGGATCGTTTTCAATCTTTTATTTCCAAAAAAATATCCAATGCAGCGGATACGGCAGAAGTCATCGTAGCCTTGTCGGTGGAGAGTCGTGAACAGGTCGATCTGATTGTACAAGCTGCCCTAGATGCTGGCGCCAAGCCGTATAACGATCCTCAAGATCATGGGTTTATGTATGGGTGGAGTTTTCAGGACCCGGATGATCATCTGTGGGAAGTTTCCTATATGGATCTAAGTAGCTTTCCTACGCAAGAATAGAATACATTAGTCAGTGCAGTGCCTTCCCATTAACAGGGAGGCACTTTTTGCGTTCATATATCCCAATAACATATGGTGTAATTTACCTTTTTACTATATGATAAGTGTCGATTCATGTAAAAATAGCATAGTATACATACGTTCTTTTTGATGGAGGGATCAGGGTGTATTGTCACGTATGTGGGACCAAAAGCAATCCAGGGGACAGCACATGTAGAAAGTGTAGAACGAAATTAAAAGATTCAAGCTCTACAGATGAACAGATTTGGGCAGAAACAGCAGTTGGTCTGGAAAGTGGATCAGGAGAAGCATTAGATCAGTTATCCAGACAGCAGCAGTCTGCACCGAAGCAGAGCAACACGGCACAAGGCCGAGCATTTAGCTGGATTATTCCACTGCTTCTGGCAGCGGTGATGGGGGCCTTGTTGACTTATTATTACAAACAGGAGATAGGGATCAATGCGGAGGTAAAATCACTGCATCAACAGGCGGAGCAGGCGGCCTTAGACGGTAAATATCAAGAGGCGCTTCAACTTCTGGATTCGGCTCTTGTGAAACGGCCCAATGTTGATGGACTTGTGAAGGATCGCCAAATTACAGCCAAGGCCTTCAATCTGATGAATCAGCTGAACGAAGCTGCGACAAGCTTGAAAACGGGGAAACTTGCTGCTGGTGACAAGACACTTCAGGCTGTAGCAAAAGTGTTGAAAGAGCGAGAAGAACCGGTATTTGCCAAGGTGCGTACGACTCTAAACAACAACAAGGTGACACTGGCTGTCCTGAAGGTGAAGAAAGAAATCGATAGTTTGACAACCGTACAGGCACTTGCTGAGAAATTGGACACGGTATCGAAATTGAAAGGCAAGGAAGCAGAGGCGGTTCAGAAACAAATTATCGATAAGCTGGCTGGACTTAGCTATAAACAAGCTGAACAGCAAGTGAAGAAAAAGGATTTTACGGCTGCATTGCAAACCGTTGATCAGGGACTGTCCTACGCGCCCGAGGATGACAAACTGACAGCATATCGCGAAAGGGTGCTGAGCGAGAAGAAGGCTTTTGAAAAAGCAGAAGCTGAACGAATTCAACTTGCTGAGCAACAAGCGGCAGAAGAAGACCTGAAAAACCGCACAGCAGCGGTGAGCATTGTAGACGTAGAAGCGACGCTTGATATGTATGGCGACCTGTATATTAGCGGCTCAATCGTGAATAATGCCACTCGGCCTATCTCTTCCGTGACGGTTATGTTGGACATCTACAGCTCAGACGGGGCATATCTCGGTCAAACCTATGCGGATGTGTACCCGAGCTGGCTGGATGTAGGGGATCAGGGATTTTTTGAAACGTATTATTACGGTGTGTACGAGGAAGCTGAAGTTTCTGTAGTGAACGCAACGTGGTATCTGGAATAGGAGGACAGGTTGGAATGGCCAAACGAACATGGAGTACGATTATATCCAGTGCAATCATTATTGGAGCAGGAGCAGGAGGGGTGTTCTGGATTCATCAGTATTCAGCAGATCAACTGCAGGATGGACCAAGACTGGCTGTTGTCACTACGAAGGAAACGGCAACTACAGCGTCTAAACCGTCCTCCCAGACAACCGTGAAGAAAACACGTAAACAGATTATTGAAGAGAGTCAGAAGAAAGTGGTTACGATTGAGAGCAGCAGCGGACTGGGTTCTGGTTTTCTCTACAATGATCAGGGGGATGTGGTAACCAATGCTCACGTGGTGGAGGGCTCGAAAGAAGTAACGATTCGAACCCTGAATCATGAGGAGTATAAGGGAACCGTTATCGGGATTGGAGAAGAGACGGATGTCGCTGTCGTCAGGGTGCCTGATTTGAAAAAAGTTAACCCGCTGCCTATCGCCAAATCCAAAGCGGAGACGGGAGATGAGATTCTCGCTCTGGGCAGTCCGCTAGGTCTGGAGAACACCGTAACTACAGGCATTATCAGCGGTGTTGGTCGCAGCTTCGAAATTGCCCCGTATATCTATAGTAATCTGTATCAAATCTCGGCGCCCATTACACACGGCAATAGTGGTGGCCCACTGATCAGTGCGGACACCGGTGAAGTATTGGGCATTAATTCAGCCGTTGTGGAGCAGGAAGGCGGAATCGGGTTCAGCATTCCGATCACCAGCGTATTGAAGCAGGTCCAGGCCTGGTCTGAGAAACCATCATCTAAAACGGCGGTTCAGACGAGTGGCAGTCAGGGAGCGGGAGCAGACTCAGCTTCTTTGGAAGCGGAGGGTCTGGTGACCGAATTTTATATGAACCTGAATCTGAATGACTATGTTACCGCCTATGCCTTGCTTGGCAGTGAGTGGCAGAGCGGTATAAGTTATGCCAAGTTCCGTGAAGGTTACATCAACACCAGTTATGTTACCATCGCCGAAGTTTCGTCCTCGGATAAGTCAAATGATGAAATAGAGGTCACTGCGGTTATTACAGCGGATGAACGAAAAGATGGTGAATTGGTCACCACGAAATATAAAGTTACGTATCAAGTCGGTTATGAAAATGGACAACTGAAAATACTTCATGGCCAAGGGAAAAAAGTGAAATAAAGTTGTGGAGGGAGAATGGGCGCCAAGCCGATTCTCCTTTTTGATTGCTTAAGTTTGATGGTTCTGTTAAAATACAGAACGAACGTTCAGTATGCAAGAGGTGGAGTGAAATGTATGAGTATGAATAAAAAGCAAATTCAAACCGAGCAGACCAAGAAGAAACTTGCGGATGCCTCAAGAGCTCTTTTTGTGCAAAAAGGGTATAAAGCAACTTCCATTGAAGATATTGTGACTGCGACAGGCAGCAGCAAAGGCAATATCTATTACCATTTTAAAAGTAAAGAAGGCCTCTTTCTGTATCTGATTGATGAGTGGGACCGGGAATGGGAAGAAAATTGGGCGGCCAAGGAACATCTGTATCATACTTCTACGGAGAAGATCTACGGCTTGGCAGAACAATTAATCCTCGACGATATGAATCACCCGCTAACCAAGGCGGCAGATGAGTTCTTTACGGGGGAAAAGAAAGAAAATGATATTGAAGAACGAATAGCTTTGATGTTTGAGCGGCATATTCAATTTAACAAACAATTGGTGGAACAGGGGATAGAGAGCGGAGAGTTCAAGGCGGACAACGCTGACAATCTTGCTCTCATTCTGGAAAGTACCATTATTGGACTTAGTCAGCTGTCGCGCGGAATGGAGCCAGAACAGGCTCTTGCCTTGTACCGCCAAGCGGCTAGCGTATTCTTGTATGGAATAGCAAAAGATAAAGCTTAAGGCAACATTTTGACAACTACGGAGGATGGAATCATGGCATTACTTACACGGAACAGGGGCGCATTGCTGCTGTTAATGTTTAATATTTTTCTCGTTTTTACAGGTATAGGTCTTGTGGTACCTATTATGCCTGCGTACATGGATCTACTGCATATCACCGGGTTCACGGTTGGTTTGCTGGTAGCAGCATTCTCCTTCACTCAGTTTCTATTTTCTCCAGTTGCGGGCCGTTGGTCTGACATCTTGGGACGTAAAAAAATTATTGTTGGCGGGATGTTAATCTTTGCTGTATCGGAGTTTATGTTTGGTGCTGTGAATGCACCATCGCTGCTCTTTGCAGCCCGGATGCTTGGAGGGATCGGTGCAGCGATGATCTTCCCAGCAGTAATGGCCTATACCGCAGATATTACGACAGAAGAAGAACGCGGTAAAGGCATGGGATTAATCAATGCCGCAATTACTACAGGATTTATCATTGGTCCGGGGATCGGCGGATATATCGCTGACTTTGGTATTCGGATTCCTTTCTATGCCGCAGGTATTGCGGGTTTGCTGGCATCTATCATTACGTTGATTATTTTGCCGGAATCGACCAGAATTACCGGAGAGCAAACCAAACCTGTTGCGGGTGCACCGAAGGTCAAAAGCCCGGGTATGGTTTCCCAGTTGCTGCATTCGTACCGGGAGCCTTACTTTTTCAGCTTGATTATCGTGTTTGTTATGGCATTTGGTCTGGCGAACTATGAGACGGTATTTTCACTGTTTGTGGATCACAAATTTGGCTTCACCACCAAGGATATTGCATTCATTATTACGTTTGGTTCCATTGCGGGAGCCGTGGTGCAGGTCTCACTGATTGGCTGGCTGTTAAACCGGTTTGGTGAGAAAAAAGTCATTTCGGTCTGCTTGCTTTTTGTAGCTGTATTTGTACTGTTAACCTTGTTTGTGAACACCTACTGGATGATTCTTGTCGTAACGTTTATCGTTTTCCTTGGTATGGATATATTGCGTCCGGCAATCAGTACGCAGATGTCCAAACTGGCGGAAGAACAGCAAGGCTTTGTGGCCGGATTGAACTCAGCCTACACAAGTTTGGGGAATATCGCAGGTCCCATTGTAGCGGGAGCATTGTTTGATGTGAATATCAACTATCCTTACGTTTCAGCAGCTTTTGTTCTGGCAATCTGTTTCCTATTATCTCTGCGGGTGTTAAGAGGAGTTAACTCCACAGGCAACGCCAAAGCAGAAATGTAATCCTGATTTGAATAAGAATGCGTGAGTGAACCAACACAAAAAGCCAGTCGGCTACACATGAACCATGTGTAACCGACTGGCTTTTTAATTTACAGTATTAACGGACTTCTCCATTGGTTTCAATCAGTTTTTGATACCAGTGGAAGCTCTGTTTGCGGATACGTCTTAATTCCTTGATATCGAATTCTTCCCGATCCACGTAGATGAATCCATAACGTTTGCTTGATCCTTGATGTGTGCTGACCAGGTCAATCGCAGACCAAGGGCAGAAGCCGAATACATCTACACCGTCTGTAATAGCCAGTTGAATTTGTTCGATATGTTTATTGAAAAACTCGATGCGGTAAGGGTCGTTGACCACGTCGCCTTCCTCCAGTTTATCAAATGCACCCAGACCATTCTCGGTAACGATCAATGGCAGATGATAACGGGAGTAGATCTGACGAAGGGTAGAGCGGAAGCCGACCGGATCAATTTCCCAACCAAACTCCGTTTTTTGCAGGTTCGGATTCACAGATCCTCTATATGCGCCCGGTTCTCCTACGATTTCGTGCTGATCTCCTGTATGAGAGAAGTCATTACCATCATTCAGACTTTCACCGACGGTTTGGGAAGTATAGTAGTTGAACGCAATAAAGTCAGGGTCTCCTTGAGCCAGGATATCCATGTCTCCATCTTCAATGACAGGGGTATATCCTTTTTCTTCGAGATAACTCCAGGCAATATGATTGTAGCGTCCATATACCGCCATATCGAGATATAGCCAGTTGCGAATGGCAGCATAGTTATCAGCAGCGAGCGTATCTTCAGGTTTGGAGCTCGCGGGATAGATAACACCGATATTGGGAGCCGGGCCGATTTTGGCTTCAGGAAGCATCTCATGACACAGGACCATGGCTTTGGCTTGAGCGACCAGCATGTGGTGATTTTGCTGATACAGTGTTTTTTGCGGATCAACAAGCGTTGTATCCAGTGTACCCAGAGAGCCAGGATGTAGGATCAGCATATTTTGTTCGTTGATGGTCAGCCAATATTTGACCCGGTCACCGTAGTTCCCATAAAGTGTTTTGGCATATTGTTCAAAGGCATCTATCGTTGCGCGGTTGGACCAGCCCCCTTTTTCTTCAAGCGCATAAGGAAGATCAAAGTGATACATGGTCACGATGGGCTCAATGCCATATTTAATCAACTCATCAATCAAGGAATCATAAAATGCCAGACCCTTTGGATTTACTTCACCTGCGCCTTGCGGATAGATGCGAGTCCAGGCGATGGAGAAACGGTAAGCTTTGAAGCCCATTTCGGCCATCAGGGCCACATCTTCTTTGTACATATGATAGTGATCACTGGTTACCTTGAAGTCGGTTACGCCTTCCACATGATTGCCCATGTCGATGACAGAAGGGCCTTTGCCATCTTCATTCCAGGCTCCCTCAATTTGATAGGCAGAGGTTGAACCTCCCCAGAAGAAATCTTTAGGAAATGGTTTAAGTTGAGTATGCTTCATTGTTAGTTCCTCCTAAATTGAATACATATGATATAAGTTGAGTTAGACAACCAAAGTCAACAGGACATCGTTTTTCTGTACGTGCTCTTGAGTCGTTTCGAATACATCCACTTCCTGCTGCGTAAGAGTAACAATGACAGGAGTCACCGTTTCGTATCCGGCCTCTTTAATTTTATCGATTTCAAATTGGATCAACAGATCGCCTTGTCTAACGATATCGCCTTCCTGAACGACAGGATTGAAATGTTTTCCCTTCAGCGCCACCGTGTTAATACCAATGTGAATCAAAATCTCGGTACCTGCGTTGGTCGTTAATCCAATGGCATGTCCAGTTGGGAAGAGTGAAGTTACAACGCCATCCACGGGAGCGACGACTTCACCAATCTCAGGAACAATCGCCAATCCTTTACCCATGGCACCTGTTGAGAAAGCAGGGTCGTTAATGGTGCTTAAGGCTACAGCTTTACCTGTAAGAGGACTATAAATTTGTTCCTTTTTGATTTCAGTTGTTTTTGCCTCAGGTACGACAGGAAGTTCTTCCGGTGTACTTTCAGTCGATGTATTGGAAACAGATTCATTTTTGTCGGAAGCTGTGTCTTTGCTTTTGCTTTCATATCCGAACATCACGGTTAATACCGCTGCTACAGCAAAGGAGCAGGCGATCGCAATCACGTATACAACCGTTGGTGTATAGACAGGAATGGCAAATATATTGTGGAACACATAAGCAGTCATTTTAACACCGAAGTGACCATTAATGGCACCGCCGATCGCACCTGCAATGACAACGATAGGAATCACTCGTTTATAACGCAAGATCAGACCGTATACGATCGGTTCAGTGACACCTGCAAGTAAACCGGTGAGGCTGGTGGAGCCTGCAAGGGTTCTCAGGGTTTTGTTCTTTTTGGCTTTCAGGAAAATACCAAATGCTACACCAATTTGTGCAAACACGGCTGCAGCAGCCATAGCTTCAATTGGATCGCCGCCAACCCCGATATTCTGAATCGTGATTGGTGTGAAGCCCCAGTGGAGTCCGAAGACAACCATGAAGGTCATGAATCCACCCAGTACAATTCCTGACAAAATACCGCTGACGCCAATAAGCCAAGTTACGCCGGAGGAAATCCAGTCACCTACCGTGGTGCCAAATGGTCCGAAGGCCATTGCGGACAAAGGAACCATAATCATCAGTGCAATCATTGGTACCAGGAACAATTGCAGATCTTTCAAAATGATTTTCTTCAGTAGTTTGTCAAGTACAGCGTAGATGCTGATCGATATGAAGATCGGGAACACGCTGGCTGAATAATTCATCATGACAACCGGTATGCCGAGGAACGATACATCCGAGCCTTTATCCATCAGTCCGGTGAAGTTCGGCTCCATCAGAGCGGCACCAATTACACCGGCTACATAAGGATTGGCTTTCAGTTTCATACCAAGTGTGATACCGAGGAAGATAGGTAAGAAATAAAAGACTGCGTTGCCGGCAGCAGATAGAATCAGGTACGTGTCACTTGTATCAGACATCCATCCAAGCATGGTCAGGACAGTCAGCAAAGCTTTTAACATACCTGATCCTGCCATGGCCGGGATTAACGGTGAGAAACTTCCGGATATAATTTCAAAGACTTTGGATAATACTGAGGTTTTTTCTCCTGTGGACTCAGCGGATGAGGAAGAATCTCCTCCAAAATCTCTGTTCTTCATGATCTCTGCATATACATGAGCCACATTGCTGCCAATGACGACCTGGAATTGTCCACCGCTTTCGACAACGGTAATGATCCCATCGTGTTTCTCGAGCGTTTCTCGTTCTGCCTTTTTCGAATCCTTCAGATCGAATCTCAGCCGGGTTGCACAGTGGACAAGCCCGTTAATATTGGCTTCTCCGCCGACGAGGCGAACGATGTCATCCCCCATTTTTTTATGATCCATGTTCATTCTCCTTTGTTGTTAAGATTGCCTGAAAACAAAAAAATACCTAAACGAATGGCTATGATCATCGGAAAAATGACCCGTTGCCAATCATTTAGGTATCGCCTGCTTTACCAGTAACAATCCTTGTCGTTAAGTTGTGAGACCTACTATAAATGACGCCGAAATCGTTTGCAAGCTTTTTTTATTCAGCGTCCAGCATTTCGTTACGTGAAGTGACACGGTGGATGTGGATCGTCAAATACACTTTTTCATCAATGGACATGGCGCTTTCAAACTTCTCTTCAAGGTATTGATTAATCAATTGTGTACACTGAAAAGCCTTGGCATATTTGTCTTTAACCTGCTCATACAGGAAGTTATCACCCGATGCAAATTGCTCTTGTTCATTACTCAGCATTCTTTGTACAAAGTATTGCAGATGGGTAATAAACCGGGAATAATTAAATGAATTTTCATCCAGGGCAATGTGGTAATGATTGGTGACAATGTTGAAAATATCATCAATAACCTCGGTAATTTCAACCGTTTGTTTCATACCCTGACCATCTTGCCGGGCGTTGACAAAGTGCATGGCAATAAAGCTGGCCTCATGCTCATCCATTTGGATGCCGAATTGTTCCTGAATCAGATTCACGGCATTCATGCCAATCCAAAATTCCTTTTTGTAAAATTTCTTGATTTGCCATAAAAGGGAATTCTTCAGCCCGACGGATTTACGGTACCGGGTAATGGCAAACTGAATATGATCGATCAATGATATATAGATATTATCACTAAAAATATCGCCCATTTCCTTTTTGGCATAGCCTACAATTTCGTCAGCCAATTTTAAATATTCAACCGATGTTTCACCGATCAGGTCAATCAATTTTTGCGGTATTTTATCCGATTTCAGCACAAAGGTTTTCTCGATTTTATCCTCATCCACGGGCTGTCCATTCTTCTTCTTGAAGCCCAGACCGTTGCCGATGACAACAAACTCTTGGCCTACCTGATTCTCGGCGCGAATGACGTTGTTGTTGAAAATCTGTCGGATGATCATGTATGTGTTCACCTCAATAGCTCGTAATAATAACAAAAAACCCAAACAAAGGCTTATTAGACAGCCTTTTGTTTGGGTATCGCCTGCTTACCAGTAACAATCCCGAAGAAGACACAGCTTCCTCTTTCAATTATGTCCACTATACCGCTTTCATAACAGAATAACAATACAATGATTTATGGAAATGAACGTAAAGACGTCAATTTTTGTTATAATAAGAAAGCTGGAAGTGAAGAAGATGGGCTGGGTTGCATAATAAGTTACCGAGGACGGTCATTTTTAAGCATATACAGGATTATTGGAGTGATAACATGAGCAAAGCAAAAGGAAAAGGTGGCACCGGCCGTGGTACTGGCAAAAAGGGCTGGAACCGTTGGCAAGCCGCCGCTAACCGGGCGAAAAGTGCCCCGAAGCCTTATAAAAGTAAAGGTACAAAGAATAAAACCGATGCTGAAACGCCAAGTGACAAGTCCGTGTAAATGGGCACGAGATAAGTTGGAGAAGAGATCTGACCTGAAACAGGGCAGATCTCTTTTTTTGGTTTGATGCGTTAAAAAAATTATGCTTAACAGAGCCTAATAAGTGATATCCAAATTGCCGATATAAATGGTAAATTACCCCTGTGTAGTGTCGACATACTACCTAGAACAAAGGAGATTTGTCATTGTCCAATAAAAGAATGATACTCACAATTAATCTGTTTATGGTTGTTACGCTTACTGCGTGCAGTTCTTCGTCTGGTATTCCCAATACTCCTGCGGTCTCCAAATCCATTTCTTCGGAAAAGACGGTTAATGAAACACCTGTAACAATGTTTTCTAAGAACAAGGAAGTGGAGATAACCCTCTCTTCGGATTGGAAGGTTTCAACAGAACTTACTAATCCATCACTATTGAAGTTAGCGACAGTGGATCGAACGAAGTCCATCCGAATCGACCGAGTGAACCGGGCAGACTACTTACCGGATACGTCATTGACTGATTACATGGCAATCCACAAGAAAAATATTGAATCCACACAAGGCCCAAAGAGAAAGAAAGATGAGATCATCAGAACCAGCAATCTAACTATTGATAAAAAGGAGGCTTACGTAAAAGAAGGAAGAACCAGTTATGAGAGGAATCAATTCGGGTACATTACAGCATACCTAGAAAGTAACCACCATTTTTATATCATTACATATACATCGATGTATGAATTTACGTTAGCAGACCGGGAATTTTTCGAAAAAATGTCTCAACAATTTCGGATATTGAATGATGAACCATCAGACCTTGTCCTTTCATCGACGGATCTTACATCGCATCTGGGGAAATATTCTCAATTCCAGATCAGTACTCCATCTAATTGGGAAGTTCAAAATTTTGAATTACGGGGTTCAGATCTGGATATCTCTCTGGAGGCAAACAATGATTACATGTCGATATATCTCGAACCAAAGGAAGAATCTGATTCCGATCTAACGTTAGAGGAGTATGGACGTTATGTCGCTGAAACGTATGCTGATCCAGAGAACTCCATTCTCGTTCCAGAACGCACGTCTGTTGAAATCAATGGTTTGAAGGGGATTCAGATGGAAGGGTACCAAGTTGTAAATAAACGTAAGATTGTCCAGCTACACACCATTTTAGAAGCTCAGGATCATTTTGTAGAGATCGTGTTCTATACGGGTGAGGGTCGATATGATCGGGTAAAGAATGAGTATCAGAGATATACAAGTACCTACAAGGAAAATAAAAGGTGAAGTTATAAAGGTATAAGAGATCTGCCCACCCGATATCTGGATAAGATCTCTTAAATCTGTAATACAGTCTATTATATAGCAGCTTGAATGAAAGAAGATGACTCCGAAACTTCAAGTGACAAGTCCGTTTAAATGGGCACGAGATAGAGTAGAGAAGGGAATTGACCTGAATACAGGGATGGTCTCTTTTTTATTTTATCGCAAGCGCATCATATTAAACGAATAACAAAAAAAACCAAGACGCAGAGGTACCCTCAAGCATCTTGGTTTTTTGTTATTAACGTTCTTATTGTTTACTTGGTATTCAGCTCTAGTTGGCCCTTACTTTAAAGAAGGAGATCAGTTCTTGCAATTGGCCCGATACAGCCGAGAGTTCATCAGAGGCTGCAACAATGGAAGCCATGGATGATTCCTGTTCGGCAATGGATTGCTCAATCTGTTTGCTGCTATGTGCTGCTTTGCTGACGCTCGCAGACAACTCATCCGCAGTAGCGGACATTTCCTGTGTGCTGGCGGATATTTCTTCGGTGGAGCTGGAGATATCCTGAATTTGGTTAGCGACTTTGTTCGTAGCTGTCAGAATATCTTCAAAGAATTGCCCCGTCTCCATAGTGACCTGAGATCCCTTCTCCACTTCTTGGGAGCCAAGCTGCATGGCTTCGGCAGATTGAAGGATATCGCGCTGAATGCCGTCAATTAAGGTACGGATTTGTTTGGCAGAATCCTGGGACTGTTCAGCGAGTTTGCGTACTTCCCCTGCAACCACCGCGAACCCTTTTCCTTCCTCACCAACACGAGCCGCCTCAATGGAAGCATTCAGGGCGAGCAAATTAGTCTGATCTGCAATTTGCGTAATCATATTTACGATGCTGCTAATTTCGTTGGAGCGGCTTTCCAAAGACTGTATCGATTCCGACGTGTGCTTCACAGCACCGGAGATCAGTCTCATCTGCTCAACCACTTGTTGCATAATCTCATGGCCTGAATTGGAGCGTTGTTCCATACTTAATGCTTCATCCGCTACATCTGCAGAACTGCTGGCAATTGTCTGCACAACGGTAGACATTTCTGTCATTGCTCGTGCACTTTCCACGCTCGCCTGATCTTGGGAGCGAAGGCCGTGAGAGATGTCCCGGATATTGCTGCTGATCATCTGGATATTATCATTATTTTTCTCGGAAATATCTAATAATTTCTTGGATGAGTCAGAGAGGTGATAGGATGTCGTTTGGACTTTGAACATCGTGTCATTGAATCGCTGAATCATCGTATTGAATTTTTCATTGATAATTCCCAGATCATCCCGGCCGGTTTGGATGGTTACATCCAGATTGCCTGCGCTTGCAGTCTCAATCCCCTTCATAAGGTCACGGATTGGCTTAAGTGTTTTCTTCAATAGGATATACTGCAGTACCATAAACAGGATCAGGAAACCGATAAGGAAAATACTACTGTATGTAATCAGCTTATGAAGTCCTTTTGGAACTGCGTTTGCATCAACGTCGAAGTAAAGTGCGGCGTACATTTTTCCTTCGGCATTTTTAATAGGGTACATAATCGTAGTCCAAGTACCGTATTCGTCCGTATAAAAGCTGCTTAATGCAGGTTCCTCGTCGTTTTTCATACCTTCAAGAGCTATAACATTCTTCTGTGGTAATGGATACATTGAACCTGCTGCCATATTGCTTTCTTCAAAAGGCCCTAACAAATTAGTAGGAATCGCAATGATGGACGTTTGATTTCCTTCCTTCAGTTCAGTGCCGAAGATATAGGCTTGTGCAATATTAGGATATAGCTCGTGGATGGAATCCAGGTAATCTCTTAATTCTTTCTGAACAGGTCCAGAGTAACTTTTCTCTTTTACTGCTTCAAGTACTTTGTCTGTATCCAGATCATCAAACCATTTCTGTGTTGTAACTTCAGCCTGCTCGTACAATTGTTGACTCAAAATATTCTTTTGCAGTTGATATCCCGCAGTAATCAGAATAACCCCAATCAACATAATGCTGCCGAATGAAATAACGAGATTTTTAGCAAAGAAGGGAAGAGTACTCCATCTTATCTTATCTAACAACATAGTTCACTCCTTTTTCTAATTGTGACCATCTGGATGCGTGTTCGCTCTACGTATGGTACTTTGTATCCATGTGATATATCGTAATAGGGTCAGACTAATGTTAGTTTTTGAATGAAAATGATGCTTTAGTACCAAGGTTTTCAGAATTTTTCTCATTACTTTCATTATTGTGTTCATTATTAAAAAATGCGCAAATTCATAAGGGGAATTTCATTAAAGATTGTGGAAATTAAATGCCTGAAAGAATAGGGCCCCTTCATTTTAAAAAGTGAATTGTGCCTAACATGTATATACATAAAGGAAAGAGGGATTTATGCGGAAATAAAGATATGCGCATATATGAAATACATTAATACGCAAAAATGACTCTAAACGAGGCTTTACGAATATCGGAAAGATCACTGAACGATATCCTATTACTGTAATGAAAGACAGCAGTATATAGATGAAGCTAACTTAATAAGTAATGACACTAATGAAGAAAAGTTTTCTCGGCACTACGAAACAAACTGTTCATTAGAGCTTAGGCGTTAGGATTACAACCAATATAGGCTGTCCCATAAAACTCAAAGAGCGGTTCTGTAGATTCCGTTAGCTTAACAACTGCTGGAGTGCATTTATAATTAGGAGAGTAGATCAACTCAATGTAGTGAATATAATTAATTTTATATTATGGGTTGTAATTAGTATTAGAACATGATATATTATTAATCCGGCTAAGAAAACACGAGAAACACGGTGCGGCAAGCGAACGAAATAAGCTTCGAAAGAAACTTAAAAAAAGAGCTTGCAAAGTTGGTTCGGACATGATAATATATAAGAGTTGCTGAAGAAAACAACGACGGCAACATAAACAAGTTTGATCTTTGAAAACTGAACAACGAGTGAGTAACGATCTTGCTTGCAAGATCGACGCTGAGAAGTTGGTACACGTCTTCGGACTGTATGATTTCGAAGCGAAATAAATGAGATTTTTAATCTCGTCAGT
>NZ_JAAIFP010000012.1:0-163246 GCF_010747435.1 Paenibacillus sp. ALJ109b
AGCGACTGGAGTTACCGGCGATACAGGGGCTGCGGGGGTAACTGGAGCCACAGGTGTTAGCGTAACGGGAAGTACTGGAGCCACGGGTGATACAGGTGTAACCGGAGCGACTGGAGTTACCGGCGATACAGGGGCTGCGGGAGCAACAGGAGTAAACGGAATAACAGGAGTTACGGGAGAGACAGGGATAACCGGAACCACTGGGGCTACAGGAATAACAGGAGCCACGGGAGTCGGAGTCACTGGATCGACAGGGGCCACCGGAATAACAGGAGTAACCGGAGAGACAGGAATAACCGGAACCACGGGGTCTACAGGAATAACCGGAGCGACTGGAGTTACCGGCGATATAGGGTCGACAGGAGCCACCGGAATAACAGGAACCACCGGGGATACGGGCTTAACGGGTGCAACAGGAATTGGTATCAGTGGCGCAACAGGAGCAAGCGGAACAACTGGGGTTACCGGAGCAACAGGGGCTAGTGTAACTGGAGGCACGGGCGCTACTGGAGTCACTGGTGCAACAGGTGCAACCGGAATAACAGGAGTTACGGGAGAGACAGGAGAGACAGGGATAACCGGAACCACTGGGGCTACAGGAATAACCGGAGCCACGGGAGTCGGTGTCACTGGATCGACAGGGGCCACCGGAATAACAGGAGTAACGGGAGAGACAGGAATAACCGGAACCACGGGGGCTACAGGAATAACCGGAGCCACGGGAATCAGCGTTACAGGGTCGACAGGAGCCAACGGAATAACCGGAACCACCGGGGATACGGGCTTAACGGGTGCAACAGGGATTGGTGTCACTGGCGCAACAGGAGCAAGCGGAACAACTGGGGTTACCGGAGCAACAGGGGCTAGTGTGACTGGAGGCACGGGCGCTACAGGAGTCACCGGAGTTACTGGGGCAACAGGAGCTAGTGTAACAGGAAGCACAGGAGCGACAGGCGTTACGGGGGATACTGGAACGACGGGAGTAACAGGTGCTACTGGAGTGAGCGTCACAGGAGCAACTGGGGCAACCGGAGCCACAGGAACCTCTGTAACATCTAATTCAGCTTTTGGTGAAAACACAAATGGAACCATCGTTGTTATTTTGGGTGGAACACTAATACCATTACCAAACAACCAAAATATAGGCACTGGCATAACCATCAATGGAGCGAATGATACTTTCACTCTTGCCAATGCAGGGCGTTACTATATCTCTTACAAAATAAATCTGACAGCCGCACTTGCTATCCAATCCCGTATATTACTTAACGGGGCAGCAATTCCAGCGAGTGTAGTTTCACCATTACTTTCCCTCAGTCAGTTACAGTCTGACTTTATTGTGACGGTAACTGCTGGATCTACAATACAGTTCCAATTATTTGGGCTTATTGCTACAGCTGTCCTCTCTCCACCAGGAGCTACAATAAACATTATTCAATTATCTTAATGCATGAATTGCGCTCTTAAAAAAAGTTTGAGTTTTAAAAAAGAGACGAACCCAATAAGGGTTCGCCTCTTTTTATCTTATAAGTGATTAATCCGACAATAATTAATTCAGAACGATTTCAACGGCTGTATTGATTTCCTGAAGAGCTGCGAGTTGCACAAGCACATCTTTTGGAACTTCTTTGTCAACAGTCAGAATCATGATAGCTGCCCCACCAATGATTTTACGTCCGACCTGCATGGAGGCGATGTTAACTTCGTTCTCTCCAAGCAAAGTTCCAACACGTCCGATAATACCCGGTTTATCATTATGAGAAATCAGAACTTGGTGACTTTCTGGAGCAATATCCACTGGGAATTTGTCCAGACGCACGATACGCTCTCCATAACCTGCAAGCAGTGTGCCCGCAACGCGACGCTCCTCAGCATCCTGATTCGTCACAAGTGTGACGGTAATCAGATTAGTAAATCCTTTCGTCGCCGAAGTTTGGCTAACCACTACGTTGAGATCCCGCACTTTAGCCAAATGCATGGAGTTGACAATATTGGCTTCTCCGCCTAAATGCCTTGCCAGAATACCTTTTACAATGTAACGAGTCAAAGGCGAAGTATCCACTTCCGACAGATCACCAGCGTAGTCGATCCGAATCTCCTGAACTGCATTTTGAGTGATCTGAGCTGCAAAGCTACCCAGTGTTTCACCCAGTTTAAAGTACGGCTGCAGTTTGTTCATTACAGTTGGGGCTACTGCAGGCATGTTAACTGCGTTTTTGAACGGTTCATTGCGCAGAATATGCAGGACTTGCTCGGATACGTCGATCGCGACATTTTCTTGTGCTTCTACTGTGGATGCACCAAGATGAGGCGTCACAATAATGCTAGGATGATTCAGGAACGGGTGATCAGCAGCTGGTGGTTCACTCTCGAATACGTCGAATGCTGCACCAGCAACGATACCTTCATCAATTGCTTCTACAAGTGCCATTTCATCAACAACTCCGCCACGGGCACAGTTGATAATACGCATCCCTTTTTTCATCACTTCGAATTGTGGGCGGGAAATCATATGGCGTGTCTCAGGTGTTAATGGTGTGTGAACAGTCATAAAGTCGGCATTACGAATGATGTCATCTACACTAGCCAGCTTAACCTGAAGTTTCTCTGCGCGATCTTGAGTGAGGAACGGGTCGTAAGCCAGAATATCCATTCCGAATGCTTTTGCACGTTTAGCTACTTCGCTACCGATTCGTCCCATACCGAGCACACCCAACGTTTTATTTCTTAACTCCACACCCAGGAAAGTTTTACGATCCCAAGTACCTTGAATGGTTTTGGCATATGCCTGAGGAATATGTCGTGCCAGCGCCATCATCATGGCAAATGTATGCTCACATGTCGTAATCGTGTTACCGTCAGGGGCGTTAATAACAATGATACCGCGTTGGGTAGCAGCTTCCAAATCAATGTTATCTACACCTACGCCAGCACGTCCGATGACTTTAAGGTTTGTACCTGCCGTCATAATACGATCCGTTACACGAGTCTGACTTCGAACTAGAAGGGCATCATAATCGCCGATAATTGCAACAAGCTCATCTTCGCTAAGACCTGTTTTCTTCTCAACTACAACATCATTTGCATCCACCAGTTGCTGGATACCCAGATCACTAATGGGGTCCGACACTAACACTTTGTACATGGTTTCTTCCTCCTTAGGTATGTGTATCTATATCGTCAAGGTCTCACCTCACGAAAGAGGCATTCCTTAAAACCAATTAAACTCTTCCTTCCAACAACGCGGTGTCGCAGTAGAGGAGGAGGGTGTAGCAAATAGGGCGATTCCCACGTTTGTACTCTAAAATAAATCAAAAAACTCTCAATCCACATACTGCTTGCGCAATAAGGGACGAGAGTTGTCGTGGTACCACCCTAATTCACCGCCGTTTCGCAACGACAGTCTTAGCGGTCAATGAAGACCGAAGAGGATAACGGGTCTAAACCGATTGCACCTACTCCAATTTCAATGCAATAACTCAGGAGCGCTCAAGATCATCTGCCTGCCACCGATTTACACCATCCATCGGCTCTCTGTAAGACAAAGCAATGTCTTTTTTCCATCATCGTGTTTAACGTGACTAATTTTTTCATAATGTATCATGGCTGACATGAGCATGTCAATAGGCTTAAATGTTTTAATTCGATTTGCTAATGTAATTTTCTTCAGTGGAAGAGAAGGCGTACAGATGATAAAAATTGACTTCCTTAATCGATTAAAATAGCTCGATTACAAGCTGTTTTGTGAATCGGATTTTAACACATTAATGCACTAATTCATTGGATAAAACTTCGTTGGAAAACCGGGACTTGGGGCAGGCCTTGAACCTATTTGGTTTTTTGGCTATCATTTAGTATACTATCCGATTGGACAACGAAATTGTTATCCATCAAATATAAGTCAAGAGGACAGACACAGGCGATGAAAAAATTAAAGTTTCCCAAGTTCAAGATTCAGAAGGCTGAACCACAGCAGCTTACCGAGCGTTTGCTTCTGATCAATCTATACTTTACACAAGGGTTAACTTTGATCATTGGGGTTGTATGGATTTTATTGCAGAAGAGAAATCTTTTTGATGTGCTTGCGTGGCCAGACAGTTACCAGTTTATATGGTGGGGGCTTGGTCTTGCTGGCATTATGCTTGTTATGGACTTGGTGCTTTCTTATGTTATTCCTCAAGAAAGCATGGACGATGGTGGAATTAACGAGATGCTGTTTCGCAAGCGTCCAATCTGGCACATTGTATGCATAGCAGCTATCGTTGCTGTTTGTGAGGAATTATTATTTCGTGGAGCCATACAACATGCGATAGGTCCTTACTGGACAAGTATTTTATTTGCGGTCATCCATATACGCTATTTGCGGCACTGGATTCCAACTGGTTGGGTATTTGTTTCGAGCTATGGATTGGGTTGGATTTATATGCAATCCGGCACATTATGGGCGCCTATATTATGTCATTTTATTATTGATTTGGTGTCTGGATTAGCGATACGTTTTCGGAGGGGATCATGAATCAGCAATTAAGTAGAATGAAGACATACGGCAGTCAGCGCCATCGTCACTCGGATAAGACAGAGACATCTGAGCGTACTGAAGCTTCTCAAGTTAATCTGGTTGTTGAATCAGCTGCTGCCTCAGAGGTGGGTGGACTCACACCAATTACCTCGGTCTCCATACCAAGATCACAACGCAAGTCTTATACAACATCGCTGGAAAGTCCGGTTCTTCCCCGGCGGGCGCCAGCGCGTGCCAACAAAGCAGAAAAGCCATCAGAAGAATCGGTTTCCGAAGCGGGCACACTTCCTACGCGGACTGAGCTTCATCCGTCTCGTCGTTTGCACCTCAGTAAACGATTTGTTAATTCGCTTATTTTTATATTTGTTTTGCTCACAATCAGTCTGGTTTGGTGGGGGGTAAAAGGAGCGCCTTCATTGGATACTTTCCTTCCATGGCCATGGTAATACTGACCTGGTTCGTTGCCGTTATTCTGGCCGGGATTGCTTTGCTGGTTCATATGTGGCGTGAGGCGCATCTTCATCACATCGTTTCAGAAGAGGTTGAAGTTCCGAATTTGCCCTCTTCTTTTGATGGCAGCAAAATCCTGTATTTATCTGATATCCATAAACGCAAGCTGAAAAAGAATGATCTGGAACATCTTCGCAATCAGGTGGACTGGGTTATCATTGGGGGAGATGTGGCGGAAAAGGGAATTTCATGGCCCATAGTCAGACATAATATGAGCTTGTTATCTTATATTGCCCCTGTTTATACAGTGTATGGGAACCATGATAAAAGAGCAGGAACTGTGCATCTCGAACGTATATTCCGAGATACGGGCGTTCAACTCTTACAGGATTCTACCACTTACCTTCGTAAAGGCAAAAGCAAACTCTGCCTGGTCGGAGTTGATTATCGTTCACGGCGAGGCAATTCGCTGCTTGCAGAATTGGACACCAAAGATTGCAAGATTGCCATCGTGCATGATCCCATAGAGGCTCTTCACTTGAATGGACCTGTTGATCTGATATTGAGTGGTCACACTCACGGTGGGCAATTAGTATTTCCAGGCTTTGGCCCCGTCTTTCTTAACAAAGCGTATCGCTCCGTATCTAGTGGGTGGTTCTCTCTGAAAAAGGATGGTAATGATACCGAGCAAGAAGGCAAAATGCTGGTTAGCAAAGGATACGGAACCAATCATTTGCCGTTCAGACTTTGTTGTCCCGCAGAAATGCATATTATTACTTTGCGAATGCTCTCAAACAAACAGCCTTGATCCGGATAGGACCAAGGCTGTTTGTTATAACTTTGTAAGTTCCTTCGTGTCAGTTCCAATTCATCAAATAATGATATTAAACCGGATGCTGGGCAAATAATCGAAGCTCAGCGGGCTTCCAGTTCAATGGAGCGAGGGTCGACAAAAGTGTAGCCTTTCTGTTCAAGTTTGGTTAACAACTCATCCAACGCTTCAACCGTCCATGGCAACTCATGCATCAAAATATTACTGCCGGGATTTAATTGGTCCAGCACATTCTGGATGACTTTCTCCGGTTTGTTTTTGGTGCTCTTATCCCAATCCAGTGAACCATTGGACCATGTCATGTATAACATGCCGTTCTTCTTGACTGTGGCCTTTAGTGCATCATTTCCAGAACCGAACGGCGGGCGGAAAAACTGAGGTTCCACACCAATCGTTTCTTTCACAATCTTTTGCACATCGGTTACTTGTTTGGCGGCTGCCGTGGTGGACATTTTTTTCAGATCTTCATGATCCCACGCATGATTACCTATTACTTGCCCACGTTCATGAATGATCTCGAGCAACTCGGGATGACTTTTCACTCGGTATCCGTTAACAAAAAATATTGCTTTCGCATTATGTTTATCCAATGTGTCGATTAATCCATTAATCATTTTTTCTTCTTTGGGCCCATCATCAAATGTCAATAATACAACCTTGCTTTCGCTCGTCTTATCGTTGGGTTTGATGTAGTAATTGGCGTTCATGTGATACGTTTTTTCAATATTAACTTCGGCTGCTTGTGAACCGGGAGCATTATCAGTACCTTCTTTTTCGTTCAAAGATGTTTCGTTATTACTTGGTGATGCTTGATCCGATTTCGAGTCCGTTGAGGACGGGGAATCCGTGGTTTGCTTTTCGCTTGTGTCAGTGGAAGTTGGCTCATTCTGCTGCTCCTGCGTTGAAGTAACCGAATCATCATTGGGCTTCGTGGATTCAGGTGTTGATTCGACTTTGGTTCCACAAGCTGACAACAGCATGCATGCGATCATAATTAAGGCGGTGGTGTGTCTAATCATGCTTTCAACTCGCTTTCCTGTATTTATGCGGAATGAGATGAGGCACTCCCGCAAACACTAGTTGTGATTTTAACATTAAAAGGAGGTTGGTGTAATGAAGGCGTCATCCTTTTTCTGGGGAGTTGTAATTGGCGTAGCAGCCAGTTCTTGGCTGTCCAAAGGTAAAATGTCAATGCTGTCTTCCGGTTCATCCCGCAACATGATGAATCAGGCCAAACACAAAATGATGGAGATGACATTCCCCGGCATGGACGGATTCAGCTCCAAGCCAAACGAACAGAGCGGAGATTCCCACAAAAGCACGCATAAAAAAAGTGCAAATCCGATAACTCCGCAAGAAAAAGAACAGAACATGAACATGCTCAAAGATTTTATTCGCACCAATCCGGATGTTAAACAAGAAGTTGAGCAAATTTTAACTCAAACAAACACAACAGTACCGGGTTTATAAACACAAACCTCCCATTAGAATCATCCACAGTCCTGTTTTGATGTGGAATGATTCTTTTTTTGTCGATTTTACTTCGTGCATTTGCAGGTATAAAATGATAACATAACTACATAGATTTATTTTCAGCACATATTGTTTTGTGCTTCATAATCTGTTATAAGACTTGCTTATAAAGGGGAGATCCTGTATGAAAATAGAACGATTAAGTCACGATAAGATACGGATTTTCCTGACCTTTGACGATCTGAGCGAGCGCGGAATACAAAAAGAAGATATGTGGCAGGAAATACCTAAAGTTCATGAACTGTTCACTGAAATGATGGACCAGGCCTATTCCGAACTTGGATTTGATGCTACAGGTCCACTTGCTGTCGAAGTATTCGCACTTCCCGCTCAAGGGATGGTTGTCATTGTCACCCGGGGGAAATATGATCCGCAACAATATGGTTCAGGTAATGAGGATGATTTGCCTGAAGAAGTATATGAGATGGAAGTTACACTTGAGCAAAGCGATTCCATCGTCTATGCATTCAAAGATTTTGAAGTGCTAATTGAGGCTGCACATATGTTGCATCAGCACGTAACGGATGCTGGAAGACTTTATTCTTATAAAGACAAATGGTTTTTGCATTTTGAACCGGATGACTTGGATTCCACTAAACATGCAGCATTGATTGCCTTGCTTGCTGAATTCGGTGAAGGATCTTCCGTTACCCCTGCCGTCATGGAAGAGTACGGAAAGGTTGTTATGCCTGAACAAGCGGTTGAGGTTATTTGCACCCACTTCAAGCGTCAGGAGTAAGCTCTCGTTGTAATCGCGTCTTTAGTCAGAGGAGGGAATTTCGGTGCTTTTGTTTTCGGTTTTAGCGGCAGCAGTAGCTCCGGGTCTCGCCTTGTTAACATACTTTTATCTGAAAGACCGTTATGACTCTGAACCTCTTCATATGGTATTTCGAGTCTTTCTCATGGGGATTCTGATGGTATTGCCTGTGATGATTATTCAGCGTGGCATGATGATCTGGCTTGGAGATAATCCTTATGTTGAAGCCATCCTGATTTCAGGTGGGGTTGAAGAGTTCGTCAAATGGTTTGTGATATACCATATTATTTATAACCATACCGAATTTGACGAGCCTTATGATGGGATTCTATACTCCGTTGCTGTTTCACTCGGATTTGCTACAGTTGAGAATGTGTTGTATGCCTTTGCGGGGAATGCTTCCGTCTCAGCTATGTTCATTCGTGCACTGCTTCCTGTATCGGGTCACGCCATGTTTGCAGTAATTATGGGTTATTACATGGGGCGGGCCAAGTTCTCGGATGGCAAGAAGAAACGTTGGTTTCTTATGCTCTCACTCGTTCTACCGTTCTTCTGGCATGCGCTTTACGATGTCATTATGAATACGATGGTGAATCATTGGTTATGGTTCATTGCGCCATTGATGGCCGGACTATGGTACGGTGCGATGGGCAAGATTACAAGGGCCAACAATCGTTCTCCTTTTCGTTTTGTGAAGCGTGAGGAAGAGATTAAATTATAAAAATACGGACACACTGGTGGACATGGAGCGCAACCTGCGCCTGATGCCCCGGTGTGTTTTTTGTTGCAATAAAATAAAAATTCCCGGGGAAAGACAAATAGAAACGGGGATAAGCGTGATGAGAATCAAAATTAAGATCAGATGCAAGCAATGTGGAGAACGTTTTACGCTACGAGGCAAGAAGGAACGAGGAAGAATTGAGACTGGTTTTAAACAGTGTTTGTGTGATAATCGCGATCAGTTCGAAATTGAGGAAGATGGCGGCACAACCTGGGTACAATTGAATTAAAAAGAACGTTTGAGACCATGCGTGATAAGCCCGTCATTGGACAGACTGGAAATCGCATGCATAAGAGGTCTTTCTTCGATCCACAATAGAGGTAGTGGCTTAGAAGAAAGGAGACTCTACCGATGTATAAACGTTTAAGTTCAGTTATGTTTCCGATATTTGCAGTTCTGTTAATCGGTGCTCTCGTATGGGGTTACCAAGAGAACCAGGAGAAAAATGCCATTCTGATCAAGGCAGAGAATCAATATCAGCGTGCCTTTCACGATTTATCTTTTCATATGGACAAATTGCACTCCGAAATTGGGAATACACTGGCAGTTCATGCTACGTCCCAAGGGATGCATCGTAAAGGTCTGATGAACGTATGGCGACTCACCAGTGAAGCGCAGAATGAGATTAACCAATTGCCGCTTACAATGTTGCCATTCAGTGAAACGGAGGAGTTTCTTTCCCGCATCTCCAACTTTGCTTATCAGGCGTCCATGCGTGATCTGACCAATGAACCTTTAAGTGAAAAAGAAATGGGCAACTTGAAAAAGCTGTATGCGAATTCATCCGAGATCACTAAAAATCTGCAGGATGTACAGCAAAAAGTCATTTCTGACCGTTTACGCTGGATGGATGCCGAGTCGGCTATGGCAACGGAAGAGCAAACGATGGACAACACCATCGTGGATGGATTCCGGACAGTCAACAAAAAGGTACAGGAATACCCTGAACTTGACTGGGGTCCTTCAGTCTCCAGCATTTATGCCAAACGTTCGGTGAAAAAGCTGGATGGCTTACCGATGACCAAAGAGCAGATTCAAACTAAAGCTGCAAAGTTTTCCAATGCCGAACACGGCAAGATTCAAATACAGGAAAATGGTAAGGGTACAGACTGGGAATCGTACACAGCTACGATTGATCAATCCAAAGACAGTAAATTGAGTATGGACTTCACGCGTAATGGCGGTCTGCTCATCTCTTACAGTGACACTCGTCCAATCGGAACAAAGAAAGTCACACGTAAGGAAGCTATGGCCAAAGCAGATCATTTCCTTTCCAATAAGGGTTACAAAGATATGAAGGCAGTCAATTATGACGAGTTTGGCAATCTCGGTAACCTGACCTATGTGCGCAAACAAGGCGATACACTGATTTATCCTGAAAAAATGTCTGTTAGGGTTGGCCTTGATAATGGGGATGTTACAGGCTTCCAGGCAAGTGATTTTGTATATGAACATCAGAAAAAGCGGGAGATTCCAAAAGCCACACTCTCGGTTGAACAGGCCCGCAAAAAGCTGAATCCGGAATTCAAGGAGAGCTATGCTCGCAAATCACTCATTAAGAATGATTACAGCAAAGAAGTTCTGTGTTACGAATTCGGTGGACGCATCAATGGTGCAAAATATAAAATTTACATCAACGCTGATACAGGTATGGAAGAAGCCGTTGAGGAAATCAAACCGGTGAATGAGACCACATAACATCAAGAAACCGTTAGGCTGTTAAATTGCAAATAGATAACTGAACAGGCCACGCAGTGGTCTGTTTTTTGTTGTCCACTATGAGAAAGGTCATGGTATAATAGACCTTGTACATACGATTACGAAGATAAAAAGCTAAGGTGGCGGTGAACAGCTTGTTTCCCAAAATAAATGAAGTTTTATACATCCAGATTGCCTCTGCAGATGAAAAAGAGGAAAGCAAAGAATATAAATCACGTATAGCTGATGTGGATGACAATAGTTTTCTGATCGAAGTTCCGATGCAGCAGGGAAGCAGCCGGTTGAAACGGTTGTTTTTTGGTGAAGAATTGTCCATTTCTTATATTACAGAAGACGGGGTTCGTCATTATTTCAACACGTATGTGACCGGATTTGAGGAAGATGTAGTACGGCTAGTACGAATTCGCAAGCCGTTGCCGGACGACATTACCAAAATCCAGCGTCGCAGTTTTCTGCGTGTTCATGCAAACCTTGAAATGGCCATCCAGGGTGAAGATCTGACCCGTGCAGTGGGCTTGACTGAAGATATTGGCGGCGGGGGATTGTCCATTTATGGAGAACCCAATTTTGCTATTGTGGAAGGGCAGAAGCTGAAATGCTGGTTGCTTATTCCTTATCGGAATGCAGCGATTGAACATGCTAATTTTGAAGCTGAAGTGGTACGTATCAAAACACTGGAAACAGGCAGACAGCTATGCATGTTAAAGTTTGTGCAGATTACGGATTCGGAAAGGCAGAAGATCATCAAGTTTTGTTTTGAACGGCAATTGGATTATCGATCGAAATAAAGAGGATAATTGTCTGGTATAGAAAGGGACAATGCTGGGCACTGTAATGGAAAAACGGAGGTTCAGGTTTTGAACAATCGCCATGCATCCCGCAGATACGAGCGCCTATATATTGTTTTATCCAAGCGAATGGAAAGAAGGGCTCTGAAGCTGATTACAACTCTTCTTATTCTGCTTGTGATTTATCAATTATTACTTCTTGTGCCTGATATGAAAAAGAATATGACCTCCATTGATCGTCTGGAAGGAACACCAATTCAGATACAAACGGTACACGAACAATAGTATTAAGGATTTGTCTCTTTTTGCATCCATGTGTATAGTGTGGTATAATTTTGACGATGCAGGCAATGCCTGTTTTTTTATTGAGGCTTATCGTTTGAGGAGGAATGCCCCGTTGGCAAGCCAGAACACATCAGAGAACGGGAAGATGAACGTTGCAATTGACGGACCTGCCGGTGCCGGGAAAAGCACGGTGGCCCGATTGGTTGCAGAGGCGCTCGCGTATATATACGTCGATACTGGCGCGATGTACCGTGCGGTAACCTTGCATATGCTTCGAAAAGGTATTTCACCGGAAGATGTGCCAGAGGTGCTTCAGGAAACCCAAAAGCTGGTCATTGATTTACAACCGGATCCCGACGGACAGAAAGTGTTCTGTAATGGGGAAGATGTAACCTCGGAAATCCGCTCCCGTGAAGTGACGGGAATCGTGTCCCGATATGCGCAAATCGAGGGGCTGCGTACGCAATTGGTGGATACACAGCGGCAAATGGCTTTGCGCAAGGGCGTCGTCATGGATGGACGCGATATCGGAACGACAGTATTGCCCGACGCGGAAGTGAAAATCTTCATGACTGCCAGTGTGGAAGAGCGTGCACTTCGCCGCTTCAAAGAACTGGATCCCTCAGAAGGACTGACGTTGCAGCAACTTGAGCGAGACATTGCCACCCGTGACAAATTGGATGAAAGTCGGGAAATATCCCCGCTTCGTTGTGCTGAGGACGCTACAGTGCTCGATACAACCAAGATGAGCATCCATGAAGTGGTTGACAAAATCGTGTCTTATTGCACAATGGTCAGAGGAGAGATCGGTCTATGATTTACACATTTTGCAGCACATTACTGCGGATCATTTACACCATTCTTTTCCGCCTGGAGGCAGTTGGACGGGAGAACATCCCGAAAGAAGGCGGCGTACTTTTATGTTCCAATCATATCAGTAACTTTGATCCTCCAACGGTTGGTATCAAGATTCGTCGTCAGGTGCGCTTCATGGCCAAAAGCGAATTGTTTGATATTCCGGTCTTAGGCCGAATTATCAAAGCCGTAGGCGCTTTCCCCGTTAAACGTGGAGGCGTCAGCAAGGAATCCATTAAGACCTCACTCAACATTTTGCGTGGTGGAGAAGTGCTTGGCATTTTCCCTTCGGGAAGCCGACACAATGATGGAGGCATCGGCAAAAAAGGGGCAGCGAGCTTCGCTCTCCGAAGTGGTGCTACAGTTATTCCTACTGCTATTATCGGTAACTACAAGGTTTTTCGTAAGATGAAAGTTGTGTATGGAGCACCGGTGAATTTGGACGAGTTCAAGGAAGATCCTTCCGGCGATGCGCTGGAAAGAGCGACGGAGAAGATTATGTCCAAAATTAATGAAATGGTGCAAACGGGCGTACCGAGCAAGTGAGTAAGGTGACGTCGAACAACTGAGTGCATGTTTCCATTTTTTTGAGGGAAGCTAAGCTATGCATTTAGTTCTGAAAGTGTTTTGAACTCTGCTACAGGCAGGTTTGAATATAATGGGGTTTTTGAATTGAGGAGGGTATTTGACATGTCGGAAGAAATGAAAAATCAAGAAGCAACCCAAGATGAGTTGGATCAATTCGTTTCCTTGAAAAAAGGAGATACCGTAAAAGGAACCATCGTCAAATTGGAAGATAACCAAGCCTATGTGAGCATTGGATATAAATATGACGGTGTAATTCCAATTCGTGAACTGTCTTCTCTACACGTAGACAGCGCGTCTGATGCAGTTGAAGTTGGACAAGAAGTTGAAGCTAAAGTACTTAGCATCGACGACGAGAAAGAAAAACTCGTTCTGTCCAAACGTGCAATCGACAGCGAAAACGCTTGGGATCAATTGCAAAAGCATTTTGAAGACCAAGACGTATTCGAAGTTGTTGTAGCTGACGTTGTTAAAGGCGGTCTGGTAGCAGACGTGGGCGTACGCGGATTTATCCCGGCTTCCATGGTAGAGCGCCATTTCGTTGAAGATTTCAGCGATTACAAAGGACGCACATTGCGTGTTAAAGTGAAAGAGATCGACCGTGAGAATAACAAAGTGATCCTTTCCCAAAAAGACGTACTTGAGCAAGAATTCGAAGCAAACAAAGCTACGGTTATGGCTGGTTTGCAAGAAGGTCAAGTTATCGAAGGTACGGTACAACGTTTGACTCAATTCGGTGCTTTCGTTGATGTTGGCGGAGTAGACGGATTGGTTCACGTATCCGAGCTGGCTTGGACACACGTTGACAAACCATCGGACGTTCTGTCTGAAGGCGATAAAGTAAACGTAAAAGTGCTGAAAGTTGATCCTGAAAAAGGTAAAATCAGCCTGAGCATGAAAGCTGTTCAACCAGGTCCTTGGGAAACAGCTGGCGACAAATTCAACTCTAGCGATATCGTAACAGGTGTTGTAAAACGTCTGGTTGACTTCGGTGCTTTTGTTGAAATCGCTCCTGGTGTTGAGGGACTTGTGCATATCTCGCAAATCTCCCACAAACATATTGGCACTCCGCACGAAGTGTTGAAAGAAGGACAAGAAGTTCAAGTTAAAATCTTGGACATGAATCCTTCTGAGCAACGTGTAAGCCTGAGCATCAAGGAAACTGAAGAAGCTCCTGCTCAAGTGCAAAAATCAGAAAGACCTGCAAGAAACAATGCTCCACGTGAAGAAATCAACAACCCGAACGTTTCCTTGAGCAATCAAGGTCTGAGCATCACGCTCGGCGAGCGCTTCGGTGACAAACTCAGCAAATTCAAATAAGTTATACATGCATGGTTCTTAGTTATATACTGCATATTTTGCTGAACAATAAAAGCAAGATCGGCGAGCCCCAGCGGGTTCGCCGATTGTTTTTATTGCGAGTATAACGGCATGAAACGTTAGCCAAGACAGGCGTTTTTTGCTATGATGATTATCGTAAGTATGGACAGGAGGAGTGGAATGTATGGCAAGACCCGTTGTGGCAATTGTCGGGCGACCGAATGTGGGCAAATCCACCATTTTTAATCGGATCATCGGCGACAGATTGGCCATTGTGGAAGACAAGCCGGGCATTACCCGTGACCGTATCTACGGAATCGGCGAATGGAACGGTAAACCATTTAGCATTATCGATACAGGTGGTATCGAAATCGACGGCGAGGACGTCATTTTAAAATCAATCCGGATGCAGGCAGAGCTCGCCATTGAAGAAGCGGATGTTATTGTATTCATGTGTGATGCAAAAGCAGGGATTACGCAATCTGATGAAGAAGTCGCAGAGATGTTGTACCGCTCAGGTAAGCCTATCGTTGTAGCCGTTAACAAAGTGGATAATATCGGGCGCAGTGAGCTCATTTATGAGTTTTATGGATTTGGATTTGGTGATCCAATCGGAGTATCGGGAAGTCATGGAACAGGTGTAGGTGATTTGCTCGATGCCATCGTTGAGAAATTGCCTGAACTTGAGGAAGAGACTTACGATGACGATGTCATTCGTGTAGCTCTGATCGGACGTCCTAACGTGGGTAAATCTTCATTGGTGAATGCCATTTTGGGCGAAGAACGTGTTATCGTCAGTGATGTTGCTGGTACGACGCGGGATGCGATCGATACACCGTTTGAAAAAGACGGTCAGCGCTATGTGCTGATTGATACAGCAGGTATGCGTAAACGTGGTAAAGTCTATGAAACCACGGAGAAATACAGCGTGATGCGTGCGATGCGTGCCATTGAGCGTGCAGATGTTGTTCTGATTGTAATTAATGGTGAAGAAGGCATTATCGAGCAGGACAAGCATATTGCAGGTTATGCATTTGAAGCAGGCAAAGCCTCCATGTTTGTTGTGAACAAATGGGACGTTGTAGAGAAGTCTGATAAAACAATGAATGAGTTTGAGAAAAAAATTCGGGATCATTTCCTGTTTATGACTTACGCTCCGGTTGTATTTTTGTCAGCCAAGACAAAACAACGCTTACAAAAATTGTTGCCTGTGGTGCAGCGTGTGGCCCAGCAACACTCGATGCGTGTTCAGACGCATCTGCTTAACGATGTAGTGTCTGATGCAGTGGCTATTAATCCGCCACCAACAGATAAAGGACGCAGAATGAGAATCAACTATGTGACTCAGGTTGCAGTTAAACCTCCGACCATGGTTATTTTTGTGAACGATCCGGAATTGATGCACTTTTCTTATGAACGTTACCTGGAGAATAAAATTCGTGCAGCGTTTGATTTTGAAGGGACGCCAATTCGCATATTTACTCGGAGGAAGTCCGACGAAGGTTAGGGGAGAAGTTTGTGATTTTACAAATCGCAGCGATTGTACTGAGCTATCTGCTCGGTTCAATCAGCTTTAGTGTCCTCCTTGCAAAAGCACTACGGGGGATCGATATCCGTCAACACGGAAGCGGAAATGCAGGGGCTACCAATACTTTGCGGATATTGGGTAAAGGACCGGCAATTCTGGTACTGCTGTTGGATGTACTCAAAGGTATTGCGGCCGTTTGGATTGGGGTTTGGTTCAGCAATGGTTCCGATTGGATTCCTGCCCTCAGTGGTATAGCTGCCATTGCAGGACATAACTGGCCGCTGTACTTCCGTTTTCGTGGAGGAAAAGGGATTGCGACAGCGATCGGTGTGCTCGTAACTCTTGCACTTATTCCTGCGCTATGCGCCGGTGTATTTGCCATCCTGTCCATCGTATTGACACGATATGTTTCATTGGGTTCCCTTATTTTTGTAGCTTTGACACCGCTCTTCATCCTTGTGTTACCCGGATATTCGATGAGTATCTTCTGGGGAAGTCTGATTATTTGTCTGTTTGCGTTCTGGAGACATCGTACCAATATTGCGAAGCTCGCCAAAGGACAGGAAAATAAATTGGGATCGAAAAACCCTGGAGGGGGAAAACGCGTTGTCTAAAAAAGTTGCTGTTCTGGTTGCCGGCAGTTGGGGTACTGCACTTGCCAGTGTACTGGCTGCCAATCAACTGGATGTGATCATGTGGACACGTGGTGAAGACCAGGCCGCAGAGATCAATAATAAACATACAAACCAACGCTTCCTTCCCGATGCGGAGCTGTCACCCCGTATTCAGGCAACCACGGATATGGCGACGGCAGTTGAAGGGGCTTCTGCTGTGTTAATTGTTGCTCCTTCATCGGCGATGCGTTCGGTCGCTCATCAGCTTAAGGCCTATTACAAACCGGAAATGTTAGTCATTCATGCAACCAAGGGATTTGAGACAGAAAGTCTGAAACGTATGTCCACGGTCATTTCGGAAGAACTCGAATGTGAAGAAGGTCGTGTCGTTGTACTTTCTGGTCCAAGCCATGCGGAAGAAGTGGTTAAGCGTTGCCCAACGACGGTTGTTGTGGCATCACTGGATAAAGCTTCTGCGGAGGCAGCTCAAGGTTTATTTATGAATGCTTATTTCCGTGTGTACACGAATCGAGATATGATCGGTGTAGAACTGGCGGGAGCGTTCAAAAATATTATCGCACTGGGAGCAGGTATGTCAGACGGGCTTAACTTTGGTGACAATGCCAAAGCAGCGTTGTTAACACGCGGGCTGGCCGAGATCACACGCATCGGTGTGGAGATGGGAGCGAATCCGCTCACGTTCTCTGGACTCGCAGGGATCGGCGATTTGGTCGTGACTGCGACCAGTCAGCACAGCCGTAATTGGAGAGCTGGCTCCTTGCTGGGCAAAGGACAGAAGCTGGACGATGTTTTGAATTCCATGGGCATGGTTGTGGAAGGTATTCGGACCACACAGGCCGCCCACTTTATTTCTCAGAAATACGGTGTGCAAATGCCGATTGCAGATCAGCTTTATCACGTTCTTTTTCAAGAGAGACTGCCGCGGGATGCGGTTGAAGCTTTGATGGGACGTGATCCCAAGACCGAAATGGAAGTCATGACGCTTGAAACCTGGGAGCAGTGGCATTCCTGATGGTAGCGTAGGCAGCTTTCCCGAAATGAGAAGCTTCTTCACCTTTTTTGCGGTGCACTCATATTATACACATGAGTATTGCCGGAGGAGGGGAGACGAATGGCTAACAACATTTCCAAGGAAGCGCTGAAAGCGATCAACAAAAAAACAGGGAAATCGATTACGGAAGGTGCCGTCAAGAAATTGGCGAGTACAGTAAAACCGTCCACCATGCAGAATGAAGCTCAATTGCGCCAACTGATCAAGCAAGTATCCGCCATGGCAAAAGTGCCGGTATCTGAGGATACAGTTCAGGATATCGTGAGTGCCGTCAAAAAAAGCGGATTAAACCCAAACAGTATGGAATCATTAATGAAAATGATGATGAAAAAATAATAGATCGCGCCTGTGTGCAGGCGATCAGGCAAGACAAAAAGACGAGTCGGCATCTGCCGGCTTGCTTTTTGTCTTTTTTTTTGGAAAGCTGAGCAATGTTTCGTGTTATAATAGTTGCAATTGTCACAGTGTCAGTGATGAATAACGGACTGAAGGGGAGAACTCTGGATTATGAACGCGATGGACAAGATGTGGCTTTCATTGGTCGCAATCCTTATTATGGGACTATCTGTATTCCTGATTACGTTTGCTCGATCCAAAACGAAAGGTATTGTACGGGGGATTCTTTCTTTAATTGCTTTTCTCATTATGCTGATTGGCTTTTTCGGCGGAATAGCTTCTCTGACCTGATCTTTCTCGCCTGAGAGATAACATCCGCATAAACACATCATAAGAACTGACACAACGAAAACGGATGAAGGGAAGGTGAGCCGATGAGGTCGCATGAAACGGAGGATCGGATAGAGCGCTATCCGGAATTACAAGCGGCTTTGCTGGAAACGGCGAAAGCTTGGGATGCAGAGCCTTATACGTGGCTGCTTGGGGGAAGCTGTGGGTTGTTGCTCCAACAGGTAGAATTACAGCAGGCTCCCAGAGATATTGATGTTTACGCTGATATCACAGCCGCGAAGTTGCTTCATAAATCTGCGCCTGGTATGGTGCTGGACGAGCCTGTCGTAGATAAGACTGGACCTTATGCCTCGCTGCTCAGTCATTATCAGGTAGGGACTTGTGCGTTGGAACTGGTTGGTGGTTTCGAAGTGTGGTCACGTAAAAGTTGGTACCGCATTGAAATTGAGCATATATTGGCCAAGTATGCACCTGAAGCCAAAATGGGTTCTTACACATTGCGTCTAATGCCGCTTGCTCATGAGCTGTTGTTCAATCTAATGAGAGGCCGTGCCGATCGTTATGAACCCATCGCAAGACAGATTCGGCAGATGCCCGAATCACATCAACCTCTAATGACTTTATTGGGGAAGCAAAATATATGGACAAGCCGATTCAGAGCAGAAGTGGAAGAGCTTGTTGGCTTCGAATGGCCTCAGTAGGTTGGGAGGAAGAATGATGGATTACAATATTACATTTTTACCGCAAAATAAAACGATTCGGCTAAAGCCGGGAGTAACACTGCTAAATGCTGCACGTCGTGCAGGGGTGAAAATAGCAACGCGATGCGATGGAAAGGCAGCCTGCCTGATGTGTAAGGTAAAAGTGGATTCGGAACATCTTGCAGCGCTTCATCCACCAACAGATGCAGAGAAGCGTAAGCTAGGTTCGCTGCTGGATGCAGGTACTCGGTTGTCATGTCAGGCAAAGGTGCGGGGATCGGTGATGGTTCATGTTCCGGAGGACCCGCTGAAGGCAGCGATTCGTAAACAATTGGAGCGTCAGCAGCAGGAAGAGGACGATTGGTTCTAAGAATACCTGAGTGGAACGATTTCAAGGAGGATACGGATGAACGAGAATATGACGAAGGTCGCGAAACCAAGAGGGCAGAGGCGTCACTTGCATAAGATGTCCTGTCTACTCTTATTCCTATTGTTTGCTTTTACAGCAACGGGGTGTATGTATCAATCCCAGAGTAATCCTGATCCCAAAATAGCTTATAGGGAAAGCGTAAGCCGTATTCAAACTGCGGTAGAAGCATTCCAACAGGATAAGGGGGTTTTGCCCATGGTCAATGCAGATATGGAAACACCTAAATATGAAAAATTCAGAGTCGATCTGTCCAAGCTGAAACAGCAGGGGTATCTGGATGAAATACCCGGCACTGCTTTTGAAAGCGGTGGTAGCGCTTACTTCCTCATTCAGGATGAAGAAGTGAAACCAACTGTCAAAGTCATGGATCTTCAAACGGTACAGAAAGTAAATGATGTTCAGCGAATGGTCAACCAGTACAAGTCCGTACATAACAATCAACTGCCAAGTGGGGAAGAATTGTATCCGGGTCTATACGCTGTAGATATGGAACAAGCCGCACAGGCTGGAGCCCCAGCGGTTACACTGAATAGTGTATATTCGGGTCAGGAACTGCCTTTCATGATGGATGACGAGGGCAATGTCTATGTGGATTATGCTTTTGACATTATGCAGGCTATAGAGAAGTCAGATAATACTCCAACAAAAGTGGAAGATATGCGTGAATTCTTGCTGGAGCATTCTTACTTTGTCCCTGTAAAATCGGTCGCCTATACCTGGCAGAATAATACCCCGGTTGCAAAAAAGTAATAATGAGCGTTAATTCGATTTGAATGTTACGCAATCCATTGATTGTCCTTAAGATTAAAAAAGAGATATTCCGCATCACGGGATATCTCTTTTTTAATATGGTAGTCTATAGTTCAACTCATATGGCCCATAAACTATATTCAGATTACTTTGTTCAGACCTCCACTTTATAACTCAAGTCAAGTTCATCGCCGGGTAATCCCCGAATACCCCAATGACTGCGCGGTGTTTCAAATATGGTGATCTCCACATCATTAGGTGATAATTTCAATTGTTCATTCATTCGTGTGAATAATTGCTGAATGAGTTCTTTCTTGACTTGATCTGTGCGGCCTTCGAACATGCTGATTTCAATAATGGTATACGCTGCTGAACGATCAGGGGGAAAAAGAAAATCATCCGTGTCCATGGGAAAGTAACGTTGAAACTTCTTGTTCTCCGGTAATCCCACAACATCCACCATAACGGAGTGTATAACTTGTGAAAGCTGCGCTTTCAATGGGTTCAGGTGCTCACCTAGTCCATATACTTTGATCTGTGCCATGCTCATCTCACCTTTCTCAGCTCATTATCTCTGCTCTTCTCTGCTAAAAAATGCCTTACCCTCACAGTATACCTTCTGCACGGCTGGAACGGTACCACGAAAACCAAATCAACGAACCGGCATAAAAGCTTCGGCACGCTCATAAAGTAGATTGAAATAAAGACGCGCAGTCCGAGAGCGGGGCGATTCTCTTAAGGCAGATACCTTGAGAAAAAAACAAAAAATACGCGTCATAATGCTGCATACGGATACATAAGATGATACTAGTCCAATTGCATGTACGAGTTAACGCCGCTTTCGCCGGTTTCATCAGAATGCAACGTTCGGCGGCGGACGACTTCCGGGCACTCACAAAGGCGGCTCTACCGTTGCAGGGATTTCAGTCTTCTGATTGAAAAAACGAAGCGGATGCTCTTTAGCATTTTTCCTTCGGAGTAATTTAGGGAGGGGATTTCATTGGAGAAAGTGGACATTTTTAAGGACATTGCTGAGCGGACCGGAGGGGATATCTATCTCGGGGTTGTCGGCGCAGTCCGGACAGGTAAATCAACATTTATCAAACGTTTCATGGAAACGATTGTACTGCCAAACATCACAAACGAGGCAGACCGCGGGAGGGCAGTTGATGAACTGCCACAGAGCGCAGCTGGCAAAACAATCATGACTACGGAGCCAAAATTCGTACCGAATAACGCGGTTCAAATCAAGGTCGCCGAGGGACTTGATGTCAATGTGCGCCTTGTGGATTGTGTAGGTTACGCAGTGGAAGGAGCCAAGGGATACGAGGATGAGAATGGACCACGCATGATCTCCACACCTTGGTTCGAAGAACCGATTCCTTTCCAGGAAGCTGCCGAAATTGGTACACGCAAAGTCATTCAAGAGCATTCCACATTGGGTGTGGTGGTCACAACAGATGGCACGATCGCTGAGATTGCCCGGAGTTCCTATGTAGAATCAGAGGAACGCGTTATAGCCGAACTGAAGGAAGTAGGCAAACCGTTTGTACTGGTGATCAACTCGACTCGCCCTCGCAGTGAAGAAGCGCTGCAGTTGCGCAGTGAGCTTGCTGCCAAGTATGACATTCCGGTTATGACACTCAGTGCAGCTACAATGACCGAAGATGATGTGACAGGTGTACTTCGCGAAGTGCTGTATGAGTTCCCTGTACATGAAGTGAATGTGAATTTGCCGAGCTGGGTGATGGTGCTGAATGAAAATCACTGGTTGCGCAGTAACTATGAAAATTCCGTTCGCGACACGGTTAAGGATATCCGCAGATTGCGTGACGTGGATCGGGTAGTTGCTCAGTTCATGGAATACGAATTCATCGACCGAGCCGGTCTGAGTGGCATGAACATGGGGCAAGGTGTGGCAGAAATCGATCTGTATGCACCGGATGAATTATATGATCAGATCCTCGTGGAAGTAGTTGGTATTGAGATTCGAGGCAAGGATCATCTTCTGCAATTAATGCAGGAATTCTCCCATGCGAAGAGGGAGTATGATCGCTTCGCTGAGGCGCTGGAGATGGTCAAAACGACTGGCTACGGCATCGCGGCTCCATCCCTCGCCGAAATGGCACTGGATGAACCAGAACTCATCCGGCAGGGCACCAAATTCGGCGTCCGCCTGAAAGCAACCGCACCATCCATTCACATGATCCGGGTCGATGTGGAATCGGAGTTTGCACCGATTATCGGAACGGAAAAACAAAGTGAGGAACTGGTGAGGTACTTGATGCAGGACTTCGAGAACGATCCAATCAAGGTATGGGATTCAGATATGTTCGGTCGTTCGCTGCATTCCATCGTGAGAGAAGGCATTCAGGGTAAAATTGCGATGATGCCAGATAACGCACGATACAAATTGCAAGAGACACTAGGACGTATCATTAACGAAGGTTCAGGTGGATTAATCGCCATAATTTTGTAAGTCCAAAAGGCCGTAGGGGTACCCCTCGCGGTCTTTTTCTTGTTTTATTTTCATGATTCTGGATGAACTGGATAAGATACTTTAGTTTCGGATAAAAACTTAGCGAGTTTTAGCTTTAAATTACTAAAACACATTTACATACTAGGGATTAGCCGTTATATTAATATTCAACTATTGTGATCGAGATCACAGAGAGTGTGAACAGGGGGAGAAAGAGATGAGAGGGAAAAACACAAAATGGGTATGGTTGAGTGTGCTGCTTGTATTTACATTGGCGCTGTCCGCTTGCGGAATTAAAAAAGAACCTGCTTCAACTACAGCTTCCGGCGCAGCAGAGGACAAGCCTCAAACCGAAGCAGTAACAGGCCCACTCAGTGGAAAACGAATTGCACTGATTATGGAATTTAACACAGGTACGTTCTCACAGCAATATGTGCAAGGGGTTAAAGAAGAAATCGAAAAATTCGGAGGACAACTGACTACGTTTGTCGCCGATAATGATAAAGCCAAAATGGTATCGTTGCTCGATAGCGCAATTAACCAGAAATTTGATGCCATTCTAACGGATCACGGGGATTCCTTGCTGACGCCGGGCGTGAAAAAGGCAGTAAAACAAAACATTCCGGTTGTTGTGTTCGATGCAGACATTAGTGTTCCGGGAGCAACAGTGTTGTCCCAGGATGATCAAAAGATGGCTGAACTTACGCTGGAGCAAATGAAAAAAGATATTAACGGACAAGGCAATATCGTAAAAGTATGGGTTGCCGGCTTTGCACCAATGGAACGTCGTCAGGTTGCTTATGGCAAGTTCCTGAAAGAGAACCCGGACATTAAGGAGATTGCCACGTTTGGCTCGGCTCAGAACCCGGCGCTGGATACACAAGCCAAAATGGAAGCGATTCTGAAACAATATCCAAAAGGTGAAATCACAGCGGTATGGACAGCATGGGATGAGTTCGCTAAAGGTGCAGCACGTGCCATTCAGCAAGCAGGACGTGACGAGATCAAGGTATATGGTATTGATATGAGTGATGAAGATTTGCAGATGATCCAGGATCCGAAAAACCCTTGGGTAGCTTCCGCAGCGGTTGATCCAACAGACATTGGACGTGTTCAGGTTCGTTATGCGTACCAGAAGCTGAATGGGGATGAGACAGAGGATCAAGTGGTTCTCAACCCGGTTTATGTACAGCGCGATGCGCTGCCTGACAAACAAATCTCCACTTCAGAGCTGTCTGAGTATGTTGAGGGCTGGGGAGGTAGTACACAGGGAATCAAGGATTGGATGTCGGAATACGGAGTTACTGCTAAATAAAACAGCGTAACGGAGGCGCGCCGCAAGGCGCGCTTTTTCCAACCATGATGTAAATATAACTAACTACATGAGAATAGTGATACTCCCGGAGGGGAGCGATTGGAGGTTGGCGTCATGAGTACTGCACCGATTCTGCTTCAAATGGAACATATCCACAAGCAGTTTGCAGGCATTCCTGCACTGAAAGACGTGGAGTTCTCCGTGAAAGGCGGGGAAATTCATGCGCTGCTTGGTGCGAATGGTGCCGGCAAGAGCACATTGATGAAAATTCTATCTGGTGCCTATCAACTGGATCAGGGCACCATTCAATTAAGTGGGCAAACGCTTCATCTGAATTCACCAGGCGATGCCAAAGCGAGTGGAATTCACTGTGTGTACCAGGAGGTGGATGCTGCGCTGGTTCCCCAATTGACAGCTGCCGAGAACATTATGCTGGATCAATTGGCGTCGCCGAGTGGAGGTTGGTGGAAAAGCCCGCGGAAACTGCAACAGCGTGCGGCTGAAGCTTTGCAGCAATTAGGAGCGGCTATATCCGTTCACAAAAAAGTAGCCGACCTGACACTCGCGGAGAAGCAGATGATTCTGCTCGCACGTATCCTGATTCAGGATGCCAAGGTCATTATTTTTGATGAACCAACTGCACCGCTGAGCCAGGAAGAAACGGATGCTTTTTTTCGAATCGTTCATTTATTGAAAGAACGCGGAGTGGCATGTATTTTTATTACGCACCGTCTTCCTGAAGTTACAAGTCACTGTGACCGCGTTACCGTTATGAGAGATGGACAACATGTGTTCACGGGTGAGGCAAAAGAGCTTACGATTAATGATCTGGTGACGCAGATGCTCGGAAAACCGTTTGAGGAAGAGTTCCCCAAGACAGAAGCACCGGTAGGTGAAGTGCTGCTGGAAGCAAGAGGACTTCGGCGTGGAGTCCGGGTCAAGGGCGTGGACCTGTCTGTTCGTCGAGGCGAAGTGCTTGCTGTGGTAGGGCTTGTAGGTGCGGGGAAAACGGAATGTTCCCGCTTGTTGATTGGTGCAGATCGGCTGGAGAGTGGAGAGATTCGGCTTAACAATCGTGAACTTCGTCTTTCCCAACCAGCTGATGCTGCGGCTCAGGGCATTGTCTCCGTGCCTGAGGAACGGCGGAAACAGGGGATTTTAATTGAGGAAAACGTAGAACGGAATTTGAGCCTGCCTTTGCTTGCACGTCTTAGTAGATTAGGTTTTGTAAGTCGAAAGCGAGAGCGTGAGAATGCGGAATCTTTGGTGCAGCAGCTCGGTATCAAAACATCGTCAGTGCGGCAGGAAGTGAAGTATTTAAGCGGTGGCAATCAGCAAAAGGTGGCCATTGGCAAATGGCTGAATGCGGACGCAGACGTCTTTATCTTTGATGAGCCGACAAAAGGTGTGGATATCGGCGCCAAAAGTGACATCTTTCGCATCATTAACGAACTGGCTTTGGCGGGTAAAGCTGTTATCTATTTCACGTGTGAACTGGATGAAGGATTGGGCATTGGTGATCGAATTGCAGTCATGTGTGAAGGAACTATCGTAAAGGAATTCAAACGGGGCGAGACTAACCAAGAACAGCTGCTATACTATGCAAGCGGTGGACAAGAGGTGGGAGCATGAAGGATAAATCATTGGATTTTGCGTTCCGTTATGGCGCAATTATCGTTATTATTGGTGTTATAGCATTTTTCGGTATTAAATTGCCTTATTTCTTCACATATAGTAACTTGACCGATATTTTGGGTTCAATCTCTATCGTGACATTTGTGGCGATTGGTGTTACCTTATCTCTCATTGTTGATGGATTTGACCTCTCGGTGGGGGCTACCGTCTCGTTAACTACTGTCGTTACTGCTTCATTGATGATTTGGTATCAGCAGCCGCTGGCAGTTGTCATTATCGTCCCACTAATTATTGGGGCTGTGATTGGTTGGCTTAATTCCTTGCTCATTGTGAAACTGCGTATCCCGGATCTACTCGCTACACTTGCCACGATGTACATTATCGGTGGAATTCATAAAACGTATGCTCAAGGATACACGATCTATAACCATATGCAGTTTCCTGACGGAAGCAAGGCTGCCGGAGAGATGGACCCCACATTTCTGCAGCTTGGGCAGGGAAAATGGCTGGGAATGCCGATTTCGGTCATCCTGCTGCTCATTGCGGTTATCGGTGTGCATATCTTTTTGACCTATACGAAGTATGGGCGCCAGATGTACGTTACGGGGGGCAATGAAGAAGCGGCACGCCTATCCGGTATCAAGGTGAAAAAGGTGCGTACACTCGCTTATGTAGCTGCTGGAGTGTTTGCTGCAATCGGCGGTATTATCTATGCATCCAAAGTAGGTTCAGGGCAAATAGATGCGGGTTCTCCGTTGTTAATGGAATCCGTGGCTGCTGTGTTTGTCGGATTTTCCGTATTTGGTGCAGGTAAACCAAACGTGATCGGAACATTCATCGGTTCGGTTCTGATTGGTGTTCTGGTGAACGGTTTGACAATGATGAATGTTCAATATTTCACGCATGATATTGTAAAAGGTGGGGTGCTCGTGCTTGCCCTGGCGGTTACATTTTACGTGTTAAACCGCAACCGCACTTGAAATTGTGTGCTGTCTGTATTAGTATAAAATTTGTTCGGCGTCTGAAACAACCTTTGTTTCAGGCGACATTCTGCCAGAAATGACTGTTGACCGCAGGCCGAGATTTCTGTTCATCACGCTCAAGATGTACGTAGATTTTTGTGTATGAACGTATATTTCGCTATAAAACGGAAACACAGTATAACATTCAGGACATTGATTCAGGAGGTGAAAAAACAAATGAACAAATCAGACTTGATTACACACGTGTCCGAAGCTACTGAATTGTCCAAAAAGGATGTAACGAAAGCGGTTGATGCCGTATTCGAAGCAATCTCTGAGGCTCTTCAAAGCGGAGACAAAGTACAATTGGTTGGTTTTGGGAACTTCGAAGTTCGCGAGCGCTCTGCACGTAAAGGACGCAACCCGCAAACAGGTGAAGAAATCGAAATTCCTGCGAGCAAAATTCCTGCATTCAAACCAGGTAAAGCGCTCAAAGACGGAATTAAATAAGATTTCTACATATTCCATATGTCGACAAAAAGACCGTGACTTGTTCACGGCCTTTTCTTTTGTCCTTTAATCATTTTTCTTCCTGCCATCTTGCAATTCCGGATCATCCGGTTGCTGTGCATAGGCAATCAGAATAAGCTCTTCTCCAGCTGCTGCGGACAGATGCTGTTCGGTTTCTTTTAACTTGTGAACATGCTCGTCTGTCAGTGCTGCGGGAATGTACTTCATATAGACTCTCCTTTCTGTGGCTGGATCACTTGTAGTATGACCTGGGAGTAAAAGATTATTGCGCTCCATTCACATAAGGGCTGGTTGACAAATGAAACAATCTTTATCATCATTAACGCTATTGAACTAGGAGAGGGGATGTGCGTGATGGATCATCCAACCGGCAGTGATTATATCGTAATTAAGGCGGAGGAGAACGGTGTTCAGGTGATCGGCTTAACCCGAGGTCAGGATACCCGCTTCCACCATACGGAGAAGCTGGATAAGGGGGAAGTCATGTTTGCCCAGTTTACCAATCATACTTCCGCCATTAAAATCCGTGGAAAAGCCACGCTGATTACGAAGCATGGACAGATTCAGTCGGAATAATGAAAATTGCAGGCATAGCCTGCTTTTTTTCATTGTACAATGAGGTATGAGCCTTTACCGGACAGACTACACTAACGGGTAAGGGCAGGGAGGCATTTATGAAACCGCGGATGATCGTGACTGCTTCAATGCTGGCAACGGTTGCGGCGGTCCTTCTACTTGTTGCCATACAAACCTTACATATGCGTACCTGGGGTGGTGAAAACGTACAGCCCGTTTCGGCGACACAGCATCCCGTCCAGTTAACGGAAGACAATTTGGTGGACGTACTGAGCACTATGAAATTATCGACACCCATTGCCAGGGTGGAGTGGAAACAATCCATTTTGACACTTGATCTAAAGGTTACCGGAACCAGCACAAGTTACACCGAAATCTATGGAAATATGGCCGCTGTGGCAGATCTGGGCTTTCGAAGTCTCGATAACGTGGAACAGGTGATGCTGCGTGTTATGGCAGAGGATGAATGGCTTCACAAAAGACATTTATTGCTCGCTGCCGATTTTCGGCGTGGGGAATGGCCGATGTATGCAATCGAAACGCTTCGAGACTGGAACAGTCCGATCCTCTCGGACGAACTAAAGGACTGGTTTCACTTGATGGAGACCGAACTTTGGAAGAAGCAATTCGAAATGTCAAGTCAGGGGTAATAGAATAGCATGATTCAGTGCGTGCCCGATAAACATATGCTATAATATATAAGATTGTAGTGCAGAAATGGTTTAACAATGTAAAGGCTCGGAGGCTGAGAATGAATTCATATCGCGTACCCCAACTAGCAAAGAAATATACGGATTACGACATGATTCGACAACATACGGAAATCCCATCATTTCCGGATAGCCGGGCTCGTCTGCTGCAGGTATTTGTGGGCCGCACAGACGAAAAGGTTCATGATGAGCTATATGCTCTCGCAACCTCGCTCGTTCAGTTGGCCATGGATACGCATGATCGAATCGATACGATATCTGGAGAGCGTAGAGAACTGGAAATGCGCTCACGCCAGCTGAACGTGCTTGCCGGAGATTATTTCAGTAGTCGTTTCTATCAGTTACTTGCCCATGCAGGTAAAATTGAAATGATCGGTAAACTTAGTGGTGCTGTATCCGAAGTGAATGCACGCAAGATGACGCTGTATGAACGGATGAAAAAGCTTCTCGTTTCGGCTGAAGAATACTTGCGTGAAACAGTACAGCTGAGGATGCAGCTGTTTCTTTCTTTTACAGGCATGATCCGCGATAACGAAGCATCGCTATGGAACGACCTGTTGGCCGAATTCAGCTATTGCGAGGCAATTATGGAAGAGCTGCGTCGGATGAATGACGAACAGAGTTTTTATCACAGTTATGCTTTCTGGCATATTTACGAGTACGGTAATGACGATGAGCGGAAAATGCTGCGTCAGCCTGAGCCGGATACAAGAGCATGGAGCGGTATGGTGCTGAAGTATCGGATCGGCGAGTTTTTGCTGGACAAGCTTCGTGAGTGTACACACCGTATACAACTGTTGCTGCAAGACGAGGGAGATCAACTAGGCCTGCATGAGATCAATGCAATCCTGGAGCCTTACCTGACGTATTTGCAGCCTTCACATGCGGCAGTTAGGGAAGATTGAGGGGGAGACAGACGAATGGGGAGCGGAGAGACCAAACCTAAAGAAGAATTTGTCCATTCTGTTTTTCAGAGTATAGCTGGTAAATATGACGTCATGAATGATATTCTGAGTTTCCGCAGGCACAAAGCTTGGCGTAAATTTACCATGAAGAAAATGAATATGTCCAAAGGCGATACCGGTCTCGATTTGTGCTGCGGCACGTGTGACTGGACACTTGCCATGGCCCAAGCAAGTGAAACGGGTCACATGCATGGACTTGATTTTAGCAGCAATATGCTGGAAGTTGGACAGACCAAAGTTGATGCTGTAAACCGTCAGAAACAGATCACGCTGGTTCAAGGCAATGCGATGTCACTTCCCTTTGAAGACAATTCATTTGATTATGTCACCATTGGATTTGGCCTGCGCAATGTACCGGATCTCAGACAGGTTCTATCAGAGATGAAGCGTGTAGTGAAACCGGGAGGCATGGTAGTTTGTCTGGAGTTATCTAAGCCGACATGGCAGCCATTTAAAGCTATTTATTATTTTTATTTCGAACAACTATTACCGAACATTGCCAAATTGTTTGCCAAACGTTATGAGCAGTATAAATGGCTGCCGGACTCGCTGGCACTTTTTCCAGGGAGGAAGGAACTGGCCGACATTTTTGCAGAAACCGGATTAAAGCAAGTGCAGGCCTATCCTCTGACCGGAGGTATTGCGGCATTGCATATTGGAACCAAGGAGAATCAGCATGTTTAGGAAAATTCGCATCTTTTTAGAAATGATTAAGATTGAACATACGCTTTTCGCATTACCTTTTGCATTTATGGGGGCCATTCTCGGTTCCATGGTAGTGAATGATACATTCCCGACCTGGATGCAGATAATGTGGGTATTACTGGCTATGATTGGTGCAAGAAGTGCTGCTTTTGGCTTGAACCGCATGATTGACCAAGCCATAGATAAGAAAAATCCACGTACCGCAATGAGAGCAATTCCGGCCGGTTTGTTGAAAAACGGTGAGGTCGTTATTTTTATCATAGTATCATTTGTGCTCTTGTTCTGGGCTTCATCCAACCTTAACGTGTTATCCATGCAGCTGTTGCCGATAGCTGTATTTATGCTGGTATTGTATTCATATACCAAACGTTTCACCTGGTTGTGCCACGTAGTGCTCGGTATGACCATTGGTCTGGCTCCACTAGGGGGTTGGGTAGCGGTAACGGGTACGATGGATTGGACAGCGATTGTACTGTACGTTACGATTGTGTTCTGGACTGCAGGGTTCGATATCATCTATGCATGTCAGGATCTGGATTTTGATCAGGGCGAAGGTCTACATTCCATACCTTCCCGTTTTGGTCTTAACAAATCATTGCAGATCGCAAAGTTCTTCCACGTGATTACCGCAATCGGTTTTCTTGCTTTGTTATTGTTGACTGATCTGAGCTGGTGGTATGGTGCCGGAATGCTGATTACTTATGGTATCCTCTTCTATGAACACTATATTGTATCGCCAAATGACATGAGCCGTGTGCAGACCGCATTCTTTACAATGAACAGTGTGCTCAGTCTGGTTGTATTTACATTTACTTTAATTGATCTGGCGGTGAAATAAAGATGCAGCAGCCGGACAATAAACGACTAGTTGTCGGAATTACCGGGGCCAGTGGAAGTATATATGGCATCAGATTAATTGAAACGCTGCTTGATCTTGAATACACCGTGCATCTGGTGATCTCCAATGCTGGGTGGCGTGTATTAAAAGAAGAAATGGACTGGGATGTTACGAATCGGGACCGTGTGCTGGAAGAAAAATTCGGCAGCCGTTCGGGTTCCCTAATCTATCATCCCGTTAGTGATATTGGTGCCTCCATCGCAAGTGGTTCTTTCTTGGCAGAAGGCATGATTATAATGCCGTGCTCCATGGGAACTCTTTCATCCATTGCACAAGGCTCGTCGGACAATCTAATGTCCCGGGCTGCTGATGTCATGATGAAAGAGGGAAGAACGCTGATTTTGGTGCCACGTGAGACGCCACTGCATGCAATCCATCTGGAAAACATGCTGAAGCTCTCACGGCTTGGTGTCCGAATGATACCAGCCATGCCTGCTTTTTATTACAAACCCCAAACGATGGACGAGTTGATTCTATTTCTGGTGGGTAAAGTGCTTGATAGTCTGCGCATCCCGCATCAACTTTTTACCAGATGGGGAGAACCGGATGAACGGGGATAACTTTTTAGCTTCCTGCAATTTTGAATCTGCTGACCGAATTGCAGGGGCAATTTGCTGTCCCCCAATCCCGGGGTATTGGTGAGCGCTGATGGTGATGTTTGGATGGAACCACAGCCTTGACCCATGCTCCGGCAACTTCTGTACTTATGTTTCAGAACAAGTCGCAGAGTTTAATTCCCGGATGTCGGCCTTGACATTCGAAGAAGAGTAGTACGTCTCAGAAGAACACAAGCAGGAAAGGCAAGCCCTGGTTTTTCGTTATGCCTGCAGGCCCGACTTGCTGGAGGGGAAGGTAAGCATGGATTTATGGACTGACAATACGCTGACACGGGTGAACGAATGAAACTATTGGATATTTTCGGGTTGTTAAAAAAAGACATGGACTACATTGAAAAAGAGTTATATCGCAGTGTTCAGGGAGAACAGAAGCTGCTAAGTGAAACGTCACTTCACCTGCTCAAGGCAGGGGGTAAGCGTTTGCGTCCGGTATTTGTGTTACTCGGTGGGAAATTTGGTACATACGATATTGAACGTCTGAAGCTGGTAGCGGTTCCGTTGGAACTAATTCATTCGGCTTCACTGGTTCATGATGATGTTATTGATAATGCCGCGACACGAAGAGGTAAACCAACGGTGAAGTCCAAATGGGATAATCGGATTGCCATGTACACCGGAGATTACATTTACGGTAAGGCGCTTGAGATGACTGCAGGCCTGTCCGATCCGGCGATACACCGTATTCTGGCCAAAGCGATGGTGCAGATGTCCATTGGTGAAATGGAGCAAATTCGGGACTTTTTCAATACGGGACAAAGTGTACGTAACTATCTCTTGCGAATTCGTCGCAAAACGGCGCTTCTTATTGCTGTCAGCTGCCAGCTGGGGGCGCTTGCTACTCGTGCGCCGGAACATGTATCTTCGTTGCTGTACACCTATGGTTACAACGTGGGTATGGCGTTCCAGATACAAGATGATGTACTTGATCTGGTTGGTACCGAGAAGCAATTGGGCAAGCCTCCAGGGAGTGATATGAAGCAGGGAAATATCACGCTGCCTGTACTTTATGCATTGCAGGAACCTAATTTGCGTGAACCTTTGCTGGAGGAGATAACCCGCGTTCAGCACGAGGAGGGACGGGCGAGTGCATCCGATGCAATTGGCATGATTCGCCAAAGTCAAGGAATTGCTAAAGCAGAAGCCCTGGCTGACCGATATATGAAGAAAGCGCTCGATGCTCTGGATCAACTACCTAACATCAAGACCACCAAAAACTTGCGTGATATCGCTCATTTTGTGGTAAAACGTACGCATTAATATGTTTGAACATTAGACTGCTATGGACGGGCATCTTTTCATGAATGCAGTTCCTCGTGTAGCTGTCTCTTACTCAAAAATAACATTCATGTGATATTCCTCATTGGGAGGATTTGGACATGTATGTTACAATCAAAGGGATTGCGTTTACATAATGAAATAACTTTGAACCGTGAGTGAGGAGTGAGCCTATGGATCGTACATTTTTGATGGTGAAGCCGGATGGTGTGCAGCGTGGATTGATAGGGCGTATCGTTAGCCGTCTGGAAGACAAAGGATTTAAGTTGGTGGCAGGCAAGCTGGTGCAGATGTCTGAAGATCAGGCCAAACGCCATTATGCTGAACATGAGGGGAAACCGTTCTTCGATGATCTGGTTCGTTTTATCACATCTGGACCTGTATTTGCTATGGTCTGGGAAGGTGACGACATCGTGGCACTTGCGCGCATCGTAATCGGGAAAACCAATGTGAAGGAAGCGGCTCCGGGTACAATTCGCGGAGATTTCGCCAGCCACACACCGCATAATCTGATTCATGGGGCGGATTCACCGGAAAGCGCCACTCGTGAAGCAGCAAACTTCTTTACTCCGGATGAGCTGGTAACGTACGACAAGAGCATCGCAGCCTGGTTGTAATTTTTTAGCCAGAAGGGTGATACGATGCTGGAGCAGGAACAACTACTAGACCCGGATTACGCCGGATTTATTCGGAAAATCAAAGAGAGCACAGGCATTGATCTTGCTCAATACAAGGAAGGCCAGATGAAAAGACGGCTGACCACACTTCGTAACAAAAACGGATTTCATACGTTTTCTATCTTTTTTGATGCCATGCAAAAGGACAAGTCCTTGTTTTATGAGTTTCTGGATCGCATGACCATTAACGTCTCGGAATTTTGGCGTAACCCTAATCGCTGGGAAGTACTGCGGGATGAAATCCTGCCTGAGTTACTAGGTCCGAAGCGTGGCGTTAAAGTGTGGAGTGCCGCTTGTTCCACAGGCGAAGAACCTTACACGCTAGCGATGATTCTGGACACGATGGGCATTCTTAAGGGAAGCTCCATTACGGCAAGTGACTTGGATGAAGGTGCTCTCGCCAAAGCCAAGGAAGGGCGTTATATGGAACGCTCGCTTAAAGATGTTCCGAAGGAAACAGCCAATCGATACTTCAAGCAGGATGGCTTGGTGTACCGTATTGATGAACAATTGAAAAGTTCAGTTAAGTTCATGAAGCAAAATCTGTTACTGGATCGTTTTGACGAAGGATATGATCTGATTGTGTGCCGCAATGTCATGATCTATTTTACCGAGGAAGCCAAAAACCTGTTGTATCACAAGTTTGCAACAAGTTTGCGTCCCGGTGGTATTTTGTTCGTGGGCAGTACGGAGCAGATTTTTTCCCCAGGACAATATGGTCTGGAGACAGCGGAAACATTCTTTTACCGCAAAAAATAATTTTAATTATTTCATAACCGTCTGGCGTGCACATGTATATGTGTCCAGGCGGTTATTTGCATAATGGATGAAAGGATATCTCTCAGACACGTCGAAATCTCATTCAATTACCATTCGGGTCCAATCTATTTAAGGACAAGAAACGACCGGCTTTCTTGTCAAAGCGGGTCAGCTATACTATAATAAGCAAAGAAATTATGGGATTTTAGCAATGTGAAGTTTAACAGTTTAAAGGGGGAACGTATTATGAGTTTACGCTATTTAACCGCAGGGGAGACGCACGGACCCCAATTAACCGCAATTATTGAAGGATTGCCAAGCAATCTGAATATTGACTTTGAAGAGTTGAATTTTCAGCTTCACCGCCGCCAGAAGGGATATGGCCGTGGACGTCGGATGCAAATTGAGAAGGATCAAGCCAATTTCGTTGGTGGTATCCGTCATGGATATACAACAGGTGCTCCTGTAGCATTGGTTGTTCAAAATAATGACTGGAAACACTGGCAGAATATTATGAATATTGAGCCGATTGAAGGCAGTGACGAAGAGAAACGTCGCGTTCATCGTCCACGTCCGGGACATGCTGACTTGAATGGTGGGCTCAAATATAACCTGAAAGATTTGCGTAATGTACTGGAGCGTTCCAGTGCCCGTGAAACAACGGTGCGTGTAGCATGTGGTGCTATTGCACGTCAATTCCTTGCTGAATTCGGAATCAAAGTAGCTGGACGTGTGCTCCGTATCGGAGAAATTGAAGCTCCTTATCAGGATCTGCCGATCGATGAGCTGATCGAAGTGACAGAAGCTTCTTCCGTACGTGTGACCGATGCAGAAACCGAGAAGAAGATGGAAGCCTACATTGATCAGATCAAGCAGGAAGGCGACTCCATCGGAGGAATCGTGGAATGTATCGTTGAAGGTGTACCTGTAGGGCTTGGTAGCCACGTACAGTATGACCGTAAACTGGATGCACGGATTGCTCAGGGTGTAATGTCCATTAACGCATTCAAAGGTGTGGAAATTGGTATCGGTTTCGAAGCTGGAACGATCCGTGGATCTCAGGTGCATGATGAAATTGTGCATAGTGAAGAACGTGGTTATCACAGAGCTACCAACCGTTTGGGTGGATTCGAGGGCGGAATGACTAACGGTATGCCAGTTGTGGTACGTGGGGTTATGAAACCTATTCCTACGTTGTACAAACCGCTTCAAAGTGTGGATATCGATACAAAAGAAGCATTTACAGCTCAGGTTGAGCGTTCTGATGCATGTGCTGTTCCGGCAGCTAGCGTTGTTATGGAGCATGTGGTAGCCTGGGAAATTGCAAAAGCTTTCCTTGAGAAATTTGGCGGAGACTCCATGGAGGAAATTCGCGCAAACTTCGCTAACTACAATAATCAACTGGAGAATTACTAAGATGCGCCAGCTGACAGTGCAGTTGGAGGAGCGCTCTTATCCAATCCTAATTGGCAGCGGCCTGTTGTCTCAAGCACCTCAATATTTTGAGCAATATGGCTTAACAAAAAAAAGCCCCTTACTCATTATTACTGATGATCATGTGGCACCCAAATACTTATCCAATTTGGAACAAACGCTGAGTACGGCTGGTTTTACAGTCGTCTCCGCAGTTGTTCCATCGGGTGAAACATCGAAATCCCTTTCGGTATATCAGGATATGATGACTGTCGCCATCGAAGGCAAACTAGATCGCAGTTCGGCGATTGTTGCTCTAGGCGGGGGTGTAGTAGGGGATCTGGCTGGTTTTGTTGCTGCTACATATATGCGTGGAATCAAGTTTGTACAGGTGCCTACGACGATCCTGGCGCATGACAGCAGTGTTGGCGGCAAGGTAGCTGTCAATCATCCGCTGGCTAAAAATATGATCGGTGCATTCCATCAGCCAGAGCTGGTACTCTATGATGTGGATACGCTTCAAACCTTGCCGCCACGCGATGTCTCGGCTGGTTTGTCAGAGATGCTGAAGCACGGACTCATTAGGGATGAAGCTTTTGCATACTGGTGTGAGGAGCATGCGGATGAGTTGCTTGCCCTTGATTCAGAGGCATTGGGATATGGCTTGGAACGAGGCTGTGGTATCAAGGCAGAGATTGTATCACGTGACGAACGTGAAAATGGAGAACGTGCATTGTTAAACCTGGGTCATACGATTGGTCATGCTATTGAAGCGATTGCCGGTTACGGCGAATTTCTACATGGTGAAGCCATCTCGATTGGTATGGCGGGCTCGGCATTGCTCGGCGAGAAGTTGGGAGCCCCAGCAGGACTCTATGACGATACGGTTCGCATGTTGCGTTCATTGCGCCTTCCGGTGACGATGCCAAAACATTTGGATACAGATGCATTAATGGATGCAATGATGCACGACAAAAAGTTCCGTGAGGGCCATATGGTCTTCATTATTCCTGACCGGATCGGCGCTGCCAGAATTGTAAAGGATGTACCGGTTACGGCAGTACGCGAAGTCATTGAAATGCTCAAGAAGGGAGATTAAAAGCGATGGTTACTCGGGGAATTCGCGGGGCTACTACGGTCACGCATAATAACGAAGAACATATTTTGAAAGAAACGGCTGTACTTTTGCAGGAAATCGTGGATCGTAACGAAATCCAACCCGAAGATATTTGCAGTGTCTGGATTACGATGACTGGAGATCTAGATGCAGCTTTCCCAGCAAAGGCAATTCGCCAGTTGGATGGCTGGGAGCTTGTACCTTTGATGTGTGCATTAGAAGTTCCGGTTGCAGGCGCCTTGCCACAGTGCATCCGTTTTATGGTACATGTTAACACTGCAAAAGGTCAGAATGAAATCAACCATGTGTATCTTAACGGTGCACAGTCTCTGCGTCCCGATTTAGCGGCACCTTCCAATTCGTAAGATTAGAGTGGTTGTCAAATCATTCGGAATGATGTATAGTGAGAACCAGTTGAGTAGAGTAGAGATTGAGCTGAGAGCAGCTGAGATGAGTGGAGTATATAGCAGAGTCCAGCGGGTGGTAACCGGAGCAACAGAAGCCGGTCAACTGATTCGCGGTACGTCGTGCTACGGAATTATTAGAAACAGGATGAAGGAATGCAAACGTGTCTAGCGACATCGTTTTGTTTAGGTATAACACGACCGATATCCTCATGCATTTCATGAAAGAATGAGTGCAATGGGTGAGAATCAGTGTATGCCGGTACATTTCCTTTGTATTTGATGGATTTATATTACATCCATACAACAGCCTGTGTGATAATTCGGTAAGGATGCATGTATAGGGACTTGTTATTTATGAAACACCAACCTGTTGAAACAGCTTATAACCAAACCTCTACCTGATGGTAGAGGTTTTTTTGTTGTATATTGAATTGTTTCTTCTACCCATATAGGTTCAACTAAACTTATTACACAAAAACGGAGAGGACAGAAATAACCTGAAGAAGCGGAGCGTTCGCCTTTATCACCGGATTTTCCCTTTAGAAAGGGAATCAAAAAATCTGGGGATAACAGCGATCGGAAGGTTGTTCTGTCATCGGAGTGCTCAGTGTAAACCTCTTTAGTTGAACTTATATAAATCTGAAAGGACGTGATCTGATGATAACGCCAAACGTTAATCAAGTACTGAAAATGTCGAATGAATATAATCTGATTCCGGTAGTCAAACGGATTCTGGCAGACATGGAGACCCCGATTCGGATTTTCCGCCGTTATGCTGACAACGACCGGGCATTTCTGCTGGAAAGTGTGGAGGGTGGAATTCAATGGGCGAGATATTCCTTCATCGGTACAGATCCGTTCCTGATGATCTCCGCCAAAAAAGGGCGGATCGTGGTAGAAGAAGCGGGTCAGATTCGAGAATTGCCAGGCAAACCGATTGAAGAACTCAAAGCGCTGCTGCGCAAGTATCGCAGTCCGAAAGATGATGAACTGCCGCCATTTACAGGCGGGGCCATCGGTTTCTTTGGATACGATCTGCTGCAATATTATGAGAAGCTTCCGGCCCACGCGCTGGATGATCTGAAAATGGATGATATTCGCTTCATGTTCTGTGACCAGATTATTGTGTTTGACCATGTGAAGCAGCAGATGCTGCTTGTGGGCAATGTACATGTGAAAGACGGTGCAACGGATGATGATATCCGTCAAGCTTATGCTTTAACTTCTGAGAAGCTGGAACAGGCGGCTGAACGCTTGCAGCAGCAAGGACCAGGGGAAAACCTGAATCCGCGTTCCATTCCAGGAGACGTGGAACTGGGGGATATTCGATCCAATCTCACGAAGGAACAGTTTATCGGGAATGTAGAACAGGCCAAAGAGTACATTCGGGCAGGAGATATTTTTCAAGTGGTGTTATCCCAACGTTTCCATATTGATACCGAAGTTTCTCCGCTGCATGTATATCGCGTGCTTCGGACGTTGAATCCATCACCCTACATGTATTATCTGAAGATGGACGATGAAATTATCGTAGGGACTTCACCGGAAGCGTTGGTAAAAGTGGATGGAAACCGCGTAGAGACACGGCCGATTGCGGGAACTCGTCCAAGAGGAGCTACGGAAGCAGAAGATCGTGCATTAGCGGCAGATCTGTTGCAGGATGAGAAGGAACGTGCGGAACATCTGATGCTTGTCGATCTGGGGCGTAATGATCTGGGACGTGTGTCTAACTTCGGAAGTGTGAAATGTGACATGTTCATGGAGATTGAAAGATATTCCCACGTCATGCACATGGTGTCTAACGTTACAGGTGAGCTTAGAGAAGACAAGGATTTCTTTGATGCATTTCTTTCATGTTTGCCAGCGGGGACGGTATCCGGTGCGCCGAAACTGCGTGCGATGGAGATTATCGCGGAACTGGAAAAAGAAGCACGGGGTGCTTATGCAGGTGCTATCGGTTATCTTGGTTTCTCAGGAAACATGGACTCCTGTATTACAATTCGAACGATTATTTTCAAAAAAGGAAAAGCTTATGTGCAGGCTGGAGCCGGAATCGTATGGGATTCGGTGCCTGAGAATGAATATGAAGAAACAGTTAATAAAGCCAAAGCGCTGCTGAAGGCGATTCGCACAGCAGAAGCGATGTTTCCTGCCAAAGAGAAGGATCACACCTTGAAACTTGCCAACGCCGATTATTTTGTTACCCCAGCCACGGCTGCACAAAACTGAGAGAGGAGAGACCGGAAATGAATATGAACCCAGTCATGAATGAAGAATCAGAGCGATTTGTAACTAAAGATAGTCATGCGGAAGGGATGAAGAATGGCCTTGCCAAAATTTTGGAGGGAAGCCATCTGGAGCAGGCAGAAGCGCGCGACTTAATGTACTCCATCATGAGAGGTGAGGCCACTCCGGCTCAAATCGGAGGTTTGCTTATGGGCTTGCGGATGAAGGGGGAAACGGTGGATGAAATCACGGGGTTTGCCGAAGCCATGCGTGGACAGGGCGGACGGATCCTAACCGACGGCAATGGACTGCTGGACACCTGTGGAACAGGTGGTTCAGGTATTCATAAGTTCAACATTTCAACGGCATCGGCCATCATTGCTTCAGCAGTATCTGTCCGGGTGGCGAAGCATGGTAATCGCTCTGCTTCAGGTAAAGCGGGCAGTGCGGATGTACTTGAAGCATTGGGCGTGAATATTCATCTGGACGGAGAGCAGGCGAGACAATGTCTCGATGAGATCGGAATCTGTTTTTGTTTTGCTCAGGTGTACCACCCTTCTATGAAACATGCTGCTGCGCCAAGAAAAGAGCTGGGTGTGCGTACGATCTTTAACATGCTCGGACCTCTAACCAATCCTGCGGGAGCGGATCGACAATTGCTTGGTTTATATGACCGCAGCCGGACACCGATGATCGCTGAAGTGCTGAATCGTCTGGGGCTGAAAAGAGCTTTGGTCGTAGCGAGTCATGATGGACTGGATGAAATCAGCATCTCTGCACCTACACAAGTATCCGAACTGCGTAATGGTGAAGTGCATACGTATGACATTGATCCACGTGATATGGGATTATCGTTACATCCGCTGGAATCGGTTCTTGGAGGAGATGCGGCTCAGAACGCCGAAATTATTAAAAGGATCTTCCAGGGAGAACGGAGCGCATACCGCGATGTCGTTCTGTTGAATGCCGGGGCGTGCATCTATGTATCCGGTCTAGCGAATACCATTGCAGAAGGTGTGTTGATGGCGACAGAAGCTGTAGACTCCGGCAAGGCTGCCGGGAAGCTGGAACAGTTAATTCATACAACGGAGGCGTACAGTCATGTATCTTGATCGAATCGTAGCAACCAAACATAAAGAAGTTGAAGTTCTCGCCCAAACATTTCAGATGGACGATGCGCTGAAAAAGATAGAGGCATTACCCACTACTCGTGGATTCGAACGTGCTTTATCAGAGAGACGTAACCGTAAGCTGGGTCTCATTGCTGAAGTGAAAAAGGCTTCTCCGTCCAAAGGACTGATTCGTCCTGATTTCCATCCAGTAGAAATTGCTTCCGCATACGAACGAGCTGGAGCGGATTGTATATCCGTATTGACCGACGTTTCTTATTTCCAGGGAAATAGCGAATACTTGCAGGCCATTCATGAAGCTGTGAACATACCGCTACTGCGCAAGGATTTTATTATAGATGAACGACAGATTGCCGAGGCAAGGCTGCTTGGCGCGGATGCCGTTTTGCTGATTGCGAGCATTCTGACACCCGAACAAATGCGTCAATATCTGACATTTGCCAAGAGCCTGGGTCTTGATGCATTAATTGAAGTCCATGACCGTGCTGAACTGGAGCAAGTACTTGGTATTCCTCAGGCAACACTTGTGGGCATCAACAACCGCAATCTTAAAACGTTCGAAACGAGTCTGAACACCACATTGGATTTGATGAATTTGATTCCGGAGGGTGTAACATTAATCAGTGAAAGTGGAATTGACGGTCCTCAGCCATTGGAATCTCTTATTGAGGCAGGTGTGCATGGTATCCTTGTTGGGGAGCACCTGATGCGCAAAGACAATGTTGAGGCTGCGGTATATGAACTGATGGGACCAAAAGCATGAATGCAATCAATCATGACGGCACAAGCAGCAGAGACGTGGATCTGCGAAACCGGCCGGCAGCGGCTGTAAAAATATGTGGACTTCAGGACGTTGAAGTGCTAAAATCGATGATAAACTTGCCTGTGGATTACGTTGGTGTTGTTTTTGCCCCATCCCGTCGCCGTATTACACCTGAACAGGGTGCGGAGCTAAGAACGGTTCTCTTGGACTGGACGATGTTCGATCGGCCGAAGCTGGCGGGTGTTTTCGTGAATCCCACGCTCGAAGAGCTGGAAAGCATCATGCAGATTTCACGCCTGGATGTCATTCAGCTGCACGGACAGGAATCGCCGGAATTTTGTGAACAGGTGAAACAGCGCTTCGGTATCGAAGTGTTCAAGGCTTTCTCTTTTCCAAAAGATGAAACAGGTTCATTAGCTGACGATACCGCCTTACTGGCACTTGATCCATATAAAAATGTGGTGGACGCCATATTGCTCGATACGTTTGACCCGCTCTATGGAGGGGGCTCCGGTAAAACCTTTGCCTGGGAACGAATTCCTTTCTACGCCGAGTGGGCAAGAAAACATGGAATCGTGTTGTTCGTGGCAGGAGGATTACAGCCGGATAATGTGCAACAACTGATACAGACATATGCACCGGACGGCGTCGATGTATCCAGCGGCGTAGAGTCCGAAGGTGTGAAGGATATTGCGAAAATTACAGCATTTGTAGAAAGGGTGAAGCAGGCATGACACATCAATTGCCGGATCAACACGGGCGTTTCGGTCCCTTCGGAGGCCGCTTTGTACCTGAGACACTAATGAACGCTCTGATCGAACTGGAGGAAGCGTATAGCCACTTTTCCGAAGATGAGGAATTCAACAAGGAACTGAATTACCTGCTAAGCGAGTATTCTGGACGGGAAACGCCTTTATACCATGCAGAGCAATTGTCCCGCCGCTTGGGTGGACCCAAAATTTATTTGAAACGTGAAGACCTGAACCATACAGGAGCGCACAAGATCAATAACGCTATTGGACAGGGATTGCTGGCTAAACGGATGGGGAAAAAGAAAGTCATCGCCGAAACAGGTGCGGGACAGCATGGCGTTGCCACGGCAACAGTTGCTGCATTGCTGGGGCTTGAATGTAAAGTGTTTATGGGTGAAGAAGATACACAGCGACAACAATTGAACGTATTTCGGATGAAGCTGCTTGGAGCAGAAGTCATTCCGGTGACATCTGGCACGCGTACATTGAAAGATGCGGGTAATGAGGCGCTTCGCTACTGGGTTAGTAATGTGGAAGATACCTTCTACGTGCTTGGATCCGTAGTCGGTCCTCATCCGTACCCAATGATGGTACGTAACTTCCAGCGAGTGATCGGTGATGAGACACGGCGCCAGATTCAGGAGATTGAAGGACGGTTGCCGGATGTGATTGTTGCAGCTGTAGGCGGCGGGAGTAATGCAATCGGTATGTTCTATCCGTTTATTGGCGATCAGGATGTGAAGCTTGTTGGAGTTGAAGCAGCAGGTAAAGGGGTGGACACCGAGTTCCATGCGGCTACGATGAGCAAAGGGACACATGGTGTATTCCAGGGTTCGATGAGTTATCTACTGCAAGATGAATATGGACAGGTTCAGCCAGCCCATTCCATTTCAGCGGGACTTGATTATCCGGGGGTTGGTCCTGAGCATTCCTATCTCAAAGATATTAAACGTGCCAAATATGTTCCGATTACGGACCAGGAGGCATTGGATGCCTTGCAGTTGCTAAGCCGAACAGAAGGCATTATTCCCGCTTTGGAGTCAGCCCATGCTGTTGCGCAGGTCGTCAAGCTTGCGCCTGAACTCAGCGCTGATGATATCGTTGTGATCTGTCTTTCCGGTCGTGGTGACAAAGACGTTGAATCCATTATGAAATACACAGGAGGGGACTTGGCATGAACCTGATGGACCAGACCTTCCAGCAATTGAAAGAACAGAACCGGACAGCACTTATTCCATTCCTTACGGTTGGAGATCCAGATGTGGACACCACGGTGGAGATCATTAAGGAACTGGAACAGGCTGGAGCGGACATTTTGGAACTCGGTGTTCCTTATTCTGATCCGCTAGCAGATGGACCGGTAATCCAGCGTGCTTCCGAGCGTGCATTGAAAAGTCAGATCACAATTCGGACTTGTATGGAGACAGCAGCAAGAGCGCGTGCTGCGGGTGTGAAATTACCTTTTGTACTGTTCACCTACTATAATCCGGTGTTACAGACGGGACTGGATGTATTTTTTGACGAGTTGATCAAACATGAAATCAGTGGCATGATCATCCCGGATCTTCCGATTGAGGAAGCGGAGGATATGCGACGCCGTGCGGATGCTGCAGGTGTGCATTTGGTTCCGCTCGTAGCCCCTACGTCCAACGCGAGAATCGAGCGTATTGTTACGGGAGCACGTGGTTTCATCTATTGTGTCTCTTCTCTGGGTGTCACGGGAGAGAGAGCTTCCTTTTTCGATGGAGTAGAGAGCTTCATTGAAACTGTAAAGAGCCTGACAGATCTTCCGGTCGCTGTTGGCTTCGGCATTTCCAGTCACGAGCAGGTAGCTCGTTTCTCCCGCATCTGTGATGGTGTTGTTGTTGGTAGTGCTATCGTTCGTCAGGTGGAAGAAGCTATACCTCTTCTTGGAAATCCGGATACGCGTCAGGCAGGACTGTTGCAAATTCGCAACTTTGTGGCACAATTAAAAGGATAGGGATTCAATGATGTTACATCCCCAGGGCATGCTCAGCACAGGCTGAGGCATGTCCATAACTATTTCAATAACAGGAGGCGGTCGGATTTGAAACCGAAGTCCCAGATTGTCAATCTGCCTGTATATAAACCGGGCAAACCGATTGAAGAAGTGAAACGTGAACTGGGTTTGGAGCAAGTGATCAAGCTGGCCTCCAATGAAAATCCATATGGAAGTTCGCCTGCTGCGCTTGAAGCAATCACCAGAGAGTTGGTCAATGTAAGCATATATCCGGATGGGAGTTCCACGGAACTTACTGAAGTGCTGGCGAAGCATCTGGGAGTGGAGCGGGATAATCTGATCTTTGGTTGTGGATCGGATGAGATCATTGCGTTGATCACTCGTGCATTCTTCCTCCCGGGGGACGAGAACATCATGGCTGACCAGACGTTCTCTGTATACAAAAGTAACGCTGACATCGAGGGTGCTGTCAGCATTGAAGTTCCGCTCAAAGATGGAACTCATGACCTGACTTCCATGCTGGCGCAAATCAATGATAAGACCAAAGCGGTCTGGGTGTGTAACCCCAATAATCCAACCGGTACAATTATCTCAGAGCAGGAATTGACGGCATTTATGGATCGTGTACCTTCTCATGTGATGGTTGTGCTGGATGAAGCTTATTATGAATTCGTAACGGATGAGGCGTATCCACAAAGTGTTCCTATGATTGAGCGTTATCCTAACTTGGTCATTTTGCGGACGTTCTCCAAAATCTATGGCCTGGCTTCATTGCGTATTGGATACGGTATTGCACGCCCGGAAGTGATCGATCTGATCAACCGTGTACGTGAGCCGTTTAACACTTCACGTTTCGGTCAGGCTGCGGCGAAGGCTGCACTTGAGGATCAGGCTTTTGTCCAAGAATGTGCGGAACGTAATGCGGTAGAACGAGCGTATTTGCAAAATGAATTCACACGGTTAGAACTGCCGTTTTTCCCTTCGCAGGGTAACTTCATCATGGTTGATCTGGACATGCCATCTGCAACGGCGTTCCAGTCGCTTTTGAAACAAGGCATTATCGTTCGTCCTGGATTCCATGTATATCCAACATACATTCGTGTGTCCGTCGGAACATCAGAACAGAACCGTGCGTTTGTCACGGCACTGAAGAACACGCTGGCTGAGAAGGCGGTAGCACGCCCTTAAATCTGGCGATGAAAAGAGTGAGGACCCATGAAACTAAAAATTGCAATGATCGGTGTAGGGCTCATCGGCGGTTCACTGGCGCTTTGCTTCAAAGGCAAGCCTGGCGTAACGGTGATGGGCTATGCCCACCTGCCTGAACTGAAGGACAAGTACATAACGAGTGGTGTAGTGGATGATGCTACGCTCTCTCTGGAGGAAGCGGTACAGGATGCCGACTTTATTTTTTTGTGCGTACCTGTTGGGCTGCTCGAATCCTATTTTGGACAATTGGCCAAGCTTCCCTTGAAAAAGGGATGTATTATTACGGACGTAGGAAGCACAAAGGCGTCCATCGCAGCTTGTGCTGAGCATGTCCGCATGAGTGATGCATACTTTATTGGCGGTCATCCGATGGCCGGATCTGAGCGTGCAGGTGTGGATGCAGCCTCGGCTGTATTATTTGAGAATGCATACTATGTCTTGACCCCTTCAGAACAAGTACCTGAGGAAGCTTATGACAGGTTATCTGATCTTCTTGCGTATACACGCGCACAGATTGTTCGTGTAGAGCCGCTGCTGCACGATGACATAGTGGGAGCGATCAGTCATTTGCCACATGTTATTGCAGTTGCGCTGGTGAACCAGGTGCGTGAATATAATGAATCGAACCCTTTGTATAAAATGCTGGCTGCAGGCGGTTTCCGTGATATTACTCGGATTGCCTCCAGTGATGCCATAGTATGGAGAGATATTCTGCTGAGCAACCGTGAGGTGCTGCTGGGCTTGCTGAAGGACTGGAACGGCCAAATGACGGCTTTCACCAAAATGCTGGAGCAACAAAATGGTGAGGGCATTGAGGAGGCGTTCCGTCAGGCACGCGAGTTCCGCAGTGTGCTGCCAGAACGACGGAAAGGCATGATCTCGTCGTTGTATGATCTGTATACGGATGTACAGGATGCACCGGGGATGATCGGCAAGATTGCCACCGAGCTTGGGGCGAATGATATTAACTTAAGCAACATGGAGATTATTGAGAACCGGGTCGATGTGCCGGGCATTATGCGTTTGTCGTTCCGGCAGGAAGAAGAAATGGAACGTGCCAAAACGTTGCTGGATTCCCTGGGGTATCAAGTGTGGGTTTAGGTTATTGGAAGGGGGCGAAAGCCCTCTTTTTTATGTTGAAAATTAGCTGTTACAGGACATGTTCTAAAAAAGGACAAAAAAAAGACCGCTTACATAAGCGGCCATTGCTCACGTGGAGCAATACAGTTATTGGATAGGAGTGGAGAGAAACCATACTGTACTTTTATTATATGTATCCGTTTTCATTTTGTCAACACTTTGAGTAAAATTGTTTGAATTAATTATAACTTTCGTAAATTAAGGAAATATAATCCTTGCATAAAGTGAGTTGGAAATGCATTTTGTCCATTGCCTGATGATCGGAAATAAGGTTTAATGGTGCAATTGCTAAAAATATGTTATAACGAAATTCTGTGAAATTTTAAAATTATTTCTTTATTCACGCAAACTTTTTGAGGCCTTGGTTCGTCCAATATATGAGTGGCTTCACAAAAGGGATCAAATTGAAGTCATGGACGAGAAAATGGTTGCATAATAATGACTGGTCGGGCTTCAACGGAAGCCATGGATTTGCCAGGATGATGCAGACCGTTGTACAATAAATACTGTTAATGTAGAAACGTTGGGGAAATTGCCATTACATAGGGGAATTTGGCGGGAAAGCCTGTTTTGGCGCTGAACGCTGTTTTATGCGGTGAAAACCGCAACTTTTTTGTGCTCGTTCGGTAATACATGGATAGAGTCGAACGGGGAGAAGCACATGGATGGGCGAGGAGGGGTCGCACTCAAATGACGGATTCCCAGTTGATTCGAGAGATCAAGGAAGGTAACCTGGAGTTATATTCCGAGCTGATGAGTCGTTATCAGCGTAAAATACTGGCTTTCGTATATCATATGTTGAAAAGTTCTAATATGGAGCTGCTTGCGGAAGATCTCTGTTCTGAGACTTTCTATAAGGCGTTCCGCAGTCTGCACTCATTCCGTGAGGTGGATGCCTCATTCTCAACCTGGTTATATACCATTGCGAGAAATACGGTACTGAGTGAGCTTCGCAAACAGCGTAGTGGAAGTGTTCCACTTGAAGAGAGCGGTTTTGTACCTGTTGCTCCTTCGGAGAATGCGCCAGAGCACGCTGTATTGCGCAGTGAGCGGGTGATGCTGGTTAGGGATGCAATTAACAATTTACCGGAGAAGCAGCGTTCTGCGATTATACTCCGTGAGTATGATCAACTAGACTACCAGGAGATTGCAAATATTCTTGGGCAGAGCGTCAGTTCTGTAAAATCGTTATTGTTCAGAGCAAGGTCAAGCGTAAAAACTCAATTGGAACCTTATTTCTTCGAACCGGTCTACGAGCCATATGAAGGGATGAAGAACAGATGAATTGCAATGAAGCCCAGGAACTGTTTGCACTGGTCTGGGACTTGCCGGAAGCTCATCCTCAGCGGATTGCATTTCATGCTCATCTCGCTGGTTGTGAAGATTGTTCGCAGCAATTTGAAGTTTGGGAAGAAGCTCAAATTCTGCTGCACAGCATACCGGTTCCAGTGACAGAACAGCAGGCAGAGAGAGTGAACCGTAATGTTATGGACCGGATCTACGCGGAGTCTCCATGGCTATTGCCAGAAGAGGCAAAGGTTAATCGTTTCTCTGCTGTGATCCGCAAGCATATGTCTTTGTGGATTGCTGCGTTCCTGGCAATTTTTTTATGCAGCTTTCTGTACATGGCGATGTTTAAGCCGGACGTATCAGAAGCTGAGCAGACCAGCGTGGTCTCTACGGGTATTTTGGAGACAGGAGTAGCAGGCAGTGATCCTTCTTCCTCCGGGTTGTACAAGTACAACATGACTGGAGCGGATAGAGGGAGTATTATTGAGCCTTTCGTTGTGAGCATGGGCCCAGCGTATCCCCAGTACTGGATGGCGTTGTCGCTGCTTGCAATAGGTATGGCTCTGTTCTCTCTTGGGCGGATGCATCGTTCAACAAACAAACGCAAACAAGGTGCACGTGCTTAGGTAAAGCTTTCGTTCACCGTATAGAGAAATGAGGGATGAGATGCGCATTGGGCTTATTCGTCACGGTCTAACCGACTGGAATGCAGCAGGGCGTATTCAGGGACAGACAGACATACCTCTGAATGCGGAAGGTCGTGAGCAAGCTGAGCGTCTGGGTAGACGTTTGCTTACCGAAGAGTATCGCTGGGACCACATCATTACGAGCGGGCTGTCCAGGGCTCAGGAAACGGGAGAGATTATTTCCGCGCTATTGAATGTTCCTTTGCTTGAGCCGGATGCACGCTTGAAAGAGCGTGCCTTTGGTCAAATTGAAGGTCTGACATCCGAAGAGCGTGTGGCTCGTTGGGGCGCTTCCTGGGAGACGCTTGATTTGGGACAGGAACAGATTGCTGATATTCAGACACGTGCATTGGGCTTTCTGGAGGATTTATGGGAGGCTCATCAGGACCAAAATGTGCTGATTGTCTCCCATGGCGCTTTTTTAGCCAGTCTGCTATCAGCTTTGTATAAAGACCGCTATACGGAACGAATTGGAAACTTGTCGCTTACGATCCTGGAGAAGGAACGTGACGATTGGAGTCCATTGCTTTATAACTGTACACGACACCTTTCATTGGATCTGGCAAAACAACCTGAGTAATTAACTCAGGTTGTTTTTTTGCGTTATAGCAATGTGTAACTGCCATTCTATAGAGATTGAAATAAACATTTACACAAGAACGGAGAGGACAGAAATAACCTGAGGAAGCGGAGCTAAAAGCTTTCTGAAAGAAAGCTGCATCGTAAGCATACGCTTCGCCTTTATCCCCGGATTTTCCCCTTCGAAAAAAGGGAATCCAAAAAATCTGGGGATAACAGCGATCAGAAGGTTGTTCTGTCATTGGAGTGGCAAGTGTAAATATTCTTTAGTTCAATTTCTATATGATTTTGAACCTCTCATTCTTCTTCTGAGCAGGCAACTTCGGGCATAGTATGGTTAAAACATAAAAGATTTGCAAAAAAGAGGTTTAGATCATGGGAATTCCGTCAACGATGTTTACAAAACCAAACTACTTCAGGCCCCGAATCAACAGCCAAAAAGTAGTCAAGGGCGAGGCGATGGACCCATGAATCTAGCGGATATGCTTACTTTTGCCGATATCGGCCAGCTTAATCGAATAGCAGACTATTACCAGTGCGAGTGTAAGCCCAATTCCAAACATGAACTCATCCAGAGTATTCTCACTACATTGGGCAGCAGACCTTTTTTTGAGCAGCAAGTTCGCGAACTAAATCAGGTAGATCTGCGATTTTTGAACAACTTGCTGTTTGATACCCGCCAATACTTCGGTATGGAGGAACTTGTCGCCATTGCTCGTCAGTCGATGGATAAAAAAGATAGCGAGGCTGGAGCCAGCCCGCGTGATCTTATCGTACGCTTCACGAAGAGTGGGTGGTTGTTCAATGGCACAACTCAACAAACCAGGTATCTGTATCAGGTACCTAAGGATTTGCAAATGAGATTTCGGGATGTGTTATCCACTCACCTGAAAGCAGGCATTGCACAGACGAGCGAGCCTCCCGTTTACAGGGATGAATACCATCTACTCGCAGACGACCTGAAACTGTTTCTCCAATTTGTTCAGCAGCATGAAATAGCACTGAACGCAGAAGGCATGATGTATCGCCGTTCTCAGCAACAGATCATGGAGCATTTGCATGTAAGTGAAGCGTTGGTGGGTAAGGCTGGATGGAGATTCGGTTATGGTCGTTCGTTTAAAGACTACCCCGACCGATTTGCGTTCATCTATGATTACGCTTTTCATCATCGTCTGGTCCGTGAAGAACAGGGCACGCTGAAATTAACACCTTCCGGTGAAGACAAGCTGGGGGCAGAGAAAACAGCTGAGATGATACAGCTATTTCGGTTTTGGTTAAGACTTTATAAAGGTGCTATTCCCAATCTGTCCTCGATTGTGTACTGGACAGGGGAATGTGCAGCTGGCTGGTCCACAGCAGAGTCTTTGTTCCGCCAGATTGGTCCCTATATTCAGCCGTTCTATTATGACACTGCCGAGACGATTTATGACAACAGGATACTCAAAATGATGCTGCATCTAGGCATGCTTCGTATTGGAGAACATGCAGATGGACGAACAGTACAAATGACAGCATGGGGTTCACGCCTTGCGTCATCCTGTCGCTCGCTGTCCGGGGATATTACCCCCGTTATGTTTGACAAGTGAAGGACAAGTTGCTAAAATCACTCCCAAATTAAGGAGTGATACTTATGATAATTCCATACAAAGGTATGCAACCCCAGTTACACCCTTCGGTATATATGGCTGAAGGCGCAAAACTTATAGGTGATCTGACAATGGGTGAAGAATCTACGATCTGGTTCAATGCTGTGCTGCGCGCCGATCTGGCACCCATTATAATTGGACGGCGCTGTAATATACAGGATAATGCTGTTGGACATGTCAACACGGATCAACCTTTGATTTTGGACGACGATGTATCGGTAGGGCATTCTGCGATTATCCATGGATGTCGTATCGGAACAGGTTCGCTGATTGGTATGGGCGCTATCCTTCTCAATGGAGCCGAAATTGGTGAATATACGCTGATCGGGGCCGGTTCTGTTGTAACTGAAAATACTAAAATACCGCCTTATACCCTTGCTTTGGGCACACCAGCCAAAGTGATACGTGAGTTGACTGACGCAGATCTTGAGCGGATGTCGAGAACTACACTAGGTTATGTTGCCAGAGGAAAGGAGTATAGGAGCTCTTAAATCCGTTTTGGAGGTGCATCCTATTGGATAAAATGAAAGTTACGTATGAAGTCATGTTGGGGCTGGCTGCTGAGATGGTGTGGGACGACGCGCTTCGTAAACAGCGCAGTGAGAAGCTGTATATGGAAATCGATAAGGCTTTGGCTACCGGAGACGAAGTAGCTTTCCGGAATCTGACGGATGAACTGAAAGCCATAAACTGATGAGCATGTAAAAATAATATATAAGACAGGAAATGCGTGAAACACGCATTTCTTTTTTGTGTTCTTCATCATTCTTAAGCGGAAAAAGTATGAATCTCTGGATTTATAATATACGCTCATATATAATATGGGAATAAAATGGATAGAGAGGGGAATTAGGGAATTGAAATTCAGTGAGGTGACTCAAGACAGCTGGGCGGAACTGCAACTCTATCTGGATACATGCCTTATTCCATATACAGCCCTGACGGGCAAGCAGTCCCCGGTTGAAGCAACTGAGGCGTTGGAGCGGCTTAGAGATTTTTTGGATCTGGTGGAGATTCCTTTTAAAGGGCGTATCATGACTTACCCTGCATTCCATTATGCGTGTCCGGATATGTCAATGGCATTAAATACCTTATCCGAACAGCTCAAATCCTCCGGTTTCAAATATGTGGTTATAATGTCATCTGATGGCGAGTTAGAACAGACCCACATCACCTCTGCAGATTTGGTATTAAGTCGTTCTGTTTTAATTCAAGAGGTTGGAGAAGAGGGGATTTCGCGTTTTGTCGGGGAAAAAATCCGTGAGTTATGGAAAAGATGACCTACCTGTGACAAATGTGACAATTTACCAACATTTTTTTAATAACGCTTACAAATGAACCTTAAAAATGTGTGACAAATTCTTGACGGTGTTCTAGGGCTACTATATGATTATGTATGTTCTAGTAAGTCGTGGAATTTCTGATAATGAAAACGATTGAGAGAGTTGGCTGAAAAAGGGGGTTGGAGACAGTATGAGCAGTGAGCATGACCAGCACGAAGCTTCGATGAAATTGCCAAGCCGCATGGAAATGTCACGCAGGCAGTTTTTGACGTACACGCTTGGTGGAGCTACAGCCTACATGGCCGCCGGTGCAATACTCCCCATGGTCCGTTTTGCGGTGGACCCGATTTTGCAGCACAAGGGAGAAGGCACCTCTGTCAAAGTAGCGGAAATCAGCAAAATTACGAATGAACCTCAAGAATTTACGTTTGAATTGAAACAGCAAGACGGTTGGTATTTGAGCAATGCTTCGTTAATCGCCTGGATCAGGAAAGATGAGCAGGGCAAAATCTATGCGCTTTCACCCATTTGTAAACATTTGGGATGTACCGTAGGTTGGAACAGTGATAAGCAATATCCTGACGAATATCATTGTCCGTGCCATGGCGCGCATTATAACAAGGAAGGCAAGAACCTTGCCGTAGCCCCGAAGCCGCTTGATGAGTATGTGGTTAAAGAAGATCAGGGTTGGGTTTATCTGGGCGACATTATTCCGAACACCCGAGTCAAATAGGAGGCGTGAACGCAGATGTTTAAAAATGTCTATGACTGGATTGACGAGCGTCTCGATATCACGCCAATTTGGAGGGACGTTGCGGATCATGAAGTTCCAGAGCACGTAAACCCGGCTCATCACTTTTCCGCATTCGTGTACTGCTTTGGTGGATTGACGTTCTTTATCACTGTTATTCAAATTTTGTCAGGGATGTTCCTGACCATGTATTATGTGCCTGATATTATTAATGCTTACGCCAGTGTTGAGTATTTGCAGACTAAAGTAGCCTTCGGCCAAATTGTACGCGGGATGCACCATTGGGGAGCCAGCTTGGTTATCGTTATGATGTTCTTACATACGATGCGTGTGTTCTTTACCGGCTCTTACAAAGCACCACGCGAGATGAACTGGGTTGTCGGCATGCTGATCTTTTTTGTCATGCTGGGTCTGGGGCTTACCGGTTACCTGTTGCCTTGGGATAACAAAGCCTACTTTGCAACCAAGGTTACTCTGGAGATTGCTAATACGGTTCCTTGGCTGGGACCGATCATTAAGGAATTCCTGCAAGGCGGAACTATTGTAGGTGCGCAGACGTTAACACGATTCTTTGCCCTGCACGTCTTCTTCCTTCCGGCTGTGCTTCTGGTGCTTCTGGTCGGTCACTTTATTATGATCCGCAGACAGGGCATTTCGGGACCACTATAATCTGAGAAGGGAGGAATCGACATGGCTCACGGACACAAGTCAGATGACCAGGAAAAGATTATCTTCGTCGGGGACTCACGCGTCCGTAAAGGAGCGGGGTTTATAACTCCACCGGATTACACGGCGTATCCCGGCAAATCAGAGGCTTTTATTCCTAACTTCTTGCTGAAGGAATGGATGGTTGGTGTCGTTGTACTGGTTGGTATTCTGGTATTAACGATTTCGGAACCTGCACCACTGGGCTATCCGGCCAATCCAAGTGCATCGGTTATCCCGATGCCGGACTGGTACTTCCTTTTTCTGTATCAGTATTTGAAATACCCATATGCCTCAGGTGATTATGTCCTGCTCGGGGTACTTGGAGTCAGCGGAGTTGCTTTCGGTGCTTTGTTACTGGCCCCTTTTCTGGATACAGGCAAGGAGCGGCGTTTCTACAAACGTCCGATTGCATCATCACTTATGATTCTATCGGTGATGGCCGTTTTCTACCTGACCAATGTTGCATGGACACACTACGCGCATGAGTTGGAAGCAAGCGGCCAAAAGCCGGAACATATTCAGCGTGAAGAAGAAGCGCGTGAGAAACACGCGCAGGGTCTTCCTACGTCGAATGCGGCAGGTCAAAAAGAAGAAGTGGCGATTGTTGAGAAGGATGACCCTGCGATGGAAACCTTCAAAAAGGCCGGATGTATCGGATGTCATGCGGCTGATATGAAGGGAGCAGGAGGGCCTTCGCTTCGGGGTGTGGGCGACAAACACAGCCAGGAAGATATTCTGACCATTATCAAAGAAGGATATAACTCAATGCCCGCAATGTATGATCAAGCCATCGCCCAAGGTTTGACAGATGATGACATCAATCACTTGGCGGAATGGCTTGCGAAACAGAAGGCAGAACAGTAAAATCGAAATAAGCAATGAAACCTGATCGTTTATGCGGTCAGGTTTTTTTGAGGCGTTTTTCGCAACATCATCTTTTGGAACGCAGAATACACATAATGGAAGGGGCAGAGCATGTGGCTTTATCGTACTTTTGGAGCCGGGAATTTCTAACAAACCGTTACTTCCTGTGGCTTCTTTTTTGGTGTAACGCATTAGGAACAGTATATGGATACATATGGTACGGGGATCAATTGGAATATACGCTGGCACAGCAACCACTATGGCAAATTGTGTTTGTGCCGGACAGTCCGACAGCGAGTCTGTTTTTTACACTATCCTTATTGTGGATTTTGTACAAGCCGAAATCGAGGCTTCTGAATCGGATTGGACATGTCATACAGGCGCTTGCTGTGGTTACTTCGGTAAAATACGGCGTATGGGCAGTCTCCATCATTTTTGCAGGCTGGATGCAGGGGGGCGCACAGAACTGGCAGGATTGGATGTTAATTGCGTCGCATAGCGCCATGGCTGTAGAGGCTTTGCTGTATGTGAGATTCTTTGGGTTCCGTTGGGGTGCTTTGGTGATTGCTGCCTTGTGGACACTGTTAAACGATACAATGGATTATACCTATGACATTTTCCCTTGGCTACCTGCATCGCTGATGGACCATCTGGATGGTGTACGCAACTTCACCGTGGGACTGACGCTAGTGAGCATTCTCTGTGCGTGGCTTGCCTTGAGACAGGCCAAACGGGCCTGATTTCATCATGTAAGCTTGTTCTAAGGAACTCTTCCCTGCCATACATTGATGGTGGGAGGGATGTCCATGAAGAGAACGTTCAGGATCAAAACTGGATTTATGGTGGTGTCGTTCATGACTCTACTGTTCTGGACGAACTTGTCATACAGCGTATCGGCGGAAAGTACAGGTGCGAATGGAAATACAGATCAGCAAGTATCAGCCAAAAATTCAATTGAGCAATTAAATGAAGAAGCGGCCCTGCTGTATCGACATGCCTTGGAGAATGATATTGAAGAGGTTAGAGGCAGTATTTTGCGAATCAGTAAAGGTCTGGAGCATATATCCTTTGAGGGTCAGACGACAGTAGAAGGCATTCATGCCCTATCCGAGACCATTGTTGAAGTGAAAGAAGCTGCGGTCAGGGTGAAAAGTGATGATGCGTCTTTGCAGAAGGCTTCTGCCAAACTTCGACTTGCGGCAGATAGTTTCGCCAACCCGGCCAAACCTCTATGGCTCCAGTATTATAAAATTGTAAAAAATGATATTGATGCGCTGTCAACCGCGGCAGACCAGCAGTTAAGTTCGGCGATAATAGCAAGCCGCTATGCCTTGCTGGAGGAACATTACGAGACGATCCGACCTGCGGCGATGATCCGCCGTGAACCTTACGAGATCGCCCAACTGGATGCCTGGCTGTCTCATACCAAGGGTCTGACTGAGGCCAAGCAGACTGACATTGCACAATTAAAGAGTATGGTAGCCCATGGTGAAGAGTTGGTGAACCAGTTGTTTGGTCGTGAAAAGGACGAAAGTGCCTTTGTGCCGTTTGTTCAGGGGCCCAATCGGAGGGCGGCTGGATTGCTGATTACTTCCATAATCATAGCAGCACTAAGTTATGCAGGTTACCGTAAATATCGGGCACAGCAGCAAGGCATTTTTCCGTTTCGGCGTTAAGCCATTACTGTCATCACAATATGATAAAGACCTCTGTCTACAAGGAAAGCCATTCCCTGGCTCTTCTCTTGAGGATAGAGGTTTTCTTTTTGTACAAGTATAAAGTTTAGCTTTCCTTAAATCCTTCACCATGTACGTCATGCACATCGCTAATAATAACAAATGCTCTAGGGTCAACTGAACGCACAATCGTCTGCAAACGTCTGAATTCCTGCCTGGAAATGACACAGTAAGCAACATGTTTGGCTTGTTTCGAATACGCACCAATGGCTGGAATGAGCGTTACGCCGCGATCCATATCACGGGTAATCAAATCTGCAATCTCAGGTGCATGATCACTGATGATCATAAATGCGCGGGCCGAATAGGCCCCTTCCTGAATGAAGTCGATTACTTTAGAGGCGATAAATACAGCTACAAGGGTATACAGTATTTTTTCTTTGGGAATGTAAACGAGGGAGATACCAATAATGATGAAATCGATACCTAATAGTACACGTCCCATACTCCAGCCATATTTTCGATTAAGAATGCGGGCAATGATGTCAGATCCACCTGTCGTTCCGCCCCAGCGAAATACGATTCCAAGGCCTGCTCCCAGTGTAACTCCAGCGTAAAGCGCTGCAAGTAAAAGGTCATTCTCGGTATGCAGCGGTTCAATCCAGCCAAGATCAATCATTTTTTCAAATAACCACAGGAACACCGTAAGCGCTCCTATACCCACGCCTGTATAGATCATCTGTCTGCCGCCCAAAATCTTGAGCCCCACTAGAAAGAGTGGAATATTAACGACCAAGGTTGTAAGCGAAGGAGAGATGTTGAATGCATAATTCAGCAGGACCGTAATCCCGGTTACGCCGCCTTCCATGAGCTGGTTGGGGATGATGAAGTACAGAAGTCCAAAGGCATACAATGCCGTACCCAATAGGATGGGGAGAATCAATTTGAATTGAACCCAGGTTTTGGAAGTGCTCATAAGTTCCCTCTCCGTTTTACAAATTAGAATGAGAAAGCAATCATTCCCATCTTAGTATACCTGTTTATTGATTCTTTAAAAATGATTTGTCGTTTATGATGGTGGAAGTGAATCTAAATAACTGATATATTAGGAACAAATACGACACAATTTCAAAAGGAGAATCCGTTCTCATGGAGAAAAGCATTGCAGAAATGCAGCGTGAGGTTGATCTGTATATTTCCCAGTTCAAAGAAGGATACTTCAGCCCGCTGGCCATGCTCGCCCGTATGTCTGAAGAGGTGGGAGAGCTTGCAAGGGAAGTGAATCACGAGTTCGGTGAAAAACCGAAAAAATCTTCCGAAGCAGACAATTCCATTGAGCTTGAGCTCGGGGACATTTTATTTATCACGATTTGTTTTGCTAACTCTCTCGGGATCGACCTGGCAGAGGCGCACGACAAAGTCATGCATAAATTTAACACACGCGATGCAAATCGGTGGACGCCAAAAAACACCGATTAGGCGTAGATTACATATGCTGTACCATCACCTCAATGGGGGAGGGACAGCTTGGATGATGAAACCGGAAGAGTATATGCAGCATGCGTACCGCTGTATTTTGCAAAATGATTTTGAGCAGGCGATTCGTTGGTTTGAATCTGCCATTAATGCTTACCCGGAACATGCGGAGCTCTATTATCGTTGTTCCATTACACATGCCCGTAGTCAACACCTTGTTCCAGCGCTTGAATATGCACGTAAGGCTGTTGAACTGTCACAAGGGATAGAGGAGTATGTTTTGCATTTGCAGACCCTGGAAGCCAAACAGATAAGCCTTCAGGCCAAGGTGCTGCTTGAACAGGCCGGAAACGGAACGCATGAACGATATGTGCAGGCGGCCGATCTGCTGAAACAGGCAGTAAAACTTGACCCGTTATATGTGGAAGCGCATATCATGCTTGCTCTTGCTTACAGTGATCTGAATGAGTTCGACCTTGCAACCCGTTCCGTTCGTGACGCATTGTTGTTGGACCCGCAGAATGATCAACTGCATCTATTGTTACATGAAATTAAGCAGCGTATGAAATCCATTCAATAAGATGCCGTTTCATAGCGGGATGGAGATCTTTTGAATGGATTCAACCAAATGAACCAATATAGTGAGGAGATGCAGTCAAGATGAGTGAAGTAATAAGAGTTGCCGTAATCGGAGCAGCTGGCCGGATGGGCCGTGAAGTAGTGAAACTGGTGCTTCAAGATCCTGAACTGGAGCTCGCCGCAGCGGTCAACCGCTCCGGAGTAGGCACGGATGCCGGAACACTTGTCGGTCTGCCCGAATGTGGGGTGCTTCTTACCGATGATATCGAGATGGCTTTTGCAGAGACTAAACCACAGGTTATGGTGGACTTTACAGTCCCTCAATATGCCTTTGCTCATACAGAGATTGCGATCCGTCATGGGGTCAGACCTGTTATGGGTGTTACCGGCTTTACGCCGGAACAGATCGAACAGCTGGACAAGCAGTGTCAGGACAAAGGCATTGGAGGGTTGATTGCCCCGAACTTCTCAATCGGTGCTATTCTGATGATGAGATTTGCCGCACAGGCTGCCAAACATATGCCGAATGTGGAGATCATCGAATATCACGGGGATCAGAAGCTGGATGCTCCTTCGGGTACAGCAATCAAAACAGCCGAGCTAATTGCAGCAAACCGCGAGGAACTTCGCCAGGGTAATCCGAATGAAGAAGAGACGATCGAAGGATCGCGTGGTGGCTATTATAATGGATTCCGAATTCATAGTGTCCGGTTGCCGGGGGTATTTGCCCAGCAGGAAGTGGTATTTGGAGACTTTGGCCAATCCCTCAAAATTCGTCATGATTCCTATGAGCGTGCAGGTTATATGCCTGGTGTTAAGATTGGTGTACAGAAGGTTATGGAATATACAGGACTTATCTACGGATTTGATCACTTTATCGACTAAAAGAGGTAGTTCAAAAAGTCAACTTTTGATCACGAGGTCACTCGAGAAGCGGATACGACATCGAATCTTGAATTCAGCCGGGCCTTCCGTTGCTCACGTAGGTTCGCAAGCACATGCTTCCGAAGCCGTTTTCTCCGAAAACGTGTAGCTCCGCTACTCAGTCCCTAGCTTCATCCAACCTTCTTGGTGCTGAAAACCTGACTTTTTGAACACACACTAAAAGGAGATTGTCATGTTGAAAATTGCATTTATTGCCCATGATCGCAAAAAAGAAGAGATGGTTAACTTCGTGACAGCCTACGAAAACGTATTTACAGACCATCAACTATACTCCACAGGTACAACAGGTCTTCGTATTATGGAAGGAACCTCATTACAGATCCATCGGTTTGAATCCGGTCCACTGGGCGGAGATCAGCAGATCGGAGCCTTGGTTGCACAAAATGAGATGGATTTGATTATTTTCCTGCGTGATCCATTGATGGCACAGCCTCATGAACCAGATATTAACGCTTTGCTGCGTCTGTGCGATGTACAGGGGATTCCGCTTGCTACGAATATTGCAACTGCAGAAATTCTCGTCAAAGCGCTCGATCGCGGTGATTTTGGCTGGAGAGAGCTTGTACATAAATACAAGCCTGAGGGTGGATTGAATTCGGGTGATGCTCAATGAGTTTGGACATTCTCATATTTGGTGCACACGCGGATGATGCAGAGATTGGGATGGCAGGAACGATTGCCAAACATACTGCAGCTGGACTGAAAGTAGGCGTGTGTGATCTGACCCGAGCGGAGATGTCTTCCAACGGGACGGTAGAGCGCAGAGCCGAGGAAGCGGAGCAAGCCTCCCGCGTCCTCGGTCTTTCGTGTCGAAGCAATCTCTGTTTGCCTGATCGGGGGCTGTATATTACTCCTGAACACATCGAAGCTGTGACTGCCGAGATACGGCGTCATGCCCCTCGAATCGTGTTTGCGCCATATTGGGAGGATCGTCACCCAGATCATGTAATGTGCAGCAAGCTGGTGCAGGAGGCTGTCTTTAATGCCAAGCTTAGAAACTATAAGCCGGACATGCCCGCAGTTCAAGTGAAAGAATTGTATTTTTACTTCATTAACGATATCGGACCAACGGATTTGATTGTGGATATTACGGAACACTATGAGCAGAAGGAAAATTCATTGCTAAGTTATCGTTCCCAGTTCGAATTGGGAGAAGGCGCAGTTGCCACTCCATTGACTCAAGGATATATTGAACGTGTGAAAGCCCGGGATTCTTTGCTCGGACAGCGGAGCCTCATTCCTTTTGCAGAAGGATTCGCTAGCATTACACCTTATGTAGTTCATCAATTTGGCCAAGCAGCCAAGTCATAAAACGATCGAACTTACTCGTATAAATCATTTATCAATTGCATTTCCGTTGCATTACATCAACCTGCACACGCGGGAGATTAAAGGAGCGTCCACCGGATGGATCAAAAGCTAAAAATTGGTATTACCTGTTATCCGTCCCTCGGAGGGTCTGGCGTTGTCGCAACGGAGCTGGGCAAATTGCTTGCCGAACAGGGTCACCAGGTTCACTTTATTGCCAATAGTATCCCGTTTAGACTGGGTAAATTTCAGAAAAATATTTTTTATCATGAAGTTGAGGTCAACGATTATTACGTCTTCCGTTATCCGCCGTATGACCTGTCATTGGCCACGAAAATGGCGCAAGTAGCCAAAGCACAGCAACTGGATCTGCTGCATGTACATTATGCAGTGCCACATGCGGTTTGTGCCTTCTTGGCAAAACAAATGGTTGGTGAGGATTTAAAGGTGGTCACAACGTTACACGGAACAGATATTACGGTACTGGCGCAGGATGAGTCGTTGAAGGATCTGATTCGACTTGCCATCAACGAGAGTGATGCGGTTACGGCCGTATCCCAGGATTTGATTCGTGAAACGGTTGAGTTGCTGGATATAAGACGTCCAATCGATCTGACCTATAACTTTATTGATAAAAGAATTTATTATCCACGTGATGCAGCAAGTCTGCGTAGAGACTTCGCAGCACCTCACGAAAAAATACTGATGCATATCTCCAACTTCCGTCCTGTGAAGAGAACACAGGATGTGGTAGAAGTGTTCCGTCAAGTACAGGAGCAAGTACCTGCCAAACTGTTATTTGTTGGAGAAGGACCGGATTTGCCGAAGATTCAATGGAAGATTAATGAGCTTGGACTGAATGACAAGGTCCATTTCCTAGGCAAGCAGGATGATATTGCTCAAGTCATTTCGATGGCTGATGTGCTTATGCTGCCGTCGGAGAAGGAAAGCTTTGGTCTTGTGGCACTCGAAGCCATGGCTTGTGGTGTACCTACCATTGGTTCACTAGCAGGGGGGATCCCTGAATTGGTATTGCACGGCAAGACCGGATTTTTGTCTCCAATCGGCGACACGCAATCGATGGCGGAGAACACGATTCGTTTGTTGACAGACGACCGTTTGACAGCGGACTTTAGAGAAGCGTGCCTGAAACGGGCACACCATGATTTCTGCAACGATGCTATTCGGCATGAATATGAACAAATATACTACCGGGTGCTGGGACGTGAAGTTCCGAATCTGAAGCCGGTTTGTGGCTGATTGTCAGATAGGATTGTTCCATCTTGGAAATATATCTGTGTAAGCCACACCAAGCAACACGTAGTTATGGGGTGAGAGTAAGTGGTTCAATGGACACAGGTAGATCATGAAATGGCAAGACAAAGTGAACAGGTGCTGCGAACATTAAATGAAAAAGGATACGAAGCTTATTGGGTCGGTGGTTGTGTGCGTGATGAACTGCTGGAACGTAGCGTGGATGATATGGATATCACCACGTCCGCTTCTCCTGAGCAAGTCATGGAACTGTTTGCGGATTGTATTCCTACGGGCCTCCAGCATGGAACGGTTACTGTACGTTCAAGAGGTTTTTACTTTGAAGTTACAACGTTCCGCACTGAATCTGAATATAAAGATAATCGAAGACCCGCTGCCGTTCAATTTGTGCTGGATGTCAAAGAAGATTTGCAGCGGCGTGACTTCACAATGAATGCTCTCGCTATGGATCGAGACGGAAATATCGTTGATCCTTTCGGTGGACAATCGGATATCCAGGATGGACGGGTCAGATGTGTAGGATCGGCGACAGAACGGTTTGGTGAAGATGCACTGCGGATGCTTCGCTGTGTTCGTTTTGCTTCGGTATTTGATTTCAAAATTGCCTACAACACCTGGAAAGGGCTTGTTCATCAAAAGGGTCTGCTCCAACATATCGCCATGGAAAGAGTACGTACCGAAATGGTGAAAATGATGGCAGGCCCCCATCCGCTGCGAGGTCTGGAATTGCTGTTTCGCAGCCAGGCATTGGAACATGTGAAGGCACCAATCCACAGGGAACGATTCAATAAAGCCCTCATGTCCAATATGGAACAACTGAAGGAAGAGAACGTTTTATTGCGCTGGTCCATGATGCTGATTGCAGGTCTTTTTACCAGGGATGAAGCAGATGCTTTGCTTCGAAAATGGACGTTTTCTAATGACGATCGTTCCCGCATTAATGGAGTTCTGCAGGTCGAAGAGTTGATCCAGAAAGTCATACAGGAGCAAAAGGATGAAGAGACACTGCGATCAGAATGGATCATAACTGTGCTGTCTTGCGGACGTCAGGCAGTAGAGGACTGGCTCATTATTCAACCACTGCTTCCATCAGGTTGGAGAGATCAAGAGGTCCTACACGAAGAACAGATCGTGGTAATACAATCTCGAGGCGCTGCATGGAGCCAATCCATGAAGGTGCACGAACTGAAAGATTTGCAAATTACAGGTGAGAACATTCTACAGTTGCTTGGACGTAAGGGTGGACCATGGCTTGGACAACTGATGAAACATCTCTTAAGAGAGACTGCGATCGGAAATATAGCGAATCAGCATGACATGCTGACCAACGAAGTAAAGCGGGTGGCTGCAGATGACAAAGCATGAGGAACTGTTACATATGTTACTAAATGCAGAAGGAGAGTTTGTGTCTGGTGAAGAGATCAGTCGCAACCTTTCCATTAGCCGAACGGCCGTGTGGAAGCACGTAAACAAACTGCGTGACATGGGTTATGAGTTTGAAGCCGTATCTCGCAAAGGGTATCGCTTGGTCACGAAACCGGACAGTATCGATGCCACAGCGCTTCAACTGGCACTGGAAACGACGGTGTTTGGTCGGAAGGCAATCATTCTGAATTCCACATTGTCCACCCAAGGTGATGTTCAGCACATGGCTGAACAGGGGCAGGGCGAAGGGACAGTGGTGCTGGCAGAAGAACAGACGGGTGGACGAGGCCGCTTTGGACGTAAATGGTTCTCACCACCGGGAAGAGGCATCTGGATGAGTGTTCTAATGCGTCCGGAGCTTGCACTGCAAAATACACCACAGCTTACATTATTAACGGGTGTGGCGGTGTGTCGTGCGATTAGATCGTATACAGGCGCTGATGCCGGTATCAAATGGCCTAATGATCTTTTAATCGATGGTCGCAAGGTATGCGGGATTCTGCTTGAATCAACCGTTGAAGATCACGAATTACGGTACTGTATCGCAGGCATAGGCGTAGATGTGAACTTCGATCCCAAGGATTATCCCGAGGATCTGATATCAATTGCTACTTCACTTAAGATGGAGACCGGACAAACGATAGACCGAACCAAACTTGCAGCGGCCATTCTCTCGGAATTGGAGCGTTTGTATTATTTGTATCAAAAAGAAGGGTTCGGCGTGATCTCTTCGCTCTGGGAAGCTTTGTCCGTATCCATGAATCGTGAAATTAAGGTGGCTAATCCGCAGGGTATCATCGAAGGTACAGCCATAGGCCTTGATCCTTCTGGTGCATTGATTTTGGAGAAGAAAAACGGTGAGCATGTATCGGTATACTCCGGTGAAGTTTCATTGGTAAATTAAACAATTTGTCGAATTTACACCGTTAAAATGAACATAAGACGTGAACTTTGGGCAGAACTTTGGTATACTGTGTTCGTGAGGCGATATCGGCTAATGCAGACCGAATTGCACTCCGGCAATAGTATGCTTTGTTCTGCTTTTAAAATGTTGTAGTGACAAAGGCAGGAATGGTAGTAAAGTGAGTTGTTGGATTCTGCTCTGAGCCGAAGAGGACCGAGACAGAAGGGACGATCGCAAGTGACTCTTTTTTGACTTTTCGGGACTTTTTAGTGGAAACTAAAAGGTTTTTTTGTTGTGTTTAAATTGAAAAGATGAGAGGAGCCATGACGAAAATGGCAAACAAACAAGCATTGAATATTGTGAAAATGAAAAAATATAAGCAGGACGGCGTGCCGCTTAGCATGATTACAGCTTATGATTATCCGACAGCCCAATTGGCCGAGGAAGCGGGTATCGATCTCATCCTGGTGGGTGATTCACTGGGAAATGTGGTACTGGGTTTTAACTCGACCTTGCCTGTTACGATTGACGATATGGTGTACCATACACGCTCTGTAGTACGTGGAGCGGGAAATACGTTTATCGTGGCTGATATGCCCTTCATGACGTATCATGGTAGCTTGGACGAGACGCTCAAAGGGGTTCGTCGCCTGATGCAGGAAGGTCATGCACAAGCGGTCAAGATGGAGGGCGGTCTTGAAATCGCGGATACGGTAAAAGCGGTTGTTCAAGCTGGTGTACCTGTACTTGGACATATCGGGCTTACACCACAATCCGTGAATCAAATTGGCGGTTATCGTATTCAGGGCAAGGATGCTGCTGATGCCAAACGTCTTATGGACGAAGCCAAGGCGCTTGAAGCAGCGGGAGCTTTCGGCATTGTACTCGAACTGGTTACGGAAGAAGTGGCAAGAGCGATCTCGGAAGAACTTTCTATTCCCACAATCGGTATTGGCGCAGGTAGAGGGTGTGATGGTCAGGTACTGGTATTCCATGATGTGGTTCAGTATGCTTCCCCATACACGCCAAAACGCTTTGTTAAATCGTATGGAGACGTAGGTACATTGATTCGCAATAGCATTGAGTCCTATGTGAAAGAAGTCAAGGATCGCTCATTCCCGGCAGAAGAGCATGTATTTACCGCCGCTGACGGCGTTCTGGATCAGCTGTACGGACATCGCAAAGAAAAGGTGGAGACCAACGCATGAAAGTGATACGGACAATCGCAGAATTAAGAAAAGAACTTAGCTTGAAACGTCAGTCGATTCAGTCCAGAGAGTCCGTTGTAGGACTCGTGCCTACGATGGGATTTCTTCATGAAGGCCATGCAAGTTTGATGCAAGCGGCGAAACAACAGAGTGATATCGTGGTTTTGAGCATATTTGTAAATCCAATTCAATTCGGTCCGAATGAAGACTTTGACAGTTACCCTAGGGATGAAGCCAGAGATGTGGAAACTGCACGAGCAAAAGGGGTGGATATCGTATTTATTCCCTCTGTTGAAGAGATGTATCCACAGCCTACTCAAACGACTGTATCGGTTTCTCGTCTAACGGATCGCTTATGTGGTGCATCACGTCCAGGGCATTTTGACGGAGTGACTACAGTCGTGTCAAAGCTGTTTAACATTGTACAACCGCAGCGTGCATTTTTTGGCATGAAGGACGCACAGCAGGTAGCTGTGATCCAGCAGATGGTTAACGATTTGAACATGGCGGTTGAGGTTGTGCCTTGTCCTATCGTTCGTGAAAGTGATGGCTTGGCCCTTAGTTCGCGCAACGTGTACCTCAGTTCAGAACAGCGTCAGGAAGCTCTTGTTCTGTCCAAGGCTCTGCGTGAGGCACAGGAAGCTGTAGATGCAGGGACTGCAATGACAGCAGCGGATATCCGCGTTATATTGCGTGAGAACATTGAACGTTCACCAATGGCAGTGATTGATTATGCTGAAATTCAGGCTTTTCCAAGTCTGGAGCCACTTGCAGATCAGGAAAAAGTTCATGGTCGTGACGATCTGTTGATCGCACTTGCAGTAAAATTCGGCAAAACAAGATTGATTGACAATATAAGGCTGCAAAAATCGGAGGTACTGTCCCATGTTTAGAACACTAATGAAATCCAAAATTCACCGGGCAACCGTTACGGAAGCAAACCTGAACTATGTGGGTAGCATTACCATAGATGAAGATCTAATGGAAACTTCCGATCTAATGGAAAATGAGAAAGTGCAAATTGTGAATAATAACAATGGTGCACGTCTGGAAACCTATGTCATTCCAGGTCCACGTGGAAGTGGAGTGATCTGCTTGAATGGAGCAGCAGCTCGTCTGGTACAGCCTGGGGATACCGTCATTATCATTTCATATGCGATGATGTCTCAAGAAGAGGCAAATAATCACAAACCTACCGTTGTATTTGTGGATGGACAGAATAAACCTGTGCAAACGATGAAGCACGAAGTTCATGCGACGATTATGTAATCGACTGGTAAGGGGAATGAAATCGACCCATTCTACAAAAAATGAGTACAGGTCACTGCACTAATCCATTTTTTCAAGGGTGGGGATGCATCGATGTTCCAGCATGTTTTCGCAGAAATGAACGACATGTTAGATGAAATTATCAAGCGCTACCCTTCTGCTGAAGGCCTAAGCAAACAGGAATTGCTGCAAAAGTGGAATTTGCTGAAGCGGATGAGTGACGGGATGATTGATGAGTGGCTGATGTTTGAAGAAAAAATGAGCCAGGTGAGGGAAAGGGAACTCGATAAGCCAGCTTCCCTCGAACCTGAACAGGAAGCTGTTACCGCACTGCCAGAACTGCATCTGGAGTGTTTCAGTCGCGGTCAGGGATATTTCAAACTGCAAATGTACCCCCAGGCGATTATGCAATTTTCTAGGGTTGTGACCGACTATCCGGAAAGTGCATTGACTCGTTTTTACCTGGCTCTTGCTCATCTTAACCTGGAACAAACCGAGGAAGCAGGAAAACACTTGCAGCGGATCATGCATTTGAATGGTTCACCGAGATTGAAAGGACTGGTATGTAACGTCCTGGGCTGTATCGAGGCCAAGCTTGCGAACCTTGATGGTGCATGCTCTCTATTTGCGCAGGCGCTTCAGTATGACCCAACGTTGACCGAACCGCTGTATAACATGGAAGCCTGTCGATTAAACAGCGGAAAATTGCAATATGCAAATCAGCTGACTGCCTTAAATTAAGGGCTATTCGGCGGCATAAAGACGGTGTTCCCTCCTCTGGCATAGCGGCGGGGACACCGCCTTTTTTGTCAGTTAATTTTCAAATGCCCTTTTTTTTGCTATGCTGTAACATAGACTGGAATGGAAGGGACCGTACATTGCAATGAAATTTGCCGTATTGGATTTCGAAACAACCGGCACGCAGTCCGACGGTGAGATAATACAGGCCGGACTTGCCATCATAGATCATGACTACAGCATAACTCAAATATATAGTTCTTATGTGAACCCAGGTGTACCGATTCCTCCGTTTATTACGGGGTTAACCGGTATTACTGATGAAGATGTGGCGGATGCTCCCTCATTGGAAGAGATGATGATGGAGATGGTTCCGCTGCTTGACGATGTTGTTCTTGTTGGACACAACGTTGCTTTTGATTTTCATTTTCTTCAAAATGCACTCGATCGATGCGGTTATCTGCCATTTACCGGACGGATTCTGGATACGATTGATTTCCTGAAGATCACGTTTCCGTCACTGGGGTCTTATCAACTCGGTTATGTGTCTTCGGAATTCGGATTTCAGCATGACCGTCCTCATCAGGCAGACAGTGATGCTCTCGCAACAGCTTTTGTATTACTGAAGTGTCTCGATGAGCTGCGTGCATTGCCTCTGATCACGATTCAGCGCCTCAGTGACCTGTTTGCGCCGGAAGACAGTGACTTGGGTTGGTTCTTTGATGGAATGCGTACTGAGAAGGAAGCAGAGCCGATTCAGGATCTGGATGGTCATACGTATTACCGCCAGCTCGCCCTGAACGTGAGTGACTGGACCGATATAGGCTCACCACGCGATGAGCGAGAAGGTAATCCGCTGGAAGGCGTAAGTTTTGAGCAGTTCATGGATCAGGTTAGAGATAACCTGAAGGAGACGCTGGACCATTATGAGGAGCGTGAGGCTCAAACTCAGATGTTCAGCAGTGTACGACAAGCTTTGGATGAAGAGAAACATCTCTTGATTGAAGCTGGAACAGGTACAGGTAAATCACTTGGGTATTTGCTGCCTGCCATCTATGAAAGTGTGAAACAGGAACAGAAAGTCATGGTCAGCACACATACCATCAACCTGCAGGAGCAATTGAGAGAGCGGGATATTCCTATGCTGACCCAGGTGGTTCCGTTCCCGTTCAAAGCAGCGGTGTTCAAAGGACGTGGGCACTATTTGTGTCTGCGTAAGTTTGAGCACAAAATCAATAAACGCGAATTTGCTACACCAAAAGAGGATTATTTTACAGCGGCTCAGATGATTGTCTGGCTTACTCAGACGGAGACTGGAGACGACGAGGAGCTTAATCTAAGCGGGCGCGGAGGAGACTTCTGGGAGACGGTACAGAGCGAGTCTGAGTCCTGTCTTGGACGTTCCTGTCCTTGGTTCCGCAAATGTTTCTATCACCGGGCCAAACATGAAGCCGGGCTGTCTGATATCGTCATTACGAATCACTCGAAATTGTTTACGGATGTCAAAGCAGCGCATCAACTGCTGCCGGCCTACGAAAGTCTCGTCATCGATGAAGCACATCATCTGGAGGACGTAGCAGGTAAGCATCTTGGTCTTCATATGAAATATTTTACGTTGGTTCATACTCTGACCCGACTGTTTAAAGATAGCCGTAATGGCCAACTGCCGATGCTTCGTTCTCAATTATCGGGTCACGAAAATTCGGTACAGTGGGGCTCCATGATTGATCAGATGTTCCCGCTTGCCGTCGAAGTCAAAGAGATGTGGGATCGACTAAGTGACACATTGTTTGGCCTGCTGCCTGAACGCAGCGATGCTTCTCCAGGCGAGACAGGACAATTCTCTCTTAGACTGAAGCCTTCACAAAAACCAGCCAAATGGCAGGAATTGCAGGATGCTGAAAACCAAATCTATGTCACTCTAGGTGATTTGATTCGTAAAGGCGACAAGCTGCTGCTTGAAGTGAAAGAAGATCAGGATGATTATCAGTCCGATAGTCTGATTACGGATATCTCAGGTCTGCTCAAGGACTTGGCAACGATTAAGGATAATCTGCGTTTCTTCATGCGGATGGATGATGCCAACACCGTGTACTGGATGGAGGCCAGCGGCCAATTCCGCAGTAAATCACTTCAGCTCTATGCTGTTCCTGTCGATGTCAGTGCACAATTGAAGGATATGTTCTTTGATAAAAAGAAAAGCGTTGTGCTTACATCGGCTACGCTCTCCGTTGACAAGTCATTTCAATTCATGATCGAACAGCTGGGTTTGCAGGAAGCTGCCGAGAATAACCGTTTGTTAACGTCCATGTTGCCGTCACCGTTCAATTATCGAGAACAGGCGCTGCTCGTCATTCCGCGTGATTTCCCAAGCGTGAAGGGCAGTGTAGGCGATGCCCACTTTGTGGATATGCTCGTGCACTCCCTCGCGGAAACGGCTATTGCCACTCGTGGACGTATGATGGTGTTGTTCACCTCCTATCGCATGCTGCGCCAGGTCTATGACCCACTTAAGGAGGCCTTGTCAGGCAATGATATCTCTTTGCTTGGGCAAGGGGTGGACAGTGGCAGCCGTTCCAAGCTTACACGCCGCTTCCAAGATGCGAAAGCAACGGTGCTTCTTGGCACAAGCAGCTTCTGGGAAGGGGTGGACATTCCAGGAGAGGCTCTGACTTGTCTCGCGATTGTCAGACTGCCGTTCCAGCCACCGAATCATCCATTAGTCGAAGCGAAGAGCGAGCTTTTGCAGCAGCAGAAGAAAAACCCGTTTATGAAGCTGTCCGTGCCACAAGCCGTCATCCGTTTCAAACAGGGATTTGGCAGACTGGTTCGTACAGGCAAAGACAGAGGCATTGTGATTGTATACGATACACGCGTTATTGAAGCATATTATGGCAAGTACTTTTTATATTCATTACCTGGTCCCAAAATGGAGCACATGCTCACAGAACAGATGGTTCCACGCATTTCGGAATGGCTCGAGAGACCGACCGAAGAGCAACAATAACAGATCGCTCTGTAGCTTCCATTATTGCAAGACGCCAGTGGTTGGCGGTAAAATTAAGTAATATGATTTATTCGTTTCATGGATATGCGAGTAAAGCAATTAAAGGAATTAAAGCAATTATCCATTATATAACAATGAGCATCCTGTTTAACTCAGTAATCTTTTTGCTCGTTTTAGACAGGGTGCTCATCTTTTTCATCTATCTATCGTGGCCTTTGTAAGGGGGAGCAATGAATGAAATCAGATAAAATTTCGGAAGCCGTGGTGCGTAGATTACCTGTTTACTTGCGTTATTTGAATGAACTGCATCAGCGTGAAGTCAATACGGTCTCTTCACAAGAACTTGGATTGAGGCTGGATTTGAATCCTGCCCAGATTCGTAAAGACCTGGCTTACTTCGGTGACTTTGGTCGTAAAGGGATCGGGTATGACGTATCATATCTCATTGAGAAAATCCGCCATATTTTAAAAATAGACCAGCAGATCAATGTAGCTCTTGTCGGAGCAGGTAATTTGGGACATGCCTTGTCCAATTACAATGCCTATCTCAAAGACAACATGAAGATTGTCGCTGTATTTGATGCCTACGGTCCGAAGATTGGGAGCCAAATCAACAGTTTGACGGTACAACCGATGAATGAATTAACGGATTCGGTCAAAAAAGATAACATTCGTATAGGTATTATCACGGTTCCGGATACGGAAGCCCAAAATGTTGCAGATCAGCTGATTGAGTCAGGAATTGAAGCGATTCTGAACTTTGCACCAACGATCCTGAAGACCCCGCCGCATATTCGTATTCATCATGCCGATTTTACGACGGATCTACTTAGCCTGGCTTATTACTTGGAGAATGGAAAGGACGACGAGGAAGATGACGACAAATAGATGGGTAATTCACAACGGCAAATTTGCCGTGAGTGAGGGTACGAATTGGAAAGTGGTTCAAGGTTTTATGGTTGTTGAGAATGACAAGATTGTGCATATTGGTGAGACATTGCCGGAAGGAGACGAAAGTCTGACAAAGGTGGACGGAAAAGGACTGTTCTTCTTGCCGGGTCTGATCAATACGCATGGTCACGCGGCCATGTCGCTTTTGAGAGGCCATGGAGACGATCTGGCGTTACAAGTATGGTTGCAGGAGAAAATGTGGCCAATGGAAGCCAAAATGACGTCTGAAGACGTATATTGGGGCACATCACTATCCGTTCTTGAAATGTTGAAAGGCGGAACAACATCTTTCCTGGATATGTATGATCATATGGATCAGGTCGCGAAAGTGGTGGAACAATCCGGCGTTCGGGCTGCTCTGGCACGTGGGGTAATCGGACTTTGCTCAGAAGAAGAACAACTGCGTAAGCTGGAAGAGTCCGCAGCATTTGCTCGTCAATGGAATGGACAGGCAGACGGAAGAATTACAACCGTAATCTCTCCACACGCCCCTTACACTTGCCCTCCGGATTACATAGAGAAGCTGGTACAGGTTGCTCATGACCTGAATCTGCCTTTGCATACGCATATGTCTGAAACGCTTCGCGAAGTGGAACAGAACGTGGCTGATTACGGACTGCGTCCGGTTGCACATCTGGAGAAACTAGGATTTTTCTCCCGTCCATCTTTGGTTGCACATGCGGTACATCTGAATGATGAAGAGATCGAGATTCTCGCAAAGCATGATGTAGCAGTTTCCCACAATCCAGGCAGTAACCTGAAATTGGCTTCGGGTGTTGCACGAGTACCTGATCTGTTGAAAGCAGGTGTGACCGTATCCTTGGGAACAGACGGACCAGCAAGTAACAATAACCTGGATATGTTTGAAGAGATGAGATTGGCTGCGTTGATTCATAAAGGTGTGTCTGGTGACCCTACTGCAGTGCCGGCGGGGGAAGCACTTCTGCTTGGAACTTCATATGGTGCCAAATCCATATTCCTGAACAACACAGGCGCTCTGCAAGTTGGCATGAAGGCTGACTTCATCGCGTTGAACATCGAACAAGCCCATTTCTATCCGCATACGGATCTGATTTCCCATACGGTCTACTCGGCATCTGCCAAAGATGTGGAGCATGTGTGGGTGGATGGTAAACAAGTGGTTAAACATGGCGAATGTCTTACAATGGATGAAGAGCGCATTCTGCGTGAGTCTCAGCTGGCATTTGACAGTTTGCTTGCCCGATAATTACAAGGACCGCATCGTCATAGGGAAAGGAAGTTCGGCTTTTGAAGAAAAAAAAGAAGTGGATATGGATTTCGCTGCTGCTCCTGGTTCTGATTCTGTTTGGACTTCAGCGTTATTATGTCTATGTTACCCAGGATCAGCGCAAGGAAGAGGCGTTGGCCATACAGGCGGCCCAGGAACAGCTGGGGATTACGTCCCACGAAGAGCTGCGTAAGTATGTCTGGGGGCAGAAAGACGGCGGAGACAACATATACTGGACCCTGATCGGCAAAAATAAGGATAATCAGGATGTCATGGTGTGGATCAAGTTTGATGAGAATAACAAACCGGTGACGGGAGCCAATGCAGTACACGGTGAATTGTTGAAGAATGGCATGAATGAAGCTCAGATTCGAAATCGGTTCAGCTCTGAAGTTCCGGGTGGGGAGATCAAGCGAATCATGCCAGGCGTTGTGAATGGAATCTATGTATGGCAAGTGTATTACAACGATGATACTCACAACTATTATCGGTTTTACCGCTTCAGCAACGGGGAACAGGTGGACCTGGTCTATACGATCCCGAATAGCTAGAATTAGCAAAAGTACTATCGCCCAAAAGAATACATTAAAGAACCGGCAGACGGAAACCCGACTGGACCGGTTCTTTGGCGTACTTTGTTGATCATTTTGGATTTGAATAGTTAAAATTAATAATTTATTCATATTTTCGCCTTAGATATTGTATATACGATGTGATATACTCAAATATGTATTCAAGGATACATCATACACAAATAAATCCTGTTAGGCACATCACAGGACATTACGTACACATATTCATATTCTTGCCTACAAGTTATAGGATGAGCCAAAATTTAGGAGGGGTAACTCACTTGAAGATAAAAGTATTGCCTATTGCTCTGACTGCCGTCATTTCAGCCGTTGTGTTGTTTGGAGGTTGGTTTGTGTATCGTCATGTGGCTGTGCAAAGCCCAATTGAAAAGATGGTTACCCAGTACGATGGAGTCAATGATGTTCAATTAACTATTAACCGCAATGATGTACAGTTGAAACTCGATCTGCAGCCAGATGTTGATCTGGGCAGATTAGTACAATATATTCACAAAGAAGGACAGACCTTGATTGGCACTCGTTCGTTGAAGCTGGATGTCGTGGATCATTCCAACGAAGCGCTGGAGAGCTGGTGGGGAAGCGCGATGTTTACCGTAGCTCAAGCGATGGAGAACAAGCAATACACCGAGATTACACCGACCTTGTCTAAAATGGCTACAAATGGGATCAAGGTAAATACAGCCATGGATGACAATAATGTATATGTCAGTCTCAGAGATGGAGATGCCAGCAAGTTTATCATTCTGCCGCGTGTGCCCGGTCAGATAGGAGTGTGGCCTAATGCCTAAATGGACGAAAGAAATTGCCATTGGATTTGTACCCGTATTAATTATCTTTCTCGCTTTTATCGGTGTAAACATGATTCCCATTCTGATCGCTGCAATGCTTGTGGGTGCTCTGCTGCTTATGATGCAAATGCGTGGCGGAATTACGGTGGGCGCAGGTCAGGAACGTAAACGCAAGAAAAAAGGACCTTCCAAGCTGACTTTTGAAGAAATCGGTGGTCAAGAGAGTGCCAAGCAGGAACTGCGGGAAGCGCTTGATTTTCTCATTCGACATGAAGAAATTCAGAAGTTTGGTATTCGTCCTTTGAAAGGTATCCTGCTTACTGGCCCTCCAGGAACAGGTAAAACCTTGATGGCCAAAGCTGCTGCTCATTATACCGACTCTGTTTTTGTAGCTGCTTCAGGCAGTGAGTTTGTTGAGATGTATGTTGGTGTAGGTGCAGGCAGAATACGGGATTTATTCCGTGATGCAAGAACACGTGCTGCTAAAGAAAATAAGGAAAATGCCATTATATTTATTGATGAAATTGATGTGATCGGTGGAAAACGGGAAGGTGGACAACAGCGTGAATATGATCAGACACTGAATCAGCTGTTGACGGAAATGGATGGCATATACTCTTCCGACACACCGCGCATACTCGTGATCGCAGCTACGAACCGAAAAGAAATGCTGGACAGCGCGTTGACACGTCCAGGACGTTTTGACCGTCATATTCAGGTAGATTTGCCGGATAAGAAAGGCAGAAAACACATCCTGGAGCTGCATGCTGTCAATAAACCTCTTTTGGAAGGGGTCAGCCTTGAGAAGACAGCAGAAGAATCCTATGGTTTTTCTGGAGCACAGCTGGAAAGCGTGATGAACGAAGCTGCAATTTACGCGATGAGGGACGGGCTGCCCAACATTGAACAGCGCCATCTGTCCTTAGCGATTGATAAAGTAATGATGGGTGAGAAGACAGACCGCGAATCCAGCGTAGAAGAGAAGAAAAGAGTGGCTATTCATGAATTGGGACATGCCATCATGGCTGAACTGGTTCGTCCTGGCAGTGTGAGTCAGGTTGCACTCAGCCCTCGTGGACAGGCCCTGGGATATGTACGTCATAACCCGCAACAAGAGCAATTTCTTTACACGAAGCGCTTCCTTGAAGAGCAAATCATGATTGCCCTCGGAGGTGCAGCAGCGGAGGAAATGTATTACGGTGGACGCAGTACTGGATCACGCAATGACTTTGAACAAGCAACGAATGTGGTACAAACGATGATGGCTTCCGGGCTCACAACGTTAGGTATTGTTAACATGGATATGGTAACTACGGAAGAATTAATGCGGGAGAACAAATTGATCCTGCAAGACCTGATGGAACAGACCAAACGATTGCTTGAAGAACAGCGGACAATTTTCGACAATTCCCTCGACACGTTGCTCAGGGAAGAAGTATTGTCTGGCGATCAATTTCGTTGTCAATTTCGTGACAGCGCCCTTCTACCGGCATAATTTATTTATGTCGGTTATTTTTTTTTACATTTCAGTCGTGCTAAGATATTATTATATGTTGGGTCGAAATTTGTAATTTTCGGCGAACAGGGTACAATAGAGAAATAGAGAACCGAAAGGATGGAGCAGAACCATGTTTTTCAAAAAGATAGGAGTTGTCGGCGGCGGCACGATGGGGCAAGGTATTTCCCAGATGCTTGCAGCCAAAGGACTTGATGTGCTTCTGGTGGAACACACAACGGAGAAGCTGGATCATGCATATAACATGATTGAGACCAACCTCGATAAACAACTGGAGAAATGGGCTATTACGAAGGCTGAGAAGAAATTGATTCTCTCCCGTATTACCAAAGTTGCCCATCTGGCTGAACTCGGAACTTGCGATATGGTCATTGAGACTATTTCTGAAGATCTGGAAGCGAAAAAAGCGGTATTCAGTCAACTTGACCAAGTTTGCCCAAGCAACGTAATTCTTGCAAGTAATACATCCACGCTGAGTTTGACTGAGCTTGCAAGCTCAACCAAATACCCAGAGCGTGTTATTGGTATGCACTTTATTCACCCGGTATCCCGGGTTGATCTTGTAGAGATTATTCGTGGTCTGAAAACATCTGATTCCACTTTTGCAGAAACTAGACGTTTTGTGGAAGAAGTAGCGGACAAAAAAGGCGTTATGATCTATGAATCACCTGGATTTGTTACGTCCAGACTGATCTGTCTTTTGATCAACGAAGCGCTGCATGTACTGCAGGAAGGTGTCGCTTCCGCTGAAGATATTGATGACGCTATGCGTATCGGATACAATTTCCAGCACGGACCGCTTGAGATGGCAGACCGTTTCGGATTGGATTCAGTAGAAGCTGCACTCGAAAGAATGTTCCGTGAATTCGGTGAATTGAAATATCGTCCTTCCACAGTCCTGAAGAAAATGGTACGTGCAGGACACCTGGGTGTCAAAACAGGCGAAGGATTCTTCAAGTACGACAAGGATGGTGACCGGCTGTGAAAGTACTCGTAATTAATGCGGGGAGTTCCTCGCTCAAATATCAATTGTATAACATGACGGATGAATCCGTATTGGCAAAAGGTCTGGTAGAGCGGATCGGGATGGATTCTTCCATTCTGACTCATAAACCAACCGGCCGCGAGGATGTTACGGAAGTTAGCGAAATTCTCGAACATACTACAGCGATTCGTAAAGTTATTGACATCCTGACAGACAAAGAAAACGGTGTGCTTGGTTCCGTTGATGAAATTCAGGCTGTTGGACATCGTGTAGTTCACGGTGGTGAAGCATTTAAGGAATCAGCATTGGTTGATGATGCTTCCAAAGCAGAAATCCGTCGTCTGTTCGATCTGGCTCCACTGCATAACCCTGCAGCGATGATGGGGATTCGTGCGGCTGAATCCAATATGCCAGGGGTACCACAGGTAATGGTCTTTGATACGGCTTTCCATCAAACGATGCCGGAAAAAGCATATCTGTATGCCATTCCACGTGTACTTTACAAAAAATATAAAGTGCGTCGTTATGGAGCACATGGTACTTCCCATGATTACGTAAGCAAGGCAGCAGCTGAATATCTGGATCGTCCATTGGAAGATCTGAAGATCATCACATGCCATGTTGGTAATGGTGGTAGCGTAACGGCTGTACAAGGCGGCGTATCCGTGGACACGTCCATGGGCATGACTCCACTCGAAGGATTAATGATGGGAACACGTAGTGGTGACTTGGATCCGGCCATTGTACCTTATGTTATGAACAAGGAAGAACTGAGCGTGAGCGAAGTGAACTCCATGTTGAATAAACATAGTGGACTTCTTGCAATCTCCGGTATTAGCAGCGACATGCGTGAAATCACGGAAGGTATGGAGGCTGGCGATGCTAACTCCACGCTTGCATTCGAGATGTACGAATATCGTTTGCGTAAATACATCGGTTCTTATGCAGCAGCAATGAACGGTGTAGACGTGATCGTATTTACGGCTGGTGTAGGTGAAAACTCCATAGTTCTTCGCCAAAAAGTATGTGAGCAACTTACGTATCTGGGTGTTGAACTGGATGAAGCGCTGAATGCAATTCGCTCTGGAGAACCACGCCGTATCACAACAGCGAATTCCAAAGTGGACGTTCTCGTAGTTCCTACGAACGAAGAATTGGTGATTGCAAGAGATACACACCGAATCGTATTGAATTCTCTGTAATCTAATTGTAAAGTGAATATAGCATGACAAGGAAGTGCAGGGGACAGGCATATGCCTGCCCGCTGCATTTTCAAATTCAGGATTCCAAGGAGAGATATGTGCATGAGTACGGATTGCGTAATTCGTAATGTGAGTGAGCATGTGGGCGAGACTGTTAAGATCGGCGCCTGGATTAACAACAAACGTTCCAGCGGCAAAATTCAATTTTTGCAACTGCGTGATGGAACCGGATATATTCAAGGGGTAGTGGTTAAGAGTGAAGTCAGCGAAGATATCTGGAATGCTGCAAAGAGCTTGACTCAAGAAAGTTCATTGTATGTAACAGGAATTATCCGCGAAGAACCACGTAGTGCATCCGGTTATGAGATGACGGTTACTGGCGTGGAAATTATCCATCTGACTGAAAACTATCCAATTACTCCGAAAGAGCATGGGGTAGATTTCCTGATGGATCATCGCCATCTGTGGCTGCGTTCGACAAAACAACGTGCGATTATGGTTATTCGTGCGGAAATTATCCGCGCTGTTCAGCAGTTCTTTGATGGTAACGGATTCACACAGGTGGATCCTCCAATTCTTACACCTTCATCTGCTGAAGGAACAACGAACTTGTTCCATATCAAATACTTTGATGAAGATGCCTATCTGACACAAAGTGGACAGTTGTATATGGAAGCTGCAGCAATGGCGCTGGGCAAAGTGTACTCCTTCGGTCCTACGTTCCGTGCCGAGAAATCCAAAACACGTCGTCACCTGATCGAGTTCTGGATGATTGAGCCGGAAATGGCATTTGTGGATCATGAGGAAAGCCTGCGAGTGCAAGAGAAGTTTATTGCTCACGTGGTTCAAACGGTTCTGAAAAACTGCCGTGCTGAACTGGAGTCCATTGGACGTGATGTATCCAAGCTTGAAAAAATTGTAGCTCCATTCCCGCGCATTACGTATGACGAAGCGATTGAATTCCTAAATGGACAAGGCTTCGATATTCCTTGGGGAGAAGACTTTGGTGCTCCACACGAAACGGCGATTGCCGAGAAATACGAAACACCGGTCTTTATTACCCATTATCCGGCTGGAATCAAGGCATTCTACATGAAACCTGATCCAAATCGTCCTGAAGTAGTCCTCTGTGCAGATATGATCGCACCAGAAGGATACGGAGAGATCATTGGCGGTTCCCAGCGTATTGATGATCCGGAACTGATGCAGCAGCGCTTTGATGAGCATCAATTGTCGGAAGAGGCATATCAGTGGTATCTGGACTTACGTAAATACGGATCGGTTCCTCACTCCGGCTTCGGTCTGGGATTGGAGCGGACGGTAGCATGGATCTGTGGATTGGATCACGTACGTGAAACAATTGCATTCCCACGTATGCTCTATCGTCTGTACCCTTAATGCTTAACCGCGAGTCCATGGAAGAAACCGGCTCCAAAGCCTGGTTGAATGGAGCAGCTTACGGTATGGCATCAGGGACAGCGCAGCTCCCATATGCTTTATTGCGCTATTATCATCAGCTGGGGTTAAGTGACGCAGAGGTGCTTCTGTTGATTCAATTGTTTGGATTCCGGCAAGTCGAATTCAATGAGTTCCCAACGCTTGAAGAGCTTGCAACCCGTATGGGTCTTGCTCCTGAAGGCATCGCCAGAATGTTGCAACGTCTTATGAGAGACGGGTACATTCACATTGACGAGCATCGAGATGAAGAGCGTGACATTCAATATGAACGTTATGATCTGCATGGATTATATGCCAAGCTGGCAGGATGTACAGCAGAGGACATGGCCGTTGCTCGTAAGCAGCAGCTGGACAGTAATGCATTGCGCCCGGATTCGAACAGTGTTCAAAAAGAAGAGGAAGAACGAAATATGTTCTCTATTTTTGAAAAAGAATTTGGCCGCCCGCTTTCACCGATGGAATGCGAGACTATATCCAGCTGGTTGGATCAGGATCGCTATCAGGAGGAACTGATTCTCATGGCATTGAAGGAAGCGGTGTTTGCTGGTAAAGTGCATTTCCGGTATATCGACCGAATTCTGCTTGAATGGAGCCGTAACCGCGTGAAGAATGTGCAGGACGCCAAGGCATATACGCAGCGGTTTCGTAACGGAGGACGTTAACACCAATGTTAGATTAGGCAACAACTTCATTCAGAATAAATCAAAAACAGGCCAGAATTTATTCTGTGCCTGTTTTTTTTAGAGTATAGAGATGTTAAGTAAGATGCATTAAGTTCCCGGTAGGACTGACTTTTCAGGCAATGTATAACCTTTTTATAAAAAAAAATGAATGAATACGCAGGGGTCAACAAACAAGTTGTCGTCTATTGTAGTGGAGAGGAGGGGAGAGTTATTGATGAAGCGCGCTTAATCGAACAAATCCGTCAAGGCGATACATCCAAGATACGCTTGTTGGTCGAAAAGTACAGCCAGCATGTATACCATGTGGCCTACTCCGTATTGCGGAACGATCAGGATGCACAGGATGCAGCGCAGGAGGCGTTCATTCAGATGGTTAAATCTCTCCCCGATTACCGATCCGAAGGTTTCAAAACGTGGTTAACCCGAATTGCCTTTCACAAAGCAATTGATGCCAAACGCAAGCTGGGCAGACGAAGCGCTGAGGATCTGGGCGGAGAAGAAAAAATAATAAACATGCCCGGTCGTGAAGAAGATGTTCTTGCCCGCCTTGTACGTGAAGAGCGTCAGGAGAAGTTGCGCGAGCGTATCAATCAGCTGCCTGCCCAGCACAGGGACATTATAACTGCGTATTACTTAAGCGAAAAAAATTATGAGCAGATTGCCCGTGATGCACAGGTGGCAGTGAAAACCGTGGAGTCCCGTCTGTATCGTGCCCGGCAGTGGATTCGAAATCATTGGAAGGAGGATGAGTGGCGTGAGAAATAAAAGAATGTATACCGTCCAGGAATGGACTGATTATATTGAAGGTCGAATGACTGCAAACCAGGCAAGTATGATGGAACAGGTGCTTATGGACGTTCCGGCAGCAATGGACAACTATCTCGAAGCACTCGGCATTCATCGGGAGCTGCCACAACTGAAGGACCCGGTAGGCTTCGCCGATTCAGTCATGAATCAAATTACGGAAATGCAATCCTCCAAGCCAAAGCGCAAATCGCGTTCCGGACGAAGACGTCTCTGGCTGGATCACAAAGTGTTTCATTATGCTGTAGCGGCTTGTCTGACGTTAATCTTCCTCTCCTCAGGGCTATTTGACAAGGTTGCGCCTTATCATAAGTTCCAGGATGGTGATCACAGAGGTTCATTTACGGAAAAATGGACGGAGGCAGCTACTTCATGGCTGGATCACTTCAAGCCTGGACCATAAATTAAATTTATTCGCATTGCCTGAAAAGAAAGGATGAAGACTGTGCAATCAGATCGTAACAAATTACTTGCATTCTTATTAAACCTGATTCCGGGTTTGGGTTTTCTCTATTGGGGTCGACCTGCCAGAGCTGTAATCTATCCATTACTCTTTTTTGGGACAGCTGTTGGTTCGTTTATGCTGGCAATTCTGGTGAGTGAGCGGGAATTAATGATTCTTGGGGCTTTGGGGACCATATTCTTCTGGTGTGTCAGCATGCTGGATATGATTATCGTTCTGCTGCGTGCCCCATCGCCTAATGATGCCCGATACCATGGATATGGCGCACATTACAGTGGACCGCATCAGGGGGCGGCATATCAGGGAGCATACACTGGTCAGGAAGGTCATCTGGGACAGATGGAGATGGACATGGAGGGAATACATCAGCATCAGGGTGGTGAGTATGGTGGCCCCGAAGGGGCTTACGGTCAACCCATGTATCGAAAAGGCAGTGAAAGCGAACGATTTTTTACGATTTTGCTTTCTTTTGTTCCAGGTCTGGGACATCTTCATCTCGGACTGTTACATCGCGGTTTATCATTCCTGATCGCGTTCTTCGGTTCATTTGCCATGATGGTTTTTGTAGCTTCCATTACGAATGAATCCGTATTTCTGATGTTCTTGCTCATTCTGCCTGTCATTTGGGTATACTGCATGTTTGATGCCGTCCAGCACGTGCATCGCAAGCAGGCTGGTGAGGTATTGCAGGATCGTACGTTGTTCGAGGAGCTGGAGATGGGCAGGGCTTCTGGACGGAGAAGCAAGGTGCTGGCAACCCTGTTGTCAGCCTTCCCGGGTGCGGGCCATCTGTATCTTGGACTGCAAAAAAGAGGCATGCAACTCATGTTCCTGTTTCTCGGCAGTATCTACGTTCTGGACCTGCTTCATTTATCGGTGTTCCTGTTCATGATTCCGTTGATCTGGTTCTACAGCTTCTTTGACGGACTTCAGTGTTCAAGCCGGTATGGCCGCGAACCGTTGACAGATCAACCCATTTTCAAGGATTGGGCTCGTCACCAGCGCCTGATTGGATTCGGAATTGCTGCGTTGGGATTGTACTATCTGTTTATCCGTTTGGTCATTCCACAGCTCAATGAGATGTTCCCGGATGCATTTATGACGTACGAGATTCGTTCGTATGTGAACACCGTCATTGTGTCCTTGCTGCTCATTTTTGGCGGTCTGAAGCTGTTGTTTGGCAAGCAGAGGGGGACGGGTATCCCTAGTGCGGCTCATCGAAATGATGAGGGAGCAGACAGTCTCTTTTTATTCAAGGATCGGGATGATCGATTGTAGAACTTTACAGATTTTTTCTGAATGGGAACAAAGAAATCATAGAAAACAAGAAATTCCCCAAACATAAAAAACACGCCAAGGCCTATGTATATCAGCCTTGGCGTGTTTTGGTTGTGCAGCTTTGATTTCGAATAAATGATTGCTATTTCGTAGCACCCTTTAACAGAAGCTGACGGTACATCACTTCAAATAGGAACTCGAACGCTTCCAAATGACGTTTGGCTTCAAAAGCATCTTTGCCCCAGGCATAAATACCGTGGTTACGCAGTAAAATTCCCGGTACGTTGGCATCAAGTACACCTGGCACCAATTCAGCGATAGATGGAATATCTGCAAAGTTAGGTAGAACCGGTACACGAATCTCCGCATTTTCTTCCCAGATGTTGAAAGCCTTGATCAATTCGATGCCTTGAATCGGTACGTGTCCGTCTGCTCCAAAGAATTCACTGATCAGGTTGTTAAATACGGTATGCACGTGGAACACCGCGCCGCAGCCGGTTAAACGATAGATTTCGCAGTGAATTAACGTTTCAGCGCTCGGTTTCAGGGTTGTGGTCTCAATGGCTTTACCATGCTTGTCCACAAACAGAAAGTCTTCCGGTGTACGGAGAGATTTGTCTTTGCCTGATGCAGTAACTGCAAAGTAGAATTGCTCCGGGTCGAAGTCGCCCACACGCATCGAGAGGTTGCCACTTGTACCAGGGAACCAGTTACGGCTGGCAAACAGCGCTTTGATATCAGCCAGCTCTTCGAGGACCTGGCGTTTATGTTCCAATGTAATCTTTTCAAAACCCATTTTTACAGCACTCCTTGTGTTTGCTTCTGTTTCATATCTTCCATAATATCGTAGAAGGTTGTGAATGGGACATGGTCCACACCCAGCTCTATACACTTATCCGTCAGAATAGAACGGGAGTAGACAAGATCAGCGATTTTGGCACCTTCAAAATCCGTTAGACTGTCTCCAATGAGGATACGATTATATTGTTCTTCCGGGAATGTACGAATAACCGTCGTTTTACACATGCCGCAGCCATTCTCACAAGGAGGCTGACATGGATTAGGCCATTCAATACGTATGAATTCATCTGTGAAATCTGCCCCGTTGCAATAAACGTGATCCTGTGGAATATCGAATGGAGCGAGCAAAGGCTCAATAAAAAAGTCCATTCCGCCACTGGTGACATTGAATTCAATGCCCTCGTCCCTAACATATGCAAGAAATTCGCTGAAACCTTCTCGGATGCCGGCCTGTCCAAGGACAAATTCCACAATCTCATCTTTCTGCGAAGAAGGCAACAGAGCGAACATCGCTCCCACACCTTCGCGGAGCGAAATTCGCTGTTCAATCGTGTCGTTCATAATCGCTTCAATACCTTCGGGTTTAAAATGTTTCATAATCGCTACGATATTGTCCGAAAGGGTGATCGTGCCATCAAAATCACAGAAAATAACTGTTTTTTTATCACTTCTCATCGTTCGCCACCCCACAGATCCAGTGCACTTTTCAGCTCGGGATGTTCGACTGCATATTCTGCTAGTGGAATGGAACGTTGGGCTGCCTCGATTGCCTGCAAGAATGCCCGTCCGCCTGCCTCAGTGCCCATAGGATGTCCATGGATACCACCGCCGGCATTAACGATGACATCGGTACCGAAGTCACGCAGAATAAGCGGTACAAGCCCTGGATGTATACCAGCCGAAGGCACAGGCATGCTGGTTCTGACCGGAAGCTCAGGTGACAGCAATTGTTCTGTAATGGCCATATTCTCTTCCTTCGGCATCGTCACCGATCCGTAAGGGGAAGGGAAGAGCACCAGATCCGCTCCGGCAAGTCGCATCAGCTGTCCCAGCAGGACGGAAGCCGAGATTCCATAGTGTGGTGAAGGATACAGTGCACCTGCAAGCGCAGGGTGAGCCATGATTGGTACGTTGATGTCCGGATCACTGCTTAGTTCGTGCAGCACGTCATATCCGTAAGACAAGACATTGATTAACAGTGCATTTGCCCCTGCACCTATTGCACGTTCAGCCTGCTGTTTCAGGTGTGAGGTAGGCCCAGTCAAATTTGCGGCATAAAGAAGTTTCTTACCCGTCTCCTTGCGTGCCTGTTCCGCAGCTTTCATGCAGACCTCGACTCTTTTCTCAATCGGAGTCAGTTTGTTCTCAAACAGAATTTCATCATCTTTAATCAAGTCTACTCCACCAAGAGCTTGGCGAATAAACTGTTCCCTCAGTTCGTCAGCATCCAGTCCAATAACTGATTTAAAAATACTCATTAACAACGGACGATCATGTACACCTAGCAGATCACGAACACCATTCAGTCCAAACTTGGGACCAGGGAATGCGCTAAGGAAGCCATCTGAGAATCCAAGCCGTGTCAGTTTGATACGTCCATCCATTGAAATTTTGCCAAAGACCGTCACAAGCAGGGCAGGAATATCACGGCTGAAATTTACATCCGGATAACCGATGGTAATATCAGCGTAACGCTCACCTGGGGCTATGCCCTCAGCTTCATGCACCTCAACGCTGATGACCTCACCCAGATGTTTCTGCATCGCCTCACGCTTGGCCTGAGGTAATTCAGTCCAACTGCCAACAGTCATGCCGACAGCAATGGACTCAGCCTTCTTGCGGAAGTCTGCACGATCATCATGCAGACGATATGTGGCTATGCACATATTATTCATTTTAAATCTCCTTCCAAAGCAGCTCCCATCTCCCGTGAGCGCTCTGCACAGCGGTTGACGGCTGCGATTACATTTTCAAAGAAATCTCCCTCATCCAGCGTTTTTAGTGCTGCCTGAGTTGCACCTCCCGGGGAGGTCACATCACTACGGAGTTTCATTGGCTCTAAGCCAGTCTGTTGTACCATGCGTGAAGCACCCAGCACGGTCTGAACAGTCAGATCGCGGGATTGTTGGCTGGATAAGCCGCCACGAATACCTGCGGCAATCATGGCCTCCATCAAATAGTATACATAAGCCGGACCACTTCCGGAAATACCTGTGAGCACTTCGAGTTTATCTTCAGGCACGATGGTCACGATTCCAACAGCTTCGAACATCGTCATGACTGTACTGCGCTGTTCATCCGTAATCTCTTCGGAAAAGGCAAGTCCGGTTGCGCCGAGCCCGATTGTACTGGACGTATTCGGCATGGTGCGGGCGATCGGTTGCTTACGTCCTAGTAGGGATTGCATCGTACGGATCGATAATCCGGCAATAACCGAAACGATTAATTGATCCGGCGATAGGAGCGGCCCAAGTTCACGCAGCGCTGCGGCAGCATCCTTTGGCTTCATGCAGAGTACAATAACCGGAGAAGCAGCGAGATGATCCAGCGATTGTGCAGCAGTTCCGGTATGTACGGCATAACGGGTGCTGAGCTCCTCCTGACGTTTCTGGTTGCTGCGGTTCAGCATCGTAATATCCTGAGGACGAACGACAAGGCGGGAAATTAATCCGCGCACGATGGCTTCAGCCATCGCACCTGCTCCGTGAAATGTAATCTTCTGTTGTAATAACGTCTGTTGTTCTTGACTCATATTTATCGTTCCTCCTATATAACTGTAGCTGCGATATTATTGCCGGATTTGTCCATTTCCTGTGATACGGTATTTGGTTGACGTTAATGCAGGCAGACCCATAGGTCCACGAGCATGCAGCTTCTGGGTACTGATCCCAATTTCGGCTCCATAACCGAATTCAAATCCGTCTGTGAAACGAGTAGAAGCATTATGGTATACAGCAGCCGCATCTACATCATGTAAAAAACGTTCTGCATTGCTGGTATCCTTGGTGACAATACACTCTGAATGCTTTGTGCCATAACGCGCGATATGCTCCATCGCTTCATCCAGGTTCTGAACTACACGAATATTTAAAATATAATCATTGTACTCTGTCGCATAATCTTCTTCCGTCACAGGAAGGGCAGAGGGAACGAGACGGCGAACCGTGTCACAACCCTTCAACAGGACATTCGCCTCACGGAGCTGTTCAGCCAGTGTCGGTAGATGCTCCTCCGCGTATACGGCGTGCAGCAACAAGGTTTCCATGGAGTTGCATACGGATGGACGCTGTGCCTTGGCATTAACGGCAATCTCCGCTGCCATGACCGGATCGGCAGATTCATCCACATAAGTATGACAGATACCTGCACCGGTTTCGATCACAGGCACTGTTGCATTGGCGACCACATTGCGGATCAGTGAAGCTCCGCCGCGTGGGATGATGACATCGAGCAGTCCATTTAACTTGAGCATTTCGTCCACGGAGGAACGGTCTGCATCCTCAACAAGCTGTAAGGCGTCCGCTGGCATGTCAGTTGTTGCCAATGCCTGATGGAGTACCTCCACAATTTTGCGATTGGAGGAGAGGGCAGAGGAGCCGCCTCGCAGCAGTACAGCGTTACCTGTTTTGAGGCAAAGTCCGGCGGCATCTACTGTAACATTTGGACGTGCCTCGTAGATGATGCCGATTAGACCGATGGGCACTCTCAATTTTTCAACATGCAATCCGTTCGGACGAGTGAAAGTCTCCAGCACTTCGCCCACAGGGTCTTGCAACTCCACGATCTGACGCAGTCCTTCAGCAATACCAGCGATACGCTCCTTATTCAAAGCGAGGCGATCCAACATCGATTCTGGCGTACCTTGCTGTCTGCCACGTTCCAGATCGTCAGCGTTTGCTGCAATAATGGAATCCGATTGGGCAATCAATGCGTCCGCCATGACTAACAGGGCGTTATTTTTTTGTTCTTTGCTCAGTCGATTCAGCTGCGGAACCACGGCTTGGGCCTTGCTCGCTTTTTCCCTGACTTCACTCATCATAAATTCCTCCCATATATAAAGTGGAAACAAAAGAATATTTAATAGCTGTATCATATGATCCTGAGTAGTACACTCGGTAGGATTATAGGTGTTCTATTTTAACGTAATCCACTCGTCCCGATGAATAACCTCAAGTCGATGGATGCTGTTCAACTGCTTCATCACTTCGCCACTTGGCAGTCCTGCGATGAGCCGTAGCTGGTCATCATCATAATTGACGATACCACGACCGAGCAAGGTGTCATCCATACCCAGCACCTCTACAACATCTCCGGCATGGAAGGTACCCAGCACACGTTTGACACCTACAGGCAGGAGACTATGACCACCATGAACCAATGCTTCTTCGGCACCATTATCCACAACGACGGTACCGAGCGGAGTAGACATGAAGCCAAGCCATTGTTTTTTGCGAGAGAGAGCGGCAAGGCGAGTTTCGAAATACGTTCCTTTTCCGGTGCCATCAACCGCTCTTTGCATATCTCCAGGTTCCTTCACACTTCCTACAAAGACAGGCACGCCTCCACGCGTTGCCACTTTGGCTGCATCTACCTTGGATCGCATGCCGCCGGTACCTACGGATGATCCAGAACCGCCAGCATAGGCGTAAATTTCTGCCGTAATTTCGGGGATGCGGTCATAACGAAACGCAGACGGATCCTTTCGCGGATCAGCCGTGTACAGACCGTTGGTATCTGTAAGAATGACCAGATGCTGTGCCTTGACCAGATTCGCCACCAGAGCAGACAGGAGATCGTTATCTCCGAACTTCAATTCATCGACAGATACGGTATCATTCTCGTTAAAGATCGGAATGACGCGCTGTTTGAGCAGTTCTTCTACCGTCATGCCCGCATTGCCCATACGTTTCCGGCTGTGAAAGTCGGTACGGGTGAGCAGAATTTGTGCTGTAGTAACGCGGTGCGCTGCAAAAGCCTGTTGATATGCCTGCATCAGCAAAGCTTGCCCAACAGCCGCTGCAGCTTGTTTTTCATGCAGTTGCTTGGGACGCTGGGGGTAACCAATCTCCCGGAATCCGGCAGCTACCGCTCCCGAAGTGACCAGAAGAACCTCGTGGCCCTGTTCGGCCAAGGCAGCAATTTCTCCAGCAAAAAAAGTAATGGCACTCCGATCTAGCCCGCCTTCTTCCGTAGTAAGCGAACTGCTTCCGATCTTAACTACAATACGTGAGGTCATGATTTCACTTCCTTAAACAATATTAATGATTGACCCTGGAGCAGACCGTTGGGTACAAAAAAAACTCCCGCCCTTTTAATTAAAAAGGACGAAAGTTCGTTACTTCCGCGGTACCACCTTTATTGATGATTGGATCATCCGGCTTCATGCCCTGTAACAGAAGGCACTGTCCTGTGCATCACAGGCCGCTCAGGGGTAGGTTTCGGAGAGAAGCCGCGGTAAATTCTTGCAGCCCGATGGAATTTACTCTCTGGGCGCGGCTGATCCTCTCGTACTGGTCCCGTCATCACGTTTCGTTCAATATTTCCTTATAACATACCATGGAAACTTGGCAGATGCAAAGGGGTTATGCACCTGTAAATTACTTGAATAAATTCAACTTGCCAATCCGCTCCGCTGCTTCCCTTAATCGATCTTCATCACTTAGCAGTCCTGCGCGCACATAGCCCTCACCATGTGAACCGAAACCAATACCCGGTGCTACGGCCACTTTAGCTTCACGCAGTAACACGTCAGCAAAGGAAGCAGAAGTAAAGCCTGCAGGTACAGGCAGCCAGCTAAAGAAGGAACCTCCCGGTTTAGGAGCCTGCCAGCCGATGGATGAGAGTGCATCATAGAAAGCGTCGCGACGTGATTCATAACGTGCAACCAGTGAAGTCACACATTCCTGGGAAGATGTCAGTGCTGCCGCAGCAGCGGCCTGGATGCCTCCGAAGAGGCTCACGTAGATATGATCCTGCAGCAGATTGATTTTGGAGATGATCTCCGAATTACCTAGAGCAAATCCGACGCGCCAACCCGCCATATTGTAGGTTTTGGATAATGTGTAGAACTCAATGCCCACTTCTTTGGCACCTGGTGCCTGCAAAAAGCTCACTGGACGATGTCCATCGAATCCAATTGCACCATAGGCGAAGTCACTTGCTACGACGATTTTATTTTGAATGGCGAACTCTACCGTATCTTCATAGAAGGAAAGCGGGGCGGTTGCCGATGTTGGATTGTTAGGATAGTTCAGGAACATCAGCTTGGCATTTTCTCGATCTTCGGTAGAGATTGCTTCATAATCAGGCAGGAATGCATTGGACTCCAGCAGTGGCATAAAAGACATCTGTGCTTTCGCCAGTGCCACTCCGGACCAATAATCGGGATAACCTGGATCAGGTACGAGACATACGTCCCCAGGATTGAGCAATACCTGAGGTAACTGGACCAAGCCCGTTTTTCCGCCAAATAAAATCGCAACTTCCGTTTCGGGGTCCAGGTCCACGTTGTAATCTTCCTTGTAACGTTTCGCAACGGCTTCCTTCAGGAAAGCATGCCCGCTAAAAGGCGAATATTTGTGATAGAGCGGGTTCTCCGCCGACTCCTGTAATGTTTTGACAATGTGGGGTGGTGTAGGTGTATCCGGGTTCCCCTGACCCAAGTTAATGACGTCGTGACCACTTGCAATTTCTCGGTTTACATTTTGAACTAGGGAAGCAAAAAATTGTGTAGGAAGCTGTGTCATTACATCGGATGTAGGTATGGTAAAGGCTGAACGACCCGATGATTGAGGTTGATTAGTCATGCTATACATCACTCCGGTTATTAAAGATGGCAATATAGTATTCATTAATTTATCACGTCAATCCCGAGCTGTATAGGGGGAAAACACTTCATGAATACTTGGGTGGAGCCAATATTTAAGTTTTTGTACAAAACTGAAATGAGATATTTTGTTTTGTCCATTGAGATTAGGGGAAATCCTGTTTTATGATAATATTCGATAATGATAATCAATATCATTGATAAATAGGAACGAAGCACTTATTAGGGGGAGAAATAGAAATGAAAAAGGGTATACGAAATACGGCAGTATTATTGACCGTTACATGGTTATCCATTCTTTTGCTGGCTTGTGGAAATCAGACTTCAACTCCATCTGCCGGAACGGATGATTCCAAAACGGTCAATGAAACACAGACAAACGAAGATCAGTCCAATCAGGAACAGACGGCATCGAAGGATAACAGTGAGGGTGAAACCCGGATGTTCAAGGACTGGACAGGCCATGATGTAGAGGTTCCGGTTACGCCGAAGCGTGTAATTTATCATGGTGAAGTTACAGGGGACTTGCTAGCGCTGGGCGTTGTACCTGTAGGTATTCTTCGTCAGGAGGGAACAGTATATGATGATCAGGTCGCCCAAGCAGAAGATGTGGGTTTCCCGATAAGTGTTGAAAAGGCGCTTACCTTGAATCCTGATCTGATCATTTTCTCGAATAGTGATGAGGCACAATATGATCAAATCTCAAAGGTTGCGCCAACGGTTACCTTTGATTCATTTGCCTCATTGGACGACCGTATGCGTATTCTCGGCGATCTATTGAACAAAAAGCCGGAAGCGGAAGCTTGGATCACGGCCCATCAACATGCAACGGAAGAGATGTGGAAGCAGCTTCATGAGAATGGACTGAAAGAAGGGGAAACGGCTTCGGTATTCACCATGTATCCTGGTAATCGACTGTTTGTAATGGCCGGAGCAGGATTGCCACAGTTATTATATGGAGCCGATGGGATGAAGCCAACCGCGGAAATTCAGAAAGTGTTAGATGAAGGAATGGGCTTTGCTGAGATTTCTACTGAAAAGCTGCCTGAAATAGCGGGTGATCGCGTATTTATACTGGATCCAGTAACGGATGATGCGAAGCAGTCCACCAAAGAATTGCTGGATAGCCCGATTTGGAAGAACCTGCCCGCTGTAAAAGAAGGAAAAGTATATCGCTTTGATCTGGTCAAGGCTTCAAGTGACGCAACTTCAAGAGAATGGCTTTTGAAAGAGTTGCCGAAACAGATGATTCAATAGTTAAGAACGAAAATGCCGACTAAAAAAGAGCCTTCAACATTTCGTTGAAAGCTCTTTTTTGTGCTGATTACAGCCAGATCTGGATTAATGACAAAAGCTCGCTTATAATCAGTTCATACAGATATAATGATAATCATTCTCATTTTAAAAACGAGGTGAACCACCATGCAGGCTTTGAATGCCGATGCCAGAGGGTTGTATTTTTCAGCATTCATGTTTCGGCTGGATCATCTGGAACAACGAATTGAACAACCAGAACAGGTGATGCTGGAAGTGGCATGCGATAAACATACATTTTTGATCTGCGAAGAAGGGGAAGGTCGCTTATATATAGGATATGAACAGTTTCCTTTTACCACCGGATGTGTTTACCCTCTTTCTCCGAGCGAGGGGTACCAGATTGAACACGGAAACCGAATGGAATTGAAATATATGGTGATATCATTTGATGTTATTCATGTGTTGACGGGAGATCCGGAACAGTATACGCGCCCTGTATTCGAACATAGAAATCAATTGAACGGCTATCCTTATGCTCCGTTAAGTGGGCTGTTGGAGCAATTGTATGCCATTCGGGATTATCAAACAGATGCTGAATATAGCCATTTGAATGCACAGTTTCAGAGATGGATGGAGATGATCATCACCCGGTACACTTCACCAAAAACAGAGCAGAGTATGGAATCCAGACTACACAGTACAATTCAATATGTAGAAGATCATTACGCTGAAGAAATCACAGTAACGAAACTGGCCCGTCTTGCAGATATCCGACCCGTGCAATATACAAACTTGTTCAGACAATTAACAGGCCACAGGCCGCTTGATTATGTGAACCATGTACGAATTAAACATGCTAAGGATTGGTTGCGCAGATCCGATGAACCACTTCGGGATATAGCAACCCGGGTGGGTTTTAAGGATGAGTATTATTTTAGCAGGCGTTTTCGTCAAATGACCGGATTATCGCCTCGTCAATATGACCGATCTATTCAGCAACAAACACTGGTTCAGGATTGGTTGGGTCATGATGTGAATATTCCGTCACAACCCGAGCGAATTATGTTTTATGGTGATTCCGGTGGAGATTTGCAAGTGCTGGGCATTGGTTTATTAGGAGATCAGGCCTATGATGCGGTTGCCCCGGTTAATGTGGAAGAGGCAGTCCGGATGAGACCAGACCTGATCATTTTCGATAGTACTAACGAACAACAATATGAACAATTTTCCCGAATAGCACCCACACTGGCATATAACTCTCATGCAACGCTGGAAGATCGAATTTGTAGGGTGGGAAGCTGGTTTGGCAAGCAATCAGAGGCTGGAAAATGGCTCTCCTCCTATCAGCAACGTATGGAAAAGATGTGGATGAAGATTCATGCATCAATTGAACCCGGGGAAACGGCGTCCGTGTTCACCTATCATCGGGGTGCCCGATTATTTGTCATGGGCAATATTGGTCTGGCCTCACTCTTGTATCATCCGATGGGATTCAGCCCCGTTACGAAAGTGAAGGAGGCGCTTGTGGCGGGCAGAGCGTATAAGGAAATTTCGTCAGAAGCGATTCGTCAGTATGCCGGTGACCATATATTTGTCTTGCTTCCTGAAGAGGTTATTGCAAGACAGGCGACAGAGAAGTTGATGCAAAGTCCAAGCTGGCGAGCACTTCCAGCGGTGCAGAAGGGGCAAGTGTACGGAGTGGAAGAAACAACATGGAATTTGGGCGATGCAATGACGAGCAACCGTTTGTTAATTTTGTTGCCCAAGTTATTATGTAGGAGTTCACAACGAAAACAGGTTGCAGATGTTTGAATGATCAAGCTATGATTACAGGTATTACGGTTCAGAGGAGAGCTGGTTATGACAGAACAACAACAAGGGGAAATGCGTGTAGCCCTGATTCAGGGCGATATTCAGATCGGAGACCCTGAGGCCAACCATAAACATATGCAGTCTTTGCTCGAACGAGCGGTAGAACAGGTTCCCGACTTGGGATTGGCTGTGCTGCCCGAGATGTGGAATACGGGCTATGCTTTGGAACAAATTCATGAGCTTGCTGACCCGGAGGGCCAGAAATCAAGAGAGTGGCTCGCGAATTTTGCCCAAAAACATCGAATCTCCATCGTTGGCGGTTCCATTGCGGAGAAACGTGATGGCCAAATCTTCAATACAATGTACGCCTATAATAGTGAAGGAAATCAGGTGACACGTTACGATAAATTGCATTTGTTCCGCCTGATGGATGAAGAGAAGTATTTGCAGCCTGGTGCAGAACCGGAAATATTCGAATTGGAGAACGGCCTCACCGCTGGAGCTTCGATCTGTTACGATATCCGTTTCCCTGAGCTTGCTCGAACACTTGCCTTGAACGGAGCCAAAGCATTAATTGTCCCCGCTGAATGGCCGAACCCGCGCTTGCACCATTGGCGCACACTGCTTACAGCTAGAGCCATTGAGAATCAGATGTACGTTATTGCCTGCAATCGCGTTGGGAAAAGCAGAGATACCGAATTTTTCGGACATTCCCTCATTATTGATCCTTGGGGTGAAATTGTGGCTGAAGGCGGAGAAGGAGAAGAGATCGTGACCGGAGTTATCCGTCCATCGCTTGTGGATGAGGTTCGTGGCCGTATTCCGGTATTCGAAGACCGCAGACCTGGCATATATTTTGGCAGCAAATAAAAATCTGTAATTTTCCAATAAAGTGTTTATTCTTCCGGGAGGCGGGTAATGATAACTATCCCGTCACCAAGGAGGATGATCAATCAATGGACAACCATGTGAAAGATACGCTCAGGAGACTGGAACAGGAAAACACTAGGGTAGATCACTTGAGGCCATTCTTAGAGAATGGGGCAGGAGGGCTATCACCACCTGAACAATCTGTTCAGGACGAAGGCCGCCTTGTGAATCAACAGAACAGGCTGACAAGTGAACGTAATTTGCGAAAATAAACCGCCAAACTTGAAATTCTCATATGTACGTTTCTACGTTAACAATTCAATGATGATTTAGCAACATTGTACTGTAACGATGATGTACTGCTAATACCATGTAAAGAACTTTATCCTGCGGATGCGGGAGACGAGTATAGAACAAAGGCTTGGCCCTTATGGGTCAAGCCTTTGTTTATTTTATTGCCATGTATAGAGCAGGTCTAATACGCTGACCGTCCAATTATTCTCCTTGAGAGAGCTCGGCAACGGTTTGTTGAAACGTATGAATAAATGCTTCCGCGGCTTTGGAGAGAACCCGTCCTTGGCGGTATGCAACTACAAGGGTACGACTGGGAGATGGCTCAGCTAGCGGTACATAAACAGGAACGAATTCACTGCGGGGCGCGCGGGCAATAAAGCGCGGAACTAGTGTAATCCCCATACCTGTAGCCACCAATGACTGCACCGTCTCAATATTTGTACTCTCAAACACCACATTGGGGTCAAACCCCGCTTCCTCACACAGATCAAATGTAAGTTTACGGAAGCCTTGTCCTTTCTTCAACACAACAAAGGGTTCATCTCGAAGCTCTTCCATCCGTACTGGAACTGGATGCTCCGGATCTCCTCTGCGTGCCAGAGGGTGATATGGGGGAACCGCCAAGTCAATTCGCTCTTCACCAATTGTTACATAAGATAGGCTTGGCTCCTGCAATGGGAGCGAGAGCAGGCTTAAGTCAGCCTTGCCACTAGCCGTCAACTTTTCAAGCGTCAGCCCGGAGTCTTCCAGCAAGGTTACTTCAATCTCGGGATAGGCCTGCTGAAATGCGGGTAGCACATGCGGAAGCAGGTGGGAGCCAGTGATCGGCATGCTGCCTACAACGACTTTACCTTTGCGCAGCTGGGAAATGTCCGACATTTCCTGTCTGAGCAGCTCGACCGCATCAATAATTTTCTGAGCCTGCTCTACAAAAGTCACCCCTGCATGGGTCAGCTCCACGCTGCTGGTATTACGCTGGAATAGCAGTACGCCCAGTTCCTTTTCAAGTTTGGATAGCTGCTGACTTAAAGAAGGCTGGGCGATGTGCAGCTTCTCGGCTGCCCGGGAGAAGTTTCGCTCTGACGCGATTTGCAGCGTATATTGAAGTTGTCTGAATTCCATATCAACACGTCATTCCTTTCGTTATGCCATCATTATATCACTACAAATAAGAAATGATTAATTTAACTGAAACGCTTAAACTGCTTAAAAGAGTTAATAAATGTAGATGTTAATAATACAGAGCTTGTTTATCGGCAGAATATTCAATCAAAATCTATTATCGGTAGCCTTTTTGACTAATGCTGATCATTCCATGCTAAAAAAGAACACGGCTGCATCTAAATGGCGTACTAATCTGACAGCCATTTTCTTTCCTAGAGCGCTTTTTGATGACAAGTATCTGAGTGATTTAAGTCAATTTGTTAAGCAAATGGCTCCGAAATCCGTTCATTAATTTTTTTCTTAGCAGTAAATCTTAACTTATGAAGACGTTAACGGATGTGAATTCATCTGGCTAACGTCTTTTTTATTGAACAGTCAGGAATAAATACTTGCACTAACTTAAGATTTACTTATAATAACTTGCAAAAACTAAAAATAACACTTATAGTTACTTAAAAGGAGGTGCGTGTATTGTGTATCAAGAGGAAAGATTGTTAAAAATACTCGAATACTTGAAACAACACCAATCGATGAGTGTTACAGATATATGTACGCTGTTTGAAGTATCAAGGGATACTGCACGAAGGGATATTGTTAGATTAGTACAAGAAGGCGTTGTGATTCGAACTCATGGGGGGCTATCGTTACCTGAGTTACAGAAAGAAATGCTGTCTTATCAGGATCGTTTGATTGATGAATCCGAGAGTAAGAAAAAAATAGGGAAGTTTGGGGCAAAACTTATCCAAGACCATGAGACTGTGATTTTAGACGTATCAACCACGGTGCAATTTGTAGCAGAACAAATTAGCGCAAAAAATTGCACGGTGGTCACGCACTCGATTGATAACGTAGGGATCTTGTCCAATCGAGAGGATCTTCAAATCTATATTCTCGGTGGTTACTTGAATGTAAAGCATCGCTTTTTATATGGTTCTTCCATTATCGATAAACTAAGTGAAATTCGTGCTGATAAAGCCTTCATTGGAGCATCGGCGATCCGGTCTGATGGACTTTATTATCCATATGAAGAAGATGCCCGGGTAAAGAAAGAAATGGCCAGAAGATCTGATCAGGTTATCGTAGTAGCCGATCACACAAAATTTATTGGCAAATCTATTCATCGGCTGGACTTTGATTTCGTTGACATTTTAGTCACAAATCTGGAACTCCCGAGTGAGATCAGAGAAGTTCTGGATCAGAAGAACATCACTGTTATTGAGTGTCAGGAAGAAAATGAAGAGGTTCGAAAGCAAGACTGATAACCATCGGGAAGAGGAGGGTTTTTATGGATTATATTTTGCATAATGTACAAATGGCACTTCGCAACCGTATCGTTCCATCAGCCAATGTGTGGATTTCTGAAGGGAAAATCATGAGGGTAGACACAGGTGATCTTCCTACGCTAGAAGGAGAGTATGAACGGATTGATGGGAGAGGACATTTGCTAGTACCTGGGATGATAGATGTTCATATCCACGGTGCCAATGGCTTTGATATGATGGACGGTACTGAAGAGAGTATTCAAGAAGTTTCACGCCAATGTGCTTTAACGGGGTGTACCTCATTTCTGGCTACATCTGTTAGTTCTACGATGGAGGATCTTCTGGAAATGATTCGTAGTGTCAAGCGTGTAATAGGACAAGAAGTGGGAGCAAAGATCGCAGGGATTCACTTAGAGGGACCGTATCTGAACCCGAAGCGAAAAGGAATGCAGAATGAAAAGTATTTGCGGCATCCCAACATAGAAGAAATGAAGATCATTTTCCAGGAAGCAGGGTCACTCATTAAGATGGTTACTATTGCTCCCGAGCTGCCGGGAGGAATGGACTTGATTTCCTTTTTGAAAGAACAGGGAGTAGTTATAGCGATCGCTCATTCGGATGCCACATATGAGGAAGCCAAACAAGCCTTTACATCAGGTGCGAGTCATGTTACGCATTGTTTTAATGGCATGCGGCCGATCCATCATCGAGATCCGGGTCTGATCGTGGCTGCTTTTGAAGAGAAACATGTAAGTCTTTAATGTCCATCTGCATCCTGCTATTATTCGACTGATGCATAACCTGAAAGGACCGGAAGGAATGGTCTTGATCACAGATGCTTTACAAGCAATGGGTATGGGCGATGGGAATTATCTATTTGGAGGCCATCATGTCACGGTATCGGGTGGCATTGCAAGACTGGAGGATGGAACACTGGCCTCCAGTACAGTTACCATGAATGAAGCCTTACGTTATACTGTCGAAACCGGAATTCCCTTGATAGATGCCGTACAGATGGCTTCAACTACGCCGGCCAATATTCTTGGATTTCAACAAAAGGGGGAAATTTCCTCTGGTTTCGATGCCGACCTGGTCCTATTGGATGATGAATTTCAGGTTCTCTGGACGATGGTGGGCGGTCAAATTCTATAAATCACTATTATTTGCGATTCCACAGCGAAAGCCCATTAGATAAGTCTAGTGGGCTTATTTTTTATTTTCTTCACATTCCGACCCATACAGGATAATAATCGTCAAATATATAAACAATAATAATGGTATCATGACAAAAATATTATAATGGCGAATGAGTATATGAGGTAATCTCACTAACCGGAATGATAATATTCTATCGTTATCTTTCTCTAATGATTGGATTCCAGTGATTTTGCTATTAAGACTTAAATTGTTTGCGGAAGCAGAGTGGCGAGATGCCCATCACTAATTTGAAGGTTCTTCCAAAATGGGAAGTGTTATCAAACCCGACCATTCCCGCAATTTCAGTAACATTAAAAGAAGAGCCCACCAGCAAATCACGAGCTTCTTTAATACGGATGTTATTGATATATTCTATGAAGCTGAACCCTGTGGATTCTTTAAAAGTTCGGCAAAGGTAGGAAGAGCTTATGTCGAATTGCCGTGAAATCTCACCGAGCTTAAGCGGTTCCATATAATGTTGATTTACATAATTAACGATGTCTAGGACTTTCTTGTGTGTACGATTGGATTCCACCAATGGAGCGACAAGGCTGTCAAATAGTTTACGGTTAAGATAGAGGAGCAACTCTACCAATAATATTTGTTGGTAGTGTTCATATCCGCGTGCTTGTTTGTTCCCTTCCTGGATCATCTTCAGAAAAAGCTGTTCGATGAAATGCTGATCCTTTCCGGTCATCTTCAAAGCACGGTAATCACTTTTGAATAATTCGAGCAGTTCCTCACATTGATCACGGGTGCAGAAATGCTGCAGGAATTCTTTCTTAAACAGCAGTGTAACTCGTTCATACATATTGCAGCTGGAATTAACCAGTTTGTGCCTTTCCTGAATATCCATAAATAGCAGTGTTCCGCCCGCAACCTGGTAGGTTCTATCGCCTATATAATAATAAAAATCCCCGGATATTAAATACAGAATCTCATATGCATCATGATAGTGTCTTGAAGGCATGCTGGTGTATACCTGTTTCTTGCGGCTGATGTCAAAAAGAGTAGACTCATAAAATACCGGCTTCATTGAGCACCTCCTAAGAGGATTGTAGACTTGATCTAAGGTTGATAGCAATATATGTATGAAAATTTAATAATTACAAGAAAATACGTGCTGTATAGATAAATTTTTTGAGATAAGCTTGAATGGAATTTATCAATCGTTGAAAAAAAGGAGGGGTGTCATGCTTGGATCGGTTTGGGTATAGGGTTCCTATTGCTAAAAGTTAAAGCGCTTATACTATTTAACTAAGGGAGAGATTGCGGTGCTTAATTCAACGAATAGTAAGGTTTTCAAGAAGATGAAATTTTCATTGATGATCCTACTCAGTTTTTCAATGATTTTTTCTTATGGCTCTCTGTTCAATGTGTCTCAACAGAAAAGTTATGCGGCAGGAAACCCTAATTCTAATTTCTCACCTGCAACACTTCAATTCTTACGTGCCAACACAGGTTTGGATGGTGAGCAGTGGAACAATATTATGATGCTTGTTAACAAACCGGAGCAGGACGATCTGAACTGGACCAAATATTACGGATATTGTGAAGATATTGATGATAACCGCGGGTATACGATTGGAATATTCGGTGCGACTACAGGCGGCTCAAATGATACCGGTCCCGACGGTCCGGAACTGTTCAAGGAATATGACGCTGCCAAAGGCGCGAGTAATCCTTCGGTTAAGGGAGCATTGGCCCGGATTGGTGTCAAGGGTTCGATGAAAGGGAAGATCCTCGAAATCAATGAGAGCGAAAAGAGTTTCTGCAAAAAGATCGGCAATTTGCAAAATGATCCCGAGTGGAGAGAGGCTATGTGGAAAACGTTCTACAATGTTTATATTAAGTATAGTGTGGACCAGGCCCGCAAACGCGGCTTTAACTCGGCATTAACGATTGGTTCCTTCGTGGACGCAGCGCTGAACCATGGAGCGACCGGCGGTTCTGAGACCCTTCAAGGGCTTTTGGGCAAATCAGGAAGCAGCACGGATGAGAAGACTTTCATGACCACATTCTATAAAGAACGGACCAAGATTGTGGATACGAATGACTACAACTCTCCGCCTAACGGAAAGAATCGTGTGAAGCAGTGGAGCAATTTGCTGAACATGGGAGAGACAGACCTGAAGGGCGCAGATTCGGCAGTACTTCAAGTTACCAACTGGAAACTCCAATAACAGGAGGGAGATGGGGCGAATGGACAACAACCAATCTTATCTCAAGAACAGATTTTCCAAGGTAATCAGTCTATTGGTTATAGGTTTGCTGCTTGCCATGGAGTTGACCGGTTTTGTCTCAGCAGGAAGGGAAGGAAATGAGGAAGATCTTGCAAGTGAAGCAACTGCAGTTCAAGAAACGATTGCCCAGTGGATTTTTAAAGACAAAGGTGAGAACGGAGTATTTCCGGCTACCGGCGGGATATATCAAACAGCATCATCCATTCGTGATGTAGGAACAAATACGGATGCATACACCTATGAGTCAGGTGAGAACAGCGTACGCAACCAGGGCTGGCATGAAGGAACGGGCACTAAGTACTGGCTCGCCACGGTTTCGACCAAAGGCTTTGAAGGTATCGTCCTCTCTTCACAGCAAACATCTTCAAGTACAGGTCCCAGGGATTTTAAGGTGCAATACAGTAGGAATCAGCAGGAATGGACAGATGTCGCAGGCGGCAAAATGGTTCTGGCCCAGAACAATTTTAATTGTTCCAATAATTCTTGCAAATTAACGAACCTCTCATTGCCTGCGGGAACAAACAATCAAGATGTACTCTATATCCGCTGGGTGGTAGACTCTGCGAAAAGCGTAAGCGGGGCAGCGGTGTCCAGCTCAGGCTCAAGCAGAATTAAAGATGTGGTAGTTAAAGGAACACGCATCAGCGGCGAACCCGGGAACACTCCCACACTTGAGGTAAGCAAAACTCCCGCTTCAGGGGCTGCAGATGTTTCCCTTAACGCAGAGATCACAGTGAAGTTTAATAAAGCCATTAGTCTCGTTAGTGGTCATCAAGTTGTAATCACAGAAAACAATGCTCCTCTTACCAACATCTCTGCCTCGCTCCTCAGTCAAGACACGGTTAAAGTCAGCCATCCTAATTTTACTGCCGGCAAAACTTACAAGGTGACCATCCCTAAAGAGCTTGTTAAGGGGACTATGGACGGCCGAACACCGGACAACGATATTACCTGGAGCTTTAAAACGAAGTCTCCAGATACCGGTAACAAAACACCAACGCTGCTGAACATGACTTTTAATGGAGACCCCAAGACAAGTATCGCCTTTGACTGGTATACGGCCGAAACGGTAAGAAGTACAGTAGTGCAAGTGGTGGAGGCCTTCAATGCGGTAGGAAGTGAGTTCCCGGAACAACTGGCAACTTCTTATGAGGGCAGCTCAACAGTTATTGAAACCTTAATGACGTCAGGAGACAGAAGTTCCAAGAAGTATAAAAAGTTCGCCAGCCACAAGGTTATTGCAACCAGTCTTAAGCCTGGAACCAAATATATGTATCGCGCTGGTAACGGTGATGTGGACGGCTGGAGCGAGACGGGTTCTTTTACCACAGACAAGGCGGATAATCAGGATTTCCATTTCCTCTATGTAACCGACACCCAAGGCTCAAGTAAATCCAATTTCGATCTGTGGCAGGATACTTTTAAGAGAGCTATTGAGAAAATGGTAGACCCCAAGTTTGTTCTTCTTACAGGGGATCTAACGGATGACGGTGATCTGGAGCAGCTGTGGCAATGGTTCTTGGGTGTGCCGAAAAAAGAATTTGCCAATGTGCCTTTTGCTCCGATAATTGGCAACCATGAGATAGAGGATTATCCGAATAATAATTTTTATAACCATTTTAATCTTCCGAAAGATGTGGGGACTGGTGCTCATGATGGGTCGGTGTATGCTTTCGAATACGGCGATGCCCTGTTTATGCAAATCAATTCCCAGTACGAAGGGGAGGTCAAGCCGTACAAAGCGGATATTCAGTTTACGAAGCAATTGGAATGGATGCGGAATCAGGTGGCAAAGACCGACAAGAAGTGGAAATTCGTCTCTATGCATAAGGGAGCTTATTCTTCAGGGGATAATGCTTCGGCAGAAAGCGAACGGGTAGAATTTTACCGGAAATATCTGATTCCTGTATTTGATGAGCTGGGTGTGGATATGGTGTTTGAGGGACATGACCATATGTATATGAGGTCTTTTCAAATGCTGAATAACGTTCCGATTAAGAATGTCATTACCGATGAGCATGGAAATGTGCTGAATCCCAAAGGAACCGTGTATCTAATGGGCAACTCGGCCGCTTCGAAATTCTATGCTCTTAATCCAGATGCAGACACGTTTTTTGCAGCAAAAAACGATCAGCCCAACAAGAAAATGTTCCTGGATGTTTCCATTACAAGCGACGTGCTGAAAGTTACATCCTACACAGCAGTTAAAGATAAACCTCTTGCCGTCTATGATGCTTACAGTATTAAACGGACTGACGTCAAACCCCGCACAGTCGAAAATCCAAGCGCAGTAAGACAGTCAGCGAACCGTGCAGTTCTTTCGTGGAAAGCGCCAGCAACTAGCTCTGAGCCGGTGCGAGGTTACCGGATTTACGAGAAAAATGATAAAGTCAGCACGAATTGGAGCGTGTATGTGCCGGCGGTCAGCGGTCAGACAAGTTACAGCTATACATTAAACGGCATAGATTCTGCCAAAGACTACAATTTCGTTATTAAAGCTGTGGGGACAAGAAGTAATTCACTTCCAGCAGAGGCAGGAATGCAATGAATGGATAGATGTGGGGAATACGGGAGGTAGCGATCGTACTTCTTTTCAAGACCTCAATCTGCTGATCCGTTGTCTCATTTATTTCATTCGGTTATTCATATGTCGTTTGTACTGTGTGTGGACGGGAACGTCTAGAGCTGGTGAGAATTAGTCATCGCAGCCCTTGCATCAGGGCTGCTTTTTTTCTATTAAACATAAAAAGCATTGACAGCGAAGAAGCTGGAACGTAGTATAAGACTTACATGATAATGATAATTGTTATCAATTGAAACCTCTGCATAGAGCAGTGGTTTATTTGCTTTTCCCTCATTATAGGTTAAACCTATTACATCTATAGATATTATATCTTGGAACAATGAAGGACAGGGTGATATATTTATGTCATTCAAGAGCTTCACTTTTAAAGGAACTAAAGAGGCTCTTCCAAGGACCGAACTTATGATGAGGTGAAAATGATGAGTAAAAAAACGATGTTTGAGAAAATTTGGGAAAACCACGTGATTCATCAGGAAGAAGGCAAACCAAGCATTTTGTATATCGATCTGCATTTGGTGCATGAAGTAACATCCCCACAGGCGTTTGAAGGTCTGCGTCTGAGTGGTCGTAAAGTTCGTCGCCCTGAGTTGACGTTCGCAACAATGGATCACAACGTTCCAACGAAGGATCGTTTCAACATTACGGATCCAATCTCCAAACAACAAATCGACACACTTTCACAAAACTGCCGTGACTTTGGCGTAAAACTGTATGACTTGGATACCGTTGATCAAGGTGTTGTACACGTTATGGGTCCTGAACTCGGCCTGACTCATCCAGGTAAAACGATTGTATGTGGCGACAGCCACACGTCCACACATGGTGCATTTGGCGCACTCGCATTCGGGATCGGAACGAGTGAAGTAGAACATGTTATGGCAACCCAATGTTTGCAGCAAGCCAAAGCCAAAACGATGGAAGTTCGTTTTGTCGGCAAACGTAACCCGGGTGTAACGGCGAAGGATATGATTCTCGCAGTCATCGCCAAATACGGTACAGACTTTGCTACTGGATATGTTATTGAATATACGGGTGAATCGATCCGTGAATTGAGCATGGAAGAACGTATGACCGTTTGCAACATGTCCATCGAAGGTGGAGCAAGAGCGGGCATGATTGCTCCGGATGAAACAACATTCGAATATCTTCGTGGACGTGAATATGTACCTGCCGATGGCCAATTCGATGAAGCAGTTGCTACCTGGAAAGAGCTTGTAACCGACGAAGGTGCTGAATTCGACCATGTGGTTGAAATCGATGTAGAATCATTGATTCCGCAAGTGACTTGGGGTACTAGCCCAGGTATGGGAACAGACATTTCTTCGAAAGTTCCTGTCCCGGCTGAACTGCCAACTGAAAACGAACGTAAAGCCGCTGAAAAAGCGCTTGAATATATGGGCTTGGAACCTGGAACACCAATCTCCGAAATTCCGGTTGATTATGTATTTATCGGTTCATGCACGAATGGACGGATTGAAGATTTGCGTGCTGCTGCACAGGTAGCCAAAGGTCACACCGTATCCAGTAATGTTACAGCGATCGTTGTACCAGGCTCGGGACGTGTTAAAATTCAGGCGGAAAAAGAAGGTCTGGATAAAGTCTTCACAGAGGCTGGATTTGAATGGCGTGATGCCGGATGCAGTATGTGTCTGGCAATGAACCCGGATGTATTGAAACCAGGACAGCGTTGTGCATCGACTTCCAACCGTAACTTTGAAGGACGTCAGGGACGCGGAGGACGTACTCACCTCGTATCTCCTGCAATGGCTGCAGCAGCAGCGGTTAAGGGACACTTCGTAGACGTACGTGACTGGAATTTCAAAACGGAAGCAGCTATCTAACAACGAACGGATTGAAGGGAGAACGAATGATATGGAAGAATTCAAAACACTGCAAGGCATCGTTGCACCGGTAGACCGGGTCAATGTAGATACAGATGCAATCATTCCGAAACAATTTTTGAAACGGATCGAACGGACCGGATTTGGACAATTTTTGTTCTATGAATGGCGTTTTGACGAAGAGGGTAACAACAATCCTTCTTTTGAAATGAATAAACCTCGCTACGAAGGGGCATCTATTCTGATCTCACGGGCCAACTTTGGTTGCGGATCTTCTCGTGAGCACGCACCATGGGCAATTATGGACTACGGATTCCGTTGTGTAATTGCACCATCTTTTGCGGATATCTTCTATAATAACTGTTTCAAGAACGGGATCTTGCCGATCAAACTGTCGGAAGAGCAGGTTGAAGATCTGTTCCAGCGTACAGCGACACATGAAGGCTATGAGATGAATGTGAATCTGGAAAACAAAACGATTACAGATGCATACGGACTGCATATTGATTTTGATCTGGATGAGCATCGTCGCCAATTCCTGTTGCAAGGATTGGATGATATTGGTCTTACACTTCAACATGATGACGAAATCGCTGCTTATGAACAGCGCCACGCGGCAAAGCTGTTTGGACAAACGGCCTCAGTCTAAACTTTATCTGCAATTTGTATTCAAACCTCCAATCGTGCAGGGAACTTCACCGTTCCTTGGATCGAATTGGAGGTTTTTTTGCATTTGGCAATGATGCAATTATGTCTTCGAGTTATAGGATACTCCGACTAAATATGACAACGTTGTAACCGGATGAAGTGACAATATCTGATAAACTGATTAGTAGATTATGGAAGGGTAGATAGAGTCGAGTGTTGCATCACAGCGAATCAGATCGAAGGTTCATAAGACAAACAGAATGGTGGTTGATGTATGAAGAAATGGTCGGCAGCAGTCTTTGTTTTTCTGTTCCTGTGTTTATTTCCTGTCATGGCAAATGCCGATTCGTCTCCCTCGATTGTGCTGGACGGTGTGACCATTAACCAGCAGTCGGGAGCTCCAGCCGAGAATACTGGCAAAACCGTGATGGTGCCCATTCGGATCGTCTCTGAAAACCTCGGTTATCAGGTGAAATGGGAGAAAGCCACTCAGACTGTTCGTATTCTCAAAGGTAACAGCAGTATCCAGATGACGGCAGGCGAAGATGCGGCCACCGTGAATGGAAATCGGGTGAGTCTTGATTCTCCGCCTCTAATCAAACAGGGGACTACACTGGTTCCGTTACGTTTTGTCGGTGAAGGCATGGGTCTTCAGGTGGGATGGGACAATGGAACCAAGACAGTAAGCCTATTAAGTATTCCTCCTGTAGCAGGTACCGAGGGTGAAAATGACCCGGTGGAAGCTCCTGAACCGGAAGGTTTGTCAGAGCTTCAAAGTATCAGCTTCGGCGGGGATCGTCTGATCTTGGCGACGAACGGGAAAATCACACCAAAGGTTTCCAGTCTCAGTGGACCTGATCGTATCATCGTAGATCTGCCCGGCACCACATTTGCTAAGGAGTTCATCCAGGGACAGGCTTCCAATCCGGATGGCAGCGGAACTCTTCTGGTTACGGATTCATCGCTGGTTTCCAAGGTGCGATATGCAATGTTCAGCCAAACGCCTTCAACGGTGCGTGTGGTCCTTGATCTGAGTCAGGTGGCGACTGCCAAATGGTCACTGGGCGAGAACAACGTGTTGCTTGTTGACCTTGCGGCAAGTAATGGAGAACCAACAAGTCAGCCTGCTGTGCCAAGCAATGATGGCAAAAAGGTTGTCATTATTGATCCAGGGCATGGTGGACGACAATCGGGGGCCATCAGTGTGACAGGCGCCTTTGAGAAGGACTTTAATTTGGCTGTAGGACTCAAAGTTCAGGCACTTCTGCAACAACATACGGAGATTCAGACCGTGATTACAAGGCAGGATGATACGGAATTATCCCTGCAGCAGCGTGTGGATATCGCCCAACTGAATCAGGCGGATATTTTTGTGTCGATCCATGGAAACAAGTTTACAACTCCTGTTCCTAATGGAATTGAAACGTTGTACAGTCGTAAAGATAGCAAGGATTTGGCCGACATTTTGCACAAGCATGTGTTGCAGATTACAGGATTTAAGGATCGGGGAGTCAAAACGGCAAGTCTGCATGTAACCCGTGAAACAACGATGCCCGCAGTTCTGCTTGAACTCGGATTTCTAAGTAATTCAGCTGATGAAGCAATGATGCTGACTGAAGATTATCAGAACAAATGTGCACAGGCTATCGTAGACGGAATTGTAGAATATTTGGGTCTTTAATGTGGGTTGTGCGCAAATATGAAGGTCAGGGTTGTGCGTTGTTTCGAGATGCATAATTGATAATTAAGGAAAAATTCAGACAATAAAATGTAGAAAAAGCTTGATTTGACAACGTTTTTTTTCTGTTATGTTGGAATATATTCGCAACTTTTGAGAATACGAGGCGTCTAATAGGTGTCTGGTAATGCCTCAGTGGTCAGTCGGAGCTGAAGGTTCACAACATGCGGCAAAAAAATATGAGAATGGTAGGGGTGAAGGATGAAGAAGTTCGGTTTTTTGGTACTGTTATTTGTCTTTGGGCTCGTTTTCCCGGGCTATAGTCATGCAGCAGCAGATACGCACATTATCCTAGATGGGAAAGAAATTGTGCAGCCTTCGGATGCCAAAGCGGAAATCATCAATAGCAGCGTGATGGTTCCGATTCGGGTTATTTCGGAGAGCCTGGGATATGGTGTGGACTGGAAACAGGCAACAAGCACCGTGACTATTAGCAAAGACAACACTGCCATGCAGATGATTGTTGGACAGAAGACGGCAACGGTGAACGGCAGTAACGTGAACCTTGATGCCCCGCCACTCGTGAAAAATGGAACCACACTTGTGCCTTTAAGGTTCATTGGTGAGCAAATGGGTCTTAAGGTGGGTTGGAACAATACAACGAAGACGGTAACATTAGTTACCCAGAATTCAGGTTCCGGAAACGGGACAACCACTCCTCCGAACTCTGGTAATGATGGTGGAGGATCGGATCAGGATGGTCTTGTACTGGTGAACGGCATCAGCTTCAGTGACAACCGCTTTTTGATTGCAACAAGCGGAAATACGAAGCCGAACGTCTTCACGATGACAGGACCGGATCGAATCGTTATAGACTTGCCAAATACCGCGTTCGCTGACTCTTTTAGTGAAGGACAAGCTTTGGACAGCAACCAGAATGGACAGCTTGTCGTGAGTGGATATCCGGATGTGTCGAAGATTCGTTATTCCTTGTACAGCAATAGTCCTTCTACTCTTCGTTTTGTCATTGATCTGAGCAATGCCAAAGGTTATGACGTACAAAGTGACTCCGGGATGGTTATGATTGATCTGAACAAAGAAGGCACTACAACACCGCAACCTCCTGTTGGAAACAACGGCAAAAAAGTTGTTGTTGTAGACGCTGGACATGGTAATCAGGACCCGGGAGCCATCGGTGTAACCGGCAAGAAGGAAAAAGACTTCAATCTGGCAATGGCTCTGAAAGTGGAAGCATTGCTGAAAAAAGAATCTAACATTGACGTTGTGCTGACGCGCAGCGATGATACATTTTTGGCTTTGAGTGAACGAGTAAAGATCGCAGAAAAATTGAAGGCGGATATCTTTATTTCCATTCATGCGAACAGCGGGTCTGCAGCGGCAAACGGTGTGGAGACGTATTACACCCGTTCGAATAGCAAGGCATTGGCTACGGTGATGCACAAGTATCTCTTGCAATCATCTGGCCTGAAGGACCGCGGAGTAAAAACGGCAAGTCTCCACGTAACCCGTGAAACAACGATGCCGGCTGTTTTGCTGGAAGCTGGTTTCCTGAGCAACAAGAGTGATGAAGCCGCACTGTTCACTGAAAGTTTCCAGAACAGTGTAGCCAAAGGGATTGTTGCAGGGATCAAGGAGTATCTGGGAATTAAATAAGGGTTCAACCCTTATGATCAGGAGGCGGAGTTAGAATGAACAAAAAATTATGGATTGCAGCGCTGCTGGTAACGGTTATGACAGTTGCTGCTGGATGTGGAAGCAAGCCAACAGCTGCTCCAGCTCCAAATCAGACTCAAGGTGCGGGAACAGAGATTAATGCGCCTGAGGATCAGAATGAGACGGATATTACTGAACCTGTAACTGAGGATCCGGAGGATACAACGACAACGACACCGGGTAACACAGAAGGCAGTACGGAGGGTACAACGACTCCATCGGGTGGAACTACTTCAGAGAAGCCTGGAACTTCCGAAACTAATGAGAAGAAGACCATTGATGTGTACTACACAGATCTGGAAGAGTTGGAATTGCATAAAGCATCGGCAGATATTTCTTATGCTTCTGATGAAGCCAAGTACAAGGCTGCATTTGCAGCGCTGCAACAAAGCAAGGACGACAAGCTTGTTCCGCTTTGGGCTAAAGAAATTGAATTGAAATCTGTTCAGTTCAAAGATGGTGCGCTTACCCTGGATATTCACATGCCGGATACAGCACGTCTTGGTGCAGGTGGCGAAGTGTTTGCTATTGATGCTTTGAAGCAAACGTTTTTCCAATTTGATGAAGTCAAATCACTTGATTTGCTGGTAGATGGCCAGCAATCCGAGAGTTTGATGGGCCATGTGGATCTTGAGCATCCAATGACACGATCCGAATAGGTTGTACAGCATGTTGTTTTACCGTGAATCTGCGGAATATCGGCCGTTTTACATGAGAGAGGGGAATCACAGGTGACTTTTAAATATAACAATCCATCACACTCTAAAAAAGTAGTTTCAGCCGTGCTTGCAGGCATGATGGCCCTTAGCGCCGGCGGTGCTGCTATGGCAGCAGAATCAACAGATACGGGGCAAGGTCAGACTGCAACTGTAAGCAATACAGCTGCACCAACCGGTTTGTTCAGTGATATCAAGGTCGGATATTGGGCTGAGAAACATGTGTACAAACTGGCCTATCAAGGTATTCTTCTCGGTAACAATGGCCTGTTCCGTCCGGGAGACGCGGTAACGCAGCAGGAAGCTGTGACGATGGCGATCCGTTTTATGAACAAGGAGGACCAGTTGAACGACAGTACGGCTACGGCATTACCGACAAATATGGAAGTGGGAAACTATTTCAAGCCATATGTCGCTTTGGCGCTTCAACTGGGACTGATTGATAAAACCGAAGAATCTACAGTGGATGTGTCCAAAACATCCTGGGGGCAGAAACAGGCATCACGTGAATGGATTACAAAATTGTTGATCCGTTCGTTGAACAAAGATGCTGAAGCGAAGGCGCAAAACAATCAATCTACCGGATTTGCTGATAATGATAGCATTTCCGAAAGTGGCAAAGGGTACATCAATCTGGCTGTAAGTTTGGATCTGGCCAAAGGTGTAGATGGCAACAAGTTTAATCCAACAGGCTCTGTAACTCGTGCTCAACTCGCTACATTCTTCAGCCGCGGCGAAACGTTAACGGATACGAAGTATGCGAACACATTCACGGGTTATGTAACTGGATTAAAAGATGGGCAGATCACACTGGTTGTGGACGGAAAAGCTGTTAACTTCGCAGTGAACAGCAGTACGCCTTACTTTACTAAAGACAGTGAATCCCGTGCATCGTCTGCAGATGTGAAGCTGTATACAAAAGTTCAGATTGTAGGTACTACCGGCACGGCTTCCTATGTGGAAGTGGTTGATGCAACACCGCAGGTAGAAAGCGTTGAAGGTACTTTTGCTCGTTCATTATCAGGTAATAAAATTGGCTTGTTTGTAGGCGAGAATTATGAAACGTATGGCTATGATGAGGCAACAGCATTTATCGATCAAAACGGAAATGCAATCAAACTATCTGATATTACAGCGGATAGCACCATTGAAGTACAGCGTGAGACGTTCTCGGCTGACAAAAAGACAGTTGTTATTCGTGTGAAGTCCGGTATTGTCAACAAAAGTGATAGTGGTGTCGTTGCTGAAGTAACGACTTCTGCCAAAACGATTAAGCTTACCAATGCAGCCGGAACTACAGAGCAATACACGTATAACGATAATCTGATCATTCGATATCAAGACCGAATCCTTTCCCTGGCGGAGCTCAAAGCGGGAAGTGCAGTGAAGTATACGGTTAAAGACAGCATCCTGCAAACGATTGAATTGTCGCAAGGTGTAGAGCAGTCTTTACGCGGCACACTGGTGGAGATCGGTGGTAACCAATCGACACTGACGTTTAAACGTGAAGGTGGATCGCTGGAAGCGAAGCTGCTTGCAGAAAAACCGGAAGTAGTTATTAACGGAATCCAGGATGCTACGCTGAATGATCTGATTACAGACGCAACTAATGGAGATCAGGTTGAACTTACGCTAAACTCAGAAGACCGTGTGACGCGCATTCAAGTAATCGGACGTCAGATGGAGCCAATGAACGGAGTTTCCGTTGTATCCTACAACAGTAAAACAAAAGTATTGACGGTTCTGGACAGTAATAAAAAACCGTTTGTGTTCACGCTGGATGACAAAACGAAGCTGGACTACAACACATCGAAGCCTACACTTGCTGGATTGGAGTCTTTGTTGAATGATGGTCGCAAATTGGATCTGACGTATGTGGGAACTCGTGCGTTATCCGTTAAAGTGATCTATAAATACGAAGGCACAATCAGCAGTATTGATACTGCGGGCAGAAAAATCAGTTTGTTGTCTGGAAACCAGACGATCACGGTGCCGTACTCTACGGTTCCAACAATCGAGATTTACAACAAATCTGGAGCAAGTCTGAGTGACCTGAAGATCGGTGATAGTGTCACAGTTACGCTGGGTTCGAATCAGGACTATGTACAGAAAGTGGCTTTGAATACAGTGGCACAATTTGAAGTAGTTTCTGTAGAAACCAATGGACGTGTTCGTGTGAAATCGGATTCGCTGACAAGTCAGTTCTATGTCGATCAAGCGGTTCTGACAGGAGAAAGTGGTCAGTCCCTTACGGCGTCACAATTGGCAGCGGGAAACCTGATAAACGTTACTTTTGAGGGAACGACTCCTAAAGCGGTTCAAGTTGTTAAACGTACGCTTGCGGAGGTTACATCTGTTGATGCTTCGTCAGTTACACTGAAACTGTTCAATGGTCAAAGTGAGACGGTTCCTGTTAGTGGTTCTGTAAAAGTAGTCAAATCGGGTTCTACGTTAACTACTCTTAGCAGTCTTACTGTTGGTGATCGTGTTGAAATGACGAAAGATACGGATAATTCTACCCGTTTTAGAGTGTTGACAGTCATGAGCAAACAGTTCTGGTCTTATGATGGAGTGGGCAACCAAATTTTGGTTAAACGCGAGTCCACATCTGACACGAATTATCGTTTTGCACTGGGGACAGGCGCATTTGTTCACCAGGGTGACAACACTTTAAGCGTGCAATCTCTCAAAGATAATGATAATATTGTATTGTATCTCCTGAACAACGTTGTACTGGAGATCCAAAAACAGTAATCGTTTCTTTTCGAGGATCAAAAGAATGACCGTCTTGATGCGGGATCTTTCCCGTATCAGGACGTTTTTTTTGCAAGATTTTTGGGGTCCCCGCAAAGTACTCGAAAGAAGCTTCGAAGTAAGGCTCCACCTCGTGGAGTCATTTTGTGGGAGGTAGCTCTTCATGAATGCAGCCACTGTTAGGCATATACTCGAAACAATGGAAGCGATGTTTCCTGATGCACATTGCGAATTAAATCACAGCAATGCGTTTGAATTGACTGTAGCCGTCCTATTGTCTGCCCAGTGCACCGACGAAACGGTAAACAAGGTAACCGCAGACTTGTTCAAAAAGTACACCAGTCCTGCCGATTATCTGTCTGTTCCTCTCGAAGAACTGGAACAGGATATCCGGCGTATCGGTTTGTACCGAAACAAGGCCAAGCATATTCAGAACATGTGCCGAATTTTAATAGAGCAGTATGGCGGTGATGTACCGCAGGAACATGATCAGCTTGTGACGCTCCCTGGTGTCGGGCGGAAAACTGCAAATGTCGTTGTATCCAATGCATTTGGAGTCCCGGCAATTGCGGTGGATACGCATGTTGAACGTGTATCCAAAAGGCTGGCACTAGCAGGTTGGGATGACTCCGTACTTGAAGTCGAGAAAAAACTGATGAAGCGCGTACCCCGGGATGAGTGGACTTTAACTCATCATCGGTTCATATTTTTTGGACGCTACCATTGCAAGGCACAAAACCCTCAATGCCATGTCTGTCCATTACTGGACATATGCAGAGAAGGTAAAAAGCGTATGAAAACGTCCCAAATCAGGAAAGATAAGGAACGTGCCACAACCCCAAAACGAAAAATAAATTAATGAGTAGAAGAGGATGAGTAATCATGAAATGCATTTCCGTGTACACTGACAATTTTGAGGCCTTCTCCGATATTTTCGAACAAATCGTTGAACAGGAAATGGCTGAAAACGAAGAAAAAGAAGTAGAAGGCATCACTGTAAGCCATTCTGGTGATGTGCCTGAACATTATCTGGAGCGTATGTCCACGAAACCAGAAGTAGTTGTCATGAGAGACAAAGGTCGTGACATTACGATTTTGCAGCATGGCCAAGTATTTGAAATTTTGCTGCCTTCGATGGAGAACGCTGTTTCTTAAGAGATTTGAATTAATAAGCTATGCTGCTTCTATGTACAAGGTTATCTTTTGAAGGTGATCCAATTGGGCATGGACGCAGCATGCTTCTTATGGAATACAATTGTTTCACAGATAAAACCGACAGGATCGGTTTTATTTTTTTATGTGGAGAATTGCGATTTGAAATTATCTTTGTCAGTCATCTTGTATTCAAACCGTTCAATTTCAAACTTGATAATGGTAAAATAAATGAATTATAAGATAAAGACATCGGACCAGATGTCAAATTAGAGGAGCCAGGGGGAAGGCCAGTCATGTCCAGAACAGATTACCCAGTAGAGATGGCCAAACCTCTGCTTCCATTGCGAGAAGCGATGGAGCAGACAGGGGACCATACAGCTGTACAGGCTTTAACGGATTTGATCAGTAAGGCGGAAATGAAACAGTTAACGATTGCGTTTTGTGGACACTTCTCGGCAGGCAAATCGAGTCTAATTAATAGTTTATGTGGCAAGCGGGTTTTGCCTTCGAGTCCTGTACCTACAAGTGCGAATGTTGTATCCATCCGTAACGGTGAGCCGAGAGCACTTATTTATACGTCATCGAACGTAAGCGCTGACAATTCAGCGGGAGTTCTTGAGGTTTCGCCAGAACAATTGGAAGAGTATTGCAAGAACGGTGGGGCATACACCTCCATTGAAGTATGGGATGACATTCCCCTACTGAAAGATGATGCGGTATTACTTGATACGCCAGGTGTGGATTCGACCGATCAGGGGCACAGCCTAGCAACACATTCAGCACTTCATCTTGCTGATGTGGTGTTCTATGTGATGGATTATAACCATGTGCAATCGGAAAGCAACCTTTCTTTTGCCAAAAGTCTATCCGATTGGGGCAAACCGTTGTTTCTTATCGTAAACCAGATTGATAAACATCGGGAACGGGAGCTTTCGTTTGACCAATATGTTGAAGGTGTAGAAGCTATTTTTGCAGCCTGGGAAGTTCGGTATGATGGACTGCTGTTTACTTCGCTTCGGGACAAGGAGCATCGTTACAGCCAGTGGAAGCAGCTTCCTCAACTGATTGAACATATGATGAATGAGAAGGAAGGGTTAATCAAGCATAGTCTTGCAAGCTCTGCGAGCCATGTGACCGAGCAGCATCTGACAAGACAGGCAGAGGAACGCGAAGAGGAAGAGACAGCGCTCCTGGAGGAAGTTGGGGGCAAGGAAGGTATTGAACGCTTGGAACGGGAACTGGGTCTCCTGGATCAAAAGGAAGCAGAACTTCGTTCCAAACCATCACGTGAACGGGAGAAGTTTCGGGCGGAGTTGGAGCCCCTTCTGGCAAATGCGAACCTAACCCCTGCCGATATTCGTACCTCTGCGGCGGCTTATTTGGAGAGCCGTAAACCCGGTTTCCGGGTAGGCTTATTGTTCTCTGGTGGTAAGACCGAGCAGGAGAAACTGCGTCGTGCCGCTGAGCTTGTGAGACTTCTGCAAGATCAGGCTTCGGGGCAAGTAGAAGTGCATATTCGTACCATGCTTAGACAGTTGGGTGAAGCACATCAGCTGTGGGGTGCTGAGTGGGAGCAAGCGCTGAACGCGGAGCTGCCTGCGGTAGATGAAGCACTGCTGGAGATGAAACGGAGCGCCAGTGCAGAGGTATCTCCCGAGTATGTGCTTCAATTCAGCAAGGATATACGGGGCGAGATCGAGGCCCGTTACCGCAGGTCGGCCATGATACTGGCCGACCGCTTGCTTGAAGCGCTGGGCACGCAGGGCGAAGCCGCGCTCCAGGCGCTGGACGCCAGCCGCGCAGCGTTGCTGGCGCAATCCGCGTCGGCGGCGCGCTATACGGCGCTCCAGCGCGCCGCCGACGCCGAGGCAGCAGGGCTGCGCAGCCTGCTGCCTCCTGCGGGCCCCCTCACCTCCGGGCTGTTGCCGGAGGTGCAGGGCCCGCCCGTGCCCGCGCACGAGCCGGGTGAAACACCCGGCCCGCACACGGGCACGGAAGAGTCTGTGGCTGCGCAGCCACAGACTCCTGGGGCACCGCCGCCGCGCAAAGCGGCGGTGCATGGGCAGCCGGCGGCTGGCGCACAGCGCCGCCGGCGCCTGGACGCAGCGGCGGCACGGCTGGAAGCCGCCGCTGCGCTGGTAGAGCCGTACCCCGCCATGGGGTCGGCGGTACGGGATCTGCGTACACGCGCGGCTTCGCTTGCGGGCGGCACGTTTACACTGGCGCTGTTCGGAGCGTTCAGCGCCGGCAAGTCCTCCTTCGCCAACGCGTTGCTGGGCGAAGCCGTGTTACCGGTCTCGCCGCATCCAACGACAGCGGCAATTAACCGGATCATGGCTCCGTCCGGTGGCGCGGAGCATGGAACTGCCCGGGTCCGGATGAAGACCTCGGACGCCTTCCAGGAGGATCTTGCGTATTCCTTCCGTTTGCTTGGACTGGGTGAGCCTGGGGCAGACTGGCAAAAACGGGTCAAAGCCCTTTCACCACAGGATGTGCATCCGGCAGGGCGTCCGCATTACAGCTTTTTGCAGGCAGCCGCAGCAGGCTGGGAGGATACCGCAGCTCAACTCGGCCAGGATGTGCTGGTGGATCTGAACGGATATCGTAACTTTGTCGCTAATGAGAAGAAGTCTTGCTTTGTCGACAGTATTGACCTGTACTACAGTTGTGATGTAACAGAACAAGGCATTGTCCTTGTAGATACGCCAGGGGCTGACTCCGTGAATGCCCGTCATACGGGTGTCACTTTCAATTATATGAAGAATGCGGATGCACTCATTTTCGTAACGTACTACAATCATGCCTTCTCTCAAGGAGACCGACAATTCCTGAATCAATTGGGACGCGTGAAAGACAGCTCAGCAATGGATCAGATGTTCTTTGTGGTTAATGCGAGTGATTTGTCTTCCTCTGAAGAGGAGTTGGAGCAGGTTCTTGACCATGTGAGTACTCAGCTGCGCAGTAATGGCATTCGGGCACCACGCCTATTTCCTGTATCCAGCATGCTGGCAATGGAAGGCAAGACAGGCAACGATGCGACATTGCTGGAGCAATCTGGCTTCATTCAGTTCGAGGAAGAATTTAACCGGTTTGCAGGAAGTGAGCTTGCGGACCTTGCGGTTGGTGGGGCTTCTGAAGAGATCGCACGGGTGATCAAACGAGTGAAGACACGTGCCGAGGATGCGGCCCAGGGGGAAGAGGTTCTACAGCGACGTCGGGATGAGCTGGGCTCAATCCAGGAACAGTCCCTTCAGAGGGTACATTTGCTCGCGGAACGGTCCATGAAGGCAGAACTGGCCCAGGAAACGGCTGAATTGCTGTTCCATGTGCGGCAGCGCCTGGGTTATCGTTTTGGGCTGTTCATGGCAGAAGCGTTCCATCCATCCGTTCTTCGTGAGGATCGCGGGAATCTGAAAGCAGCCTTCGCTGCCTGTGGTCGCGAACTGCTGCGCATGATTGCCATCGAACTGGAACAGGAACTGCTTGCCACTACACTTAGACTCGAACAGGCGGGGCAGACTTGGATGCACAAGCAAGTGACCGAATGTGTAGATGAACTGAAACGATTATCCGGAGGCATGGATCTGTCGTTGCCACTGAGCGAACGCTGGAGTACACCTGTTTTGGAAGAGGTGCGTTTGGAAGAACCTTCGGGTTGGAAAGCGTATCTGAGTTATTTCCGTAATCCGAAACAGTTCTTCGAAGGAGATGGACGACAGCGGCTTCAGGAGGCACTTGATCCTGTTATTAAACAGATGGTGATCGATGTTCTGCCTGCTGCGGAGAATAAACTTGTTCAATTCTATGACAACCAGCTTGGTCAGTCTTTGCAGCATCAATCCCGTCAATTGGAAGAGAGACTTGAGGAGGCCGTTAGTGCCCTTCATGAGACAATGACCAGTGGAATTCCTGCCGAAGAATGGGAGAGTCTGTCTGTACAACTGGGGCAGATTGAACGTGAATAAAAGGTATTCAAATCCATGTCTGTATGTAAACGGTTGAAAATCGGAATGAGTTATACAGCGATATTTTGAAATGTTGTCGTTGTACCAAAAAAGGCCCCTGCCTCTAAAGGCATACAGGGAGCCTTTTTTGGTACGAACAACCTGAAAGGAAGAGAATATTCAAACATTTGATTGATAGGAGGGTATCTACCTTCCTTAATGACGCATTAAGGTGAAAGTAGCCTGAATATGGTCGCTTATTCGCTTTGCCGCGAATGGGGGACGGTGATAAACTTCATAAATGTTCATACTGTTTTTGAACGATATAAGAGGAGGAGAGACATGGATGTTCTCAGGCAATTGCAGATCTTTTTCTGGGAGAAGCGCACGTATTTATTTTTATCGATCTTATGCCTCGCCATAGCGACCGCGCTTGGACTGGTGTATCCGAACCTGCTAAGGATACTGATTGATGACGTCATCACTCCGCGCAATTTTGAAGACGTTCCCAAACTTGCTTTAACGGTATTAGGTGTCGTTATTCTGAAAGCGGGAATGCAATTTTTACACGGTCTTTTTGGAGGGCGTCTCGGGAACTTCCTGGCGTACCGACTTCGTAACGCTTGTTACGAAAAGCTTCAATTTTTATCCTTCCGGTATTACGACACGGCCAAAACGGGAGATTTGATGTCCCGCCTCACGGGAGATCTCGAAGCGATCCGTAACTTTATCGGATTTGGCTTCGCTCAAATTCTCAACATGGTTCTGATGGTCGTATTCGGCGCAATCATGATGATGACCATGAGTTGGAAGCTTACCTTGCTAACGCTCATATGTATTCCTCTGCTTGCCTTCGTTGCGCTGAGATTCGAATCCCGAATTCACCCTGCATTCCAAGAAATGCGGCTGGCACTTAGCTCTTTGACGACAGCAGTACAGGAGAATATTACAGGTGTGCGTACTGTAAAGTCATTTGCACGTGAGCCTCACGAAGTGGAGAAGTTTGCCGTCCGTAACGAGCGTTACAAAACGAACCAGATTCATGCAGCAACATTATGGAGTCAATATTTTCCGATCATGGAGATTCTGGCTTCTGTCAGCGTAGTTCTTCTGCTCCTCATTGGCGGAAACATGGTTATTCAGAAAACGTTAACACTCGGTGAACTCGTTGCCTTTTTCAGTTTGATCTGGTACATAATCGGTCCAATGTGGAACCTTGGCTTCCATATCAATAACTATACGCAATCCAAAGCATCGGGTGAACGGGTGTTGGAACTTTTGAATACGCCGGTAGATGTACAAGAGACAGAAGATCCGGTCATTGTAGAGGCTGATCAAGTCAAAGGGCATGTGGCCTTTGAATCCGTTACCTTTGCTTACGGCAATAAAATGCCGGCAGTGACCGATATTAACTTTGATGCGCCACCAGGCTCCGTCATTGGCTTCCTGGGAGGAACAGGCTCGGGTAAATCAACTATTATTCAGCTCCTGATGCGTGCATACAACGTGAACTCGGGCACCATCAAGCTGGACGGCAAAAATATTAAGGATATTGGAATTCGCAGCCTGCGGAGTCAGATTGCTTCTGTGTTCCAGGAAACGTTCCTGTTCTCTTCCAGCATTCGCAACAACATTTCTTATGGACTCAAAAATGTAACCATGGATGAGATTATCCGTGCAGCCAAACTGGCCAAAGCACATGAGTTCATCATGGAATTCCCTGAAGGATACGATACGGTCGTAGGGGAGCGGGGAATGGGCTTGTCCGGAGGACAAAAACAGCGGATTGCAATTGCTAGAGCTCTGCTGAAAAATCCGAAAATTCTCGTTCTGGATGATGCAACCAGTGCAGTCGACATGGAGACCGAACATGAAATTCAATCCGGATTCCAGGAAGTCATGCGTGGAAGAACGACGTTTATCATTGCGCATCGGATCTCTTCCCTGCGTCACGCAGATGAGATTCTGGTACTGGATGAAGGACGTGTCGTTCAACGTGGCACACATAAAGATCTCATTGAAGAGCCTGGACCTTACCGGGACGTATATGAGATTCAATACGCAGATTATATTGCCCGCGGTAAGCGGGAGGCTGGGGAGCAGGTGAATTCATGAGTGCCGAAACGGTAGCCGATAGGCGCGAGGTCAAAGAGACCTCTGACAAGAAAATGAATGAACGTTTTGTATATCAGGACGACGAAATAATTGAAAAACCGTTTAACTGGCGTGAGTTCGGACGTTTGTTCTCTTACATGAAACCTTATGCAAGACAACTCTTGCCACTCATTATCCTAATGATGATTTTGGGTACCATTACGAAATTGTCCGTTCCATTTTTGATCAGTTTGGCGATTGATAAAGCGATTGCACCTGCAACGGGGTTGCCAAGCTTGACGATGCTCTATATTATTGCTGGTTCTGTGCTTGTGTTATACCTGATTCAATGGGCGGCTAATACGTACCGAATCAAATTAACGAACATTATCGGGCAAAGGGTCATTTACGATCTTCGCTCGGATCTGTTCAAACATATCCAGAAGCTGTCCTTTAACTTCTTTGACAAAAGACCTGCGGGTTCGGTATTGGTGCGTGTCACCAATGATATCAACTCCCTGCAGGATCTGTTCACCAACGGTGCGGTCAATGTCATGATTGACTGTGTGCAGCTGTTGGGGATTATCGTCATTTTGCTGCTGATCAACTGGAAACTGGGCCTCGCGGTCATTATTACAGTTCCGCTCATGTTTATTATTTCAACCAAACTGCGTGTGTTGATCCGCCGTGCCTGGCAGGATGTACGTATGAAGAACTCACGCATCAACTCCCATTTGAATGAATCCATTCAGGGGATTCGTGTGACTCAGGCCTATACGCAGGAAAAAGAAAACATGAAGTATTTTGACAACATGAATCTGTCGAGCAAAAAATCATGGGATAGAGCATCGGCCATGAACCAAGGCTTTGGTCCTCTGATTGAAATTACGGGCGGCTTCGGAACGTTAATCCTGTTCTGGTTTGGTGCTTATCTAATTCAAGAGGGGCAGCTGACAATCGGATTGCTCGTAGCTTTTGCCAACTATGTCGGCAACTTCTGGGACCCGATTAACCGTCTGGGGCAGATGTACAATCAATTGCTCGTTGCCATGGCTTCCTCCGAACGGATCTTCGAGTTTATGGATGAGGAGCCGAGTATTGCAGATAAACCTGGAGCCAAGCCGCTTGCTTCTATTAAAGGAGATATTGTATTCGACAATGTGGTGTTTGAATATGAGAAGGGTAGACAGGCGCTGAAGGGAATCAGTTTCGCTGCAGCTGCCGGACAATCGATTGCTCTCGTAGGTCATACGGGTTCAGGGAAAAGTACCATTATCAATCTCATCAGCCGGTTCTATGACATATCTGGCGGACGTCTCACCATTGATGGTCAGGATGTAAGAGATGTAACGGTCGAAAGTCTGCGCAGCCAGATCAGTATTGTGTTGCAGGACACGTTTATCTTCTCTGGCACCATTCGCGATAATATTCGTTTTGGACGGCTTGATGCAACCAATGAAGAAGTGGAAGAAGCAGCGAAGGCTGTTAATGCCCATGAATTTATTATGAAGCTACCGGGTGGATATGATACGGAAGTCGAAGAACGTGGGAATGTATTATCCATGGGACAACGGCAATTGTTATCCTTTGCCCGTGCCTTGCTGGCTGACCCTCGAATCTTGATTTTGGATGAAGCGACTGCCAGCATCGACACCGAAACGGAGCTCAAAATTCAGGAGGCTTTGAAAGTGCTGCTGCAAGGAAGAACTTCCTTTATGGTGGCTCACCGTCTCTCGACGATCCGAAATGCGGATAACATTATCGTGCTGGATCATGGTGAAATCAAGGAAGAAGGAAACCATGAGCAACTTATCCAGAAACAAGGAGTTTATAATGGATTAATAGAAGCTCAATACAGATTTTTGTAAAAATTGATCGAAAAAACACAAAAAATCTTGTAAAATTCACAAGAAAAATAGGGAGCACTCTTGCATTCTTTAACCAAAACCCCGAAAATAGAGAGATAGATATAGAAGATTTCTCTTTGGGAGGATTGGAAAGAACATGTGGGGTGCTCCATTTTCGGCTCAAGCCAAAAAAATGCTGCTATTGGGCAGCGGAGAATTGGGAAAAGAGGTCGTTATTGAGGCCCAACGACTGGGAGTAGAGACGATCGCTGTTGATCGTTACGAAAACGCACCTGCCATGCAGGTTGCGCATCGGTCTTACTGCATCGACATGTTAAATGCCGAAGCTCTGAAACAATTGATCCGAAAGGAACAACCTCATTACATCGTACCTGAGATTGAAGCAATCGCAACAGAAGCTTTACTCGAGCTTGAGGAAGAAGGATTTTGTGTCGTTCCTACGGCCCGTGCTGCCCGTTTAACGATGGACCGCGAAGGCATTCGCCGTCTGGCAGCCGAACAATTGAACCTTCCGACAGCGGCCTATCTTTTTGCGGACAACCTGGAACAACTTCAGGAAGCTGTTCGTGAATTGGGTACACCATGCGTCATCAAACCACTAATGAGTTCTTCCGGTAAAGGGCAGAGTGTATGCCGTACATCGGGTGACGTAGAGGATTGCTGGAACATTGCTCTTTCGGGAGCACGTGGCAAATCCGTACGAGTCATTGTGGAAAGCTTTGTGAAGTTTGACAGCGAAATTACGCTGCTCACTGTTAGATCTGTCTCAGGGACTGTATTTTGTCCTCCGATTGGTCACATTCAGAAAGATGGGGATTATGTCGAATCGTGGCAGCCTCATGCGATGACACCGGAGCAATGGGAACAAGCTTGTCATATTGCCAAGTCTGTTACGGATGAACTCGGTGGTTATGGACTGTTCGGGGTCGAATTATTCCTGACATCAGATGGAGTCGTGTTCAGCGAGGTATCGCCTCGTCCGCATGATACAGGCATGGTTACTATGGTAACGCAAGATAGTTCCGAGTTTGCGCTGCATGTGCGTGCAATTCTTGGTTTTCCGGTCACAGGTGTACATTTACTGACACCGGGAGCTTCAGCAACGCTGAAGGCTAATGATGAAACATCTGACTTTACTGTAGGCGGGATTGAAGAAGCACTGGCGCTTCCTCGTACTCAGGTTCGTGTATTTGGCAAACCTGAGACCAAAGTGGGACGCCGAATGGCCGTAGCATTAAGTGCCGGCCAAGATGTGGAAGAAGCTCGTAAAACAGCGGTACAAGCCGCTAATATGCTGAAAGTGGAGGTAAATCATGTCCAATAATGTTGAGGCCCCTGTACTGATGATCCGAGAGTGTGAACTGCGAGATGCTGAAGCGGTAACGGGACTGATGCGAGAGGTCAGCTATCCCACAACAGCCAATGTCATGAAAGAGCGCATTGAATGTTTGGAAAGTAATCCAAACGCATGCATGCTTGTTGCCGAAGTGGATGAACAGATTATTGGTGTGATTGGCTTGCAATGTGTGCAAAGTCATGCCTATCCGGAACCTGCCGCACAAATTACGTCCTTGATAGTAGGACAAGAACACCGTGGGGGAGGAATTGGCCGTCGTCTGATGGCTCGTGCCGAGGATTGGGGCAGACAGCAAGGTGGGAAACAATTGTTTGTCACCGGAGCGAACCGTGAAGTGACTTCAACAACCTATTCTTTCTACGAGCATATTGGTTTCCAGAAGAGAGGCTACCGTTTCAGTAAAGTCCTTCTATAGAAAAAGAGTTTTATTATATCGCGATCTTCACGTTTTTCTTGTGGTGAATGATAAATAAAAGATAAGTGGCATTCGGCGATTTTTTGTCCGGATGCCATTTTTTTATACCGTATTTTAAGGTTGATGGTTAGAGTTTTAGTTGATATACCAGCGTTTTAAGAGCTGATTGCAGGATTGGGTGCAATGTACTATAAACCGTCCACACGCACTTGAAACAGGTTATAAAAATGACAAAAAAGTTACTTTTCCATAATTTATGGGTTCACAATCTACTATTCACTTGATATACTGCTAGAGTATTAATTACAAAGTTGTCATAACTAATATTCCTAAGGAGATGAATGAATTTGAAGAAGAAATGGATGAAAACCGTGGTAACCAGCAGTCTGACAGCCGTACTCGCCGTAGGGGTTATGCTCCCTGCTTCCGCTGCAGATGCATCATATAAAACAACTACTAATACTACAACGTTTAAAATTACGAGTGCGGATAGCTTAAAAGCGTACATTGAAAAATGGCTGAAAGATAATGGTTACACTGTATCCACTGGCGAAGGGCAAACAACGGTAGAGAAGCCTGCAACAAAGCCTGATCAAACTACTAAACCTGCTCAACCGACAACACCTGCAAAACCGGTAACACCTGCAAAACCAACTCAAGAAGAGAAACCGGCAACTACACCAGCCAAAGATCCTTCAAATAATGGAACTGGAACTGGAACGACTACAGGCAATACAGGTAACAGTGGTAGCGAGAGCACACAATCGGATTTTGCAGCTCAAGTAGTAAAACTTGTGAACGCTGAACGTGCCAAAGCTGGCCTGGGCGCATTGGCTTCCGATGCTCTTTTGGACAAAGTGGCTGTAGCCAAAGTTAAAGACATGAGCAACAACAATTACTTTGATCACCAATCACCGACCTATGGTTCTCCGTTTGACATGATGAAACAATTTGGAGTAACTTACAGCTATGCTGGCGAGAATATTGCGAAAGGGCAAAAAACACCTCAAGAGGTTGTTACAGCCTGGATGAATAGCGAAGGCCACCGTGCGAATATCCTAAGCAAAAACTTTACGAAAATTGGTGTTGGATTCTACAACGGATATTGGGCTCAAGAATTTATCGGTAACTAATTCATTTTATTGAAGAATATTTTGATTTTAGTTCAAAAAAAGGTTATGTCATCACAGCTGGAAGCTGTGCGTGACATAACCTTTTTTTTGTAAAAGCATATTTGAAACTGAATTCTGCTTAATACAGCGGCAAAATTTGCAAATTAACGACAGAACATTTATGTTATTTAGAAAAAGCGTCATCTTAATGTAAAATCATTTTAAATTTTAAGCACCCAGCCAGGTGTACATGAGCGGAGATGTGATGAATGAAAAAAAGAAATCTTGATTCAGCGCCATGGATCTGGAGAACCATTAGCACAGTATCCATATTGACAACATTGCTGCTGTTATTTGGATTTGGATACGCCATTAAAGACGTCATTTTTCCTGAGGGAGATGCCCAATTAGGTACAGGACAGCAGACAACGACACCTGCCAAGGATAGCGGGCAATCAACACCTGTGGTGAAAGATGGCAAAATTCAAATGGCTGTAATCGGTGATTCCCTGGCAAGAGGTACGGGGGATGATGAGGGGCTTGGTTTTGTAAGGCGGGCAGGTAATTTGCTCAAAGATCAGGGATATGATGTGCAAGTGCTTAACAATATGGGTGTGAATGGTTTGAGAACAGACGCATTGTTGAGCAAGCTAGATGAACAAGGCGTACGTTATGTCTTACAACAGTCCAACTTTATTCTGTTGTCGATCGGAGCCAATGATCTGTTCCAGGGTGGACAGGTTCTACAGGGAGAAGACGCTCCAACGGCAGAGACACTTGCTGCGGCATTACCGGAGACGTCGAAGCGTTTGCAGGAGATCTTGAAGAAAGTGAAAGAAATTAACCCTGATGCACAGATTGCCTACATAGGGCTATACAATCCGTTTGGGGATGTGAAAGAACTCAAAGAGCCAGGAAATGCGGTTGTAGCTGCGTGGAACGATGCCGCAATGAAGGTTCTGAACAACGAGGACAAGATGACACTTGTGCCTACATTTGATCTGTTTGAAAATCATCTGGGACAATATCTGTCGTCAGATCATTTTCATCCCAATGGAGAAGGCTACGAGCAAATTGCGGTTCGGATTGCACAGGAATATCGGGCAGAGACTCCAGCAGAAGGGAGCGGAAAATAAATGGCACAAGAACAGACTGATTCCGTATTGTCGGTGCAGAATCTGAAGAAAAAGATTGGACGCAAATGGATCATTAAGGATGTTACTTTTGACGTTAAACCAGGCGAAATTTTTGGTTTTCTGGGACCCAATGGTGCCGGGAAAACAACAACCATTCGGATGCTAGTCGATCTGATTAAACCGACAGAAGGTAAAATTCAAGTCTGTGGGTATGATGTCAACCGTGATCCTGAACGGGCCCTGAAATATGTGGGTTCCATTGTTGAAAACCCGGAAGTGTACACGTATTTGACCGGATGGGAGAATCTTGAGCATTTTGCACGTATGCAGCCAGGGGTGGATAATGACCGTATTCAGGAAGTTGTAGATATTGTACGCCTCGATCAGCGAATTCATGATAAAGTAAGAACCTACTCTCTGGGGATGCGTCAACGACTTGGCATTGCACAGGCATTGCTTGGTCGCCCACGACTGCTGATTCTGGATGAGCCAACGAACGGACTTGATCCCAAAGGGATTAAGGAACTTCGCGTCTTTATCAAACAGCTTGCAAGCGAAGGCATGGCAGTGTTCGTCAGTAGTCATTTGCTCAGCGAGATTCAGCTTCTTTGTGACAGGGTGGCAATTATCAGTGCCGGGCGCGTGCTTGCAGTTGGCGGTGTCAATGAACTGATTGAAGACCATTCCAAATTGGCGATATGGCATGTTACTCCGTTGGAGGAAGGTAAAAAAATGCTGCTGAATGCAGGTATTTCCCTGGTGGATCGGCCTGCTGATGTTATGGACGATACCATTGTTGCAGGGCTTGGTCTGAATGCGGTCGTTGCTGAAATGCATGAAGATCGGATTCCGGCCCTGGTGCAGCAAATGGTGCAAGCCGGAATTCAGGTTGAAGGAGTGCAGCGGATTCAGCCTACGCTGGAACAGCTATTCTTAAAAATGACAGAAGGTGAATCCATTGAGTAACATCATGCCGCTGATCCGAAACGAAACGATCAAGATGGTAAAGAAAAAACGTCTTTATATTATTTTTATCGTACTCGCGGTCCTGGTTCCGATGTTTACGTATGCCCAGATGAAATCTGCGGAAAATAATCGTGACAAGTTTGGCGGCGACTGGCGGCTTGAACTGCAACAAGCCATTACGGATAATCAGAACTCGCTTGGCAGTGACCGGGTACCTGAAGAATACAAAAAGTACAGGACTGTGTACATCCAGCAAATGCAATACTATCTGGAGAATGACATCAATCCGAAAGAGCCTGGCGGTGTAACTTTTACGCGGGAATTCATGAATAACGCCGTTGGATTGTTTATACCACTGCTCATTATGGCGATTGCTTCGGATCTGGTATCCGGTGAGCGCACCACAGGTACGATTAAAATGCTACTGACCCGTCCCGTCAAACGTTGGAAAGTGTTGCTGAGCAAGCTCATCACGTTGATTATGTTCGTATCGATTATTGTGGTGTCGGCGTACGTTATCTGTTATGTCATCTCGGGAGCGGTATTCGGATATAAAGGTTTCGGTATGCCGATCTTTACCGGATTCAAGGTTGTGGGTACAGATGTCGATATGTCTGCAGTCCATGCTGTGGACCAGTGGCTGTATATGCTAATGCAGGCAGGGCTGATCTGGTTCGTCAGTATCATTGTGGCGATGCTTGCCTTCATGGTCTCTGTATTAGTGCGAAGTACAGCAGCAAGTATTGTCATCATGATGGCAGCACTCATAGCAGGAACTATTCTCACCAGTATGGCTGCATCCTGGCAGTCAGCCAAATATTTGTTTATGGTTAACCTCGAACTTCCGAATTATTTGTCTGGCGGATTGCCACCAATCGAAGGGATGAATTTAGGTTTTTCCCTTATTGTGCTTAGTGTTTGGGGCATTGCTTCACTCTTTGTGTCATTCATTGTCTTTACGAAACGGGATATCTTGAATTAAAATGGACAAGGATAAGAAAACATCTGTTTGCATTTCAGGCATTTTTTTAGTTGCAAGTTAAGAAGGGGGAGCATGAATGGTCGAGCAAATCGATATGTCGGCAGGTTCGACAGGCGGAGGACAAGGGTCTTCAGGCTACGACGCGGACGACATTCAAGTACTTGAAGGACTGGTAGCGGTACGGAAACGGCCGGGGATGTACATCGGCAGCACCAGTACTTCGGGTCTACATCATTTGGTATGGGAAATCGTGGATAACGCTGTCGACGAACATCTCGCCAAATTCTGCTCCAAAATCGATATCACGCTGCATAAGGACGGTTCTGTTACGGTTCAGGATAACGGAAGGGGAATTCCGACAGGTATACATAAAACAGGGATTCCTACTCCCCAGGTCGTGTTTACGATTTTGCACGCAGGCGGAAAGTTCGGTGGATCAGGATATAAAAAATCCGGCGGTTTGCACGGTGTAGGTGCGTCAGTTACGAACGCATTGTCCGAATGGCTTGAAGTCGAGATTTTCCGTGATGGCAAGATTCATCGTCAACGATTCGAGTATTGGCAAGACAAAAAAGGCGTTGAGCATGTCGGAGAACCGGTGTCTGGTCTCGAAGTATTGGGCAATACCAATCGAACGGGAACCAAAGTTACGTTTAAACCGGATATTCGGGTGTTCCAGAACGGCATTCAATTTAATTATGATACACTGGCAGAACGTCTTCAGGAGATTGCTTTTCTGAATTCGGGTCTTAGAATTGTGCTCAAGGACGAACGTTCAGGCAATCAGGATGAGTACATGTACGAAGGCGGAGCAAGCCAGTTTGTTGCTTTTCTTAACGAAAATAAAGATGTGCTGCATGATGTCATTCACTTCTATGCGGAGAAGGATGACATTGAGGTCGAAGTAGCGATTCAGTATAACGCGGGTTATACCGAAACGCTGGCGTCGTTCGTGAACTCGATTCCCACTAGGGGCGGCGGTACACATGAGACCGGATTCAGAGCAGCTTATACACGTGTGATGAATGACTACGCACGGCGTACCAGCATGATTAAGGAAAAAGATAAAAACCTCGAAGGTAATGATCTTCGTGAAGGCATGATGGCGGTCATCAGTGTCAAAATGTCGGAGGTTGAATTCGTAGGACAAACGAAGGATCAACTCGGTAGCGCTTCCGCACGAAGCGCAGTAGATTCTGTCGTGTCCGAGAATATCCAACGGTTTTTGGAAGAAAACCCGCAGGTTGCGCAAACGTTGATTCGCAAAGCGGTTCAAGCTTCCAGAGCCAGAGAAGCTGCACGAAAAGCTCGGGATGAGATGCGAACCGGCAAAAAACGCAGTGAAAGCTCCAACCTGAACGGCAAACTGACTCCGGCACAATCCAAGGATTTTACCCGGAATGAATTGTTTATCGTCGAAGGGGATTCCGCAGGGGGTTCAGCCAAACAGGGACGTGATTCCAAGATCCAGGCGATACTCCCGCTTAAAGGTAAACCGCTCAATCCAGAAAAAGCGAAGTTGGCCGATATCCTCAAAAATGAAGAATATCGTGCCATTACATCGGCTATCGGAGCAGGTATTGGAACCGAATTTGCAGTTGAAGACAGCAATTATTCCAAAATCATAATTATGACGGATGCCGACACGGATGGCGCACATATACAGGTATTGTTGCTTACTTTCTTCTACCGCTATATGAAACCGCTCATTGATGCAGGCAAAATATATATCGCTCAGCCGCCATTATACAAACTCACACGCAAATCAGGAAAAATGGCTAGTGTACGTTATGCCTGGACTGATGAAGAGCTGGCGAATTACATGAAAGAATTTGGAAACAATGTGGAGCTTCAACGTTATAAAGGACTTGGCGAGATGAACCCGGATCAACTGTGGGAGACAACGATGAACCCTGAAACACGCGCATTGCTCAAAGTGGAAATTGTCGATGCAGCAAAAGCGGAACGTCGTGTATCTACACTCATGGGTGATAAGGTTGATCCGCGCAAACGCTGGATTGTAGAGAACGTCGACTTTACAGAGTACGAAGAATAGAAGGTGCTTGGAATGAGTCTATCAGAACAATTTATGCCGGCCTTTCTCGAAGAGGTCGTGGGTGACCGTTTCGGTCGCTACTCCAAATACATTATTCAGGACCGGGCCATTCCCGATGTACGGGATGGATTGAAGCCGGTGCAGCGGCGTATTCTTTACGCAATGTACGATTCAGGTAATACACCGGAGAAACCATATCGGAAGTCCGCAAAAACAGTTGGGGATGTTATGGGTAATTACCATCCTCACGGGGATTCCTCCATCTATGATGGGATGGTACGGATGGCACAGCCATGGAAAATGGGGCATATGCTCGTGGACGGTCATGGAAACTGGGGGTCACAGGATGATGACCCGGCAGCGGCTATGCGGTATACGGAGGCCCGTTTGTCGCCCATCGCAATGGAGATGCTTCGCGATATCGAGAAACGGACTGTTCTGTTTAAAGATAATTTTGATAATACGGCCAAAGAACCGGTTGTATTACCATCACGTTATCCGAACCTGCTGGTCAATGGTGTAAGTGGGATATCGTCAGGTTTTGCAACAGAGATCCCTCCACATAATTTGCGTGAAACCATTGATGCTTGTATTGCTGTGATGGAGAAGCCGTCGATTGAACTGGATGAGATCATGATGTTTATGAAAGGTCCAGATTTTCCGACAGGTGGGCTAATCATGGGCGGCGACGGCATTCTGGATGCTTACCGCACAGGTAAAGGGCGGATCTATCTCCGCTCCAAAACCGATATCGAGAATATGCGCGGTGGCAAACAGCAAATCGTGATTACCGAGATCCCTTATCAGGTCGTAAAATCCCGTCTGGTTACAGCGATGGAGAACATTCGGCTGGAGAAAAAGGTTGAAGGAATTGCCGAAGTACGGGATGAAAGTGGGCGTGAAGGCCTGCGGATCGTGGTTGAGCTGAAAAAAGAAGCCGATGCACAAGGTATTTTGGCTTACTTGCTGAAGAAAACAGACTTGCAGGTCACTTACAACTTCAATATGGTTGCGATTGTAAACAAAGCCCCTCAGCAATTGGGATTGAAATCAATCCTCGAGGCTTATATTGCCCATCAGCGTGAAGTTGTGACGTTCCGTACCCGCTTTGAGCTGGAGAAGGCGGAAGACCGTGCACATGTCCTGGAAGGTCTGGTAAAAGCTCTTAACATCCTTGATGAGGTCATTGCGGCTATCAAAGCTTCGAAGAACCGTCAGGATGCTCAAAATAACCTGATGTGGATGTTTGGTTTCTCCGAACGTCAGGCGGATTCCATTTTGACTTTGCAATTATACCGATTGACCAATCTGGAGATTACTTCTCTGGAAAAGGAACTCGGCGAACTGATGAAGAAGATCGCGCAATTACGCTCCATTCTGGATAGTGATCGCAAGCTAATCGGAGTCATTCGCAAAGAGCTGATGGAGATTCGTGAGAAATACGGAATTGACCGTCGCTCAGCCATTCAGGGCGAAGTGGAAGAACTCAAGGTTAATCTGGAAGTGCTGGTGAACGCGGAAGATGTATTTGTCACTTTGTCCAAAGAGGGATACATCAAGCGTACAGGCATGCAGTCATTCACACGATCCGGTGGGGAACGTAATGCAAGTGGTGTGAAGGAAGGCGATTATATCGCTCAGGTCCTTGAAGTTAACACGCTGGAGAACTTGCTGGTATTTACGAAGAAAGGGCAGTATTTCCTGTTACCTGTGCATCAGGTACCGGAATTCAAATGGAAAGACCCGGGGACGGCGATCGTCAACGTTATTCCGCTGGCAAAAGACGATCGGATCTCAAGTGTGCTTGCTGTTAAATCCTTCGAAGAGCCGGATCACAGTCTGGTCTTTGTCACCCGCAAAGGACAGGTTAAACGTACCGAGCTGAAGGAATACGTCACCAAGCGTTCCGGCGCAGTAGCCGCATGCAAAGTCGGCAAAGATGATGAGGTATTATCCGTTCATCTAAGTACAGGTGGCAAGGATATCATGCTGATCACCAAAGAAGCCATGGCTATCCGTTTCCGTGAGGATGAAGTAAATCCGATGGGGCGTGTATCTGGAGGCGTACGTGGTATTCAGTTAAAAGAAACGGATGAAGTTGTATCTGTTCTGTGGGTGGAAGGCGATGAAGGTGAGGTTGCTATATTGTCTGACTTGGGTTATGGCAAACGCTCGTTACTGCTGGATTATGCTCTGCAGAGCCGTGGCGGCAAGGGACTGGCAACATTTGAATTCAAGGAAGGCAAACGGGTGAAACCGAACGGTAGCCGAATTGCCGGAGCGTTCTATTGTCGGGAACAACGAAATGTAACGGTGATGACCAAGGAAGGTCAATCACATCACATTTCTTCCGAAGCTGTACCTATTACTGAACGGAAACATATTGGTAAATTGCTTGTGCATGTGGACAAACAGGATGAAATTGTGGAGCTTATCATGGATCTCACAGAGAATCAGGCAGCTTCTTCCTCCTAATCAGGATTCAATAAAGACTCTTTACAGAGCAGGGAAACCTGTCATGTAAAGAGTCTTATTTTGTTGTTCAGACGCGGATTAATAGAGGACCACCATGCGAAGTTTAACAACCTTCGTCGATTACGGTCGATCGCTAGGAAATTGAAAAAAGGCAGCAGGAATGCGGCTTTTAAGGGCGAAAACTTAAGCAGGTGAAGTGATAACCGGTTGCAGAGAGGAGCGATTCAAGATGTATAATTCCGATTTTGCCAAGTGCTGGTCGAGGCTGACCAAGGACTACAAGCTGCATATGGATCATGAGCTGGCACCCTCGTTAACAGAGGCGCAGCTGGCTGTACTGGAGGTTCTTGAGGATCACGAGAAGATGAAACCATCCGATTTGATTCCTTTTCTGGCTACAACACCGGCAGCAGTAACGATGTTGTTGGATCGTATGGAGAAAAACGGACTGATTCGCCGGGATCGGGATGATCAGGATCGACGAATTGTATGGGTATCCCTATCTGATAAGGGACGCATGGAGACTGAGCGGGGAATCACCATTCGCAATGAATTTATGAATTCCGTTCTCAGCAATATTTCAATGCATAACCAGCAGTTGCTAGTATATCTATTAGGCAAAATGACGACACCAAAAACAAAAGAGCATGCCTTGTCCACATCTTAATGCCAATGGACAGACGAATAATAGTAACCATGGAACTCTTGCTGAACATGCAAGAGGGCCGTGGTTATTTTTTATTGATGTTTACTTTAAAGAGTTTTACCTGCTTTGAATGGCTGAGAATAATCTCTAAAAATTTATATGTAAAGAGTTGACTATGTAAATATTTTTGTTATAATAAGTAATTGTTCCCCTGATATTTCGTGTACGAAATATTATATTCCATAAGTAAAAGGGTGAATTAATGTCTGACACATACGAAGTATTCTACATTATTAATTCGTTTAGGCAGGTCAATCAAATGCTCTTCCGGGCATTCTGGAATGAAAACAAGGAAATTGAGCTCACTTCGATTCAATTTATGGTGTTATCCATTTTGAGAGAGCGCCCTTCGATTGGTATCAATGAAGTGGCTGAGCTCTGTCATATGGGCAGCAGCTCTATGAGTGCTGTGGTGGAGCGTCTGGTCAAGGGTGAGTACATTGTTCGAACCCGTTCCGACTCGGACCGTCGATCCGTAAAACTTCAGATTACGGGCAAGGGGGAACGGGCCCAGCAGGAAACACACCAATTGTGGATGGAGCGAGTGTCACCTATTCTGGATATCCCGAAGGAAGACCTGGGGCACCTGCTAAGAATTCATAATCAAATGATTGAAAAGTTAGAAGGAAGAGAGATGAACAACCAATGAGTACTACTGCAGCAGCAGCGCCATCCTCAGCGATGGACAATATTAAGAAAGGCCCGATTGTGGCCGCATTGTTAATCGGTGCATTCGTCGCCTTCTTGAACCAAACGTTGATGAACGTAGCTCTTCCTAAAATTATGGAGGACCTCGGCATCGGCGCGAATAAAGCCCAATGGCTGACTACGGGTTATATGCTCGTCAATGGTGTATTGATTCCAGTTACGGCGTATCTGATCGCCAAATTTTCGACACGTCAAATTTTCATTACGGCTATGACGCTCTTTACATTAGGAACCTTGGTCTGTGGTTTAAGTCCGAACTTTAGTATTCTGATGGTAGGTCGTGTTATTCAAGCGGCAGGTGCAGGTATCCTGATGCCTCTGATGACAGTTGTATTCTTGACGATCTTCCCGATTGAGAAACGTGGTCAGGCTATGGGTACGATGGGGATCGCGATGATTCTCGCTCCGGCCATTGGACCAACACTGTCAGGTTATGTGGTTGAGCATTATTCCTGGAGACTGTTGTTCTATATCATTTTGCCATTCTCCGTTATTGCAACTGCAATCGGTATTGCGTTTGTTAAAAATGTAACACGTCAATCCAAACCTAAATTGGACTATCCAGGTGTTATTTTATCTACACTCGGTTTTGGTAGCTTGTTGTACGGCTTCAGTGATGCGGGTACAGACGGATGGGGCAGTGCAATTGTAATTGCTTGTCTGGTCGTAGGGGCCATATCCCTGATCCTGTTCGTAATTAGACAGATGACAACCGATCATCCGCTGTTGGAGTTCCGTATTTTCAAATACAACATGTATACATTAACAACGATCATTAACATGCTTGTTACGATGGCGATGTTCGCAGGTATGATTTTGCTTCCGATTTTCTTGCAAAATATTCGTGGATTCTCACCAATTGAATCTGGTTTGCTGATGATGCCGGGCGCCATCTTGATGGGGATTATGTCTCCAATCACAGGTCGCATCTTTGACAAAGTTGGAGCACGCTGGTTGTCCGTTGCCGGCCTTGCAATTACGGCTATTACGACTTGGGGACTCAGCCGCCTCTCGATTGACACTACTTATGGTTACATGATGTTTATCTACACAGCTCGTATGTTCGGTATGTCGATGTTGATGATGCCAATTCAAACAGCGGGTCTGAATCAACTTCCACAGCGCCTGAATGCACATGGTACAGCGATGTCCAACACATTGCGTACGGTTGCGGGTGCGATTGGTACAGCGATTCTCGTTACGATTATGAGTAGTAAACTGAAATCCCATCTGGCAGATACTCTGGCTACAGGCCAAATCGCTACAGATGATAAGGCTGCAATGCTTCGTGCTACCGCTGATGCAACTATCTACGGCGTAAACTATGCGTTTGTTGTAGCAACTGCGATGACTGTAGTTGCTTTGCTGCTGGCGTTCTTTATCCGTAAAACAAAACCGGCTACAGAACCTGTAACAACTGAGCAACAAAAAGTGAATGCAACAGCATAAATCAAGCTAGATTACTGTTATTATTCATTCAATAAAGGCCTTATATATACAAAAGAGAGTTCAGGCAGATCACACTGCTTGAACTCTCTTTTTATTATGCCTTGTGTTGACTTTATTCTTCATCGGTCGATAGATCAAGGAGGAAGGTAGGATCAGGATCATGACCGAAGAGTTTGAGGTTGATGCTTCCATCCATCTGGAATTCAACGCCCTCGCTAATGAGCTCCGTTTCCTGCATGAGGCGTGAATGCTCGTCAGGAATGGCTATCAGACCTTTGGCATTGACGACGCGGTGCCAGGGAAGGCGCTCCTTCCGGCTCATGGAGTGCAGAATGCGTACAACCTGCCTGGCAGCTCTCGGGCTGCCTGCATGAGCGGCAATCTGTCCATACGTCATGACTTTTCCCTCAGGGATTGCTGCGATGATGGCGACGACCTGTTTCGTAAAAGGTGTCATAGTAGGTCTTCCTTTCCATTGGAGTAAAAAAAACCGCGCCATTCAGATAGGGAATCTGGATGACACGGTTTACGGTCAGATTTGACCTGATCCTGTGAATGATTATTTTAAATATATCAATTAATGTTCTGCTTTAAATGCTTTATCATAGACAGCCGCCGGCCACTCTGTCCATGGGAATTCACGGGGAGGCAGGGACTGCAGGACAATTTCTTCCTTCGTTACCGGGTGGGGAAAAGCAGCGATGGCAGACCAGAGAGCAATTTGTTGTCCAGGCTTATTCACACCTGCACCGTACTTTTGATCTCCAAACAGGGGGCAGCCCATCTCTTTCATTTGGACCCGAATCTGATGAGATCTACCTGTGTGCAGTTCGATGTGAACCAGACTGTAACGGTCGGTTTCACCGATGACCCGGTAATCCAACACAGCATCTTTACCGCCGGCTGTACCTTTAGGCACAACGGTGACGGTATTGGTACGTGCATCTTTCAGCAGCGTGTGTTTTAACGTTCCTTGCTGTGCAGGTAGCTTGCCATGTACAACAGCCGCATATATTTTGCGGAAATGACGTCCCCGAACCGTCTCGGATAATCTTGAAGCCGCCTTCGATGTTTTGGCAAAAATCATGGCACCACCAACGGGGCGGTCAAGACGATGTACTAATCCGAGATAGACGTTGCCAGGTTTGTTATAGCGTTCTTTCAAATCCTGTTTCAGCAGTGTAAGCAAATCCGGATCACCTGATGCATCTTCCTGGGTAGGTACATTGACCGGTTTCGTGATGCCTAACAGATGATTGTCCTCAAACAGAATCGGAATATCTCCCATTGTTTGCGAATGTTCGGACATCATCAGGACTCCCAGCGGCCCAAGATGCCGCATGGCAGATCCAGACCACTACGGGTAATTGGAAGACCAATTTCACCAGCTGTAATTTGACCGCCGTATTGGGCAGACATCGTCATTGTCAGCATGTTGCGCAGAACGGTAGACGAAATCCCGGTTGTGTAGGAATTGACCAGCATGAATAATGGGTTATCGGACAGAATTTCCATACAGGATTTAAGGAAAGGATAGAGGTTCTCTTCCAGCTTCCATGTCTCACCGTTAGGGCCTCGGCCATAGGAAGGCGGGTCCATAATAATCGCGTCATACCGGTTGCCGCGACGTTGTTCGCGCTGTACGAATTTGAATACATCATCTGTAATGAAACGAACAGGACGATCCGCGAGGCCAGATAATTGAACATTTTCTTTGGCCCACTGTACCATGCCTTTAGCTGCATCCACGTGCACAACTGAAGCTCCGGCATAAGCAGCAGCAACTGTTGCACCGCCTGTATAGGCAAACAGGTTTAGTACAGAGATGGGACGGCCTGCCCCAGCAATTTTATCCATCATCCAGCTCCAGTTGGCCGCTTGTTCAGGGAACAGACCGGTATGCTTGAAGCTGGTTGGTTTAATATGAAATTTCAGGTTCTCATATCCGATGGTCCAGCGTTCCGGGATCGGTTTTTTCATATCCCAGCTGCCGCCGCCCGAAGAACTGCGGTGATAATGGCCGTGAACCTGGCGCCATTCATTGGTTTCTTTTTCAAGGGGCCAAATGATCTGTGGATCGGGTCTACGCAAAATCACATCGCCCCAACGCTCCAGCTTTTCGCCGCCTCCTGTATCGATTACTTCATAGTCCTTCCAGTTCTTTGCTACGTACATAATGATTTATCCATCCTTCAAAAGTCATTTGGATACTATTGTACAACAAAAAAGGGCCTGTACGCCAGTTGTGGTAGGCGCCTGAAAGGGTGCAGTGCCTAATATGGTGTTGAATTTGGTCCATCACCATATACTGAAATGGAAACCGATTGAAAATTTAATTTGACAATGATAATCATTATCACATATGATTTTGATAAATTCAAATGTTACTTCTTCAGGAACAGTATGACATGACCAATAAAAAGTGAGGGAAAAATAGATGGCTAAATTGTTAGTGGCTTATGCAAGTATGACAGGAAATACGGAAGAGATTGCGGAACTGATCGTCGAAGGAATTAAACAAGGTGGGCATGAAGTTGATCTCAAGTCCGTAACGGATTGCAATGCGGCTGATGTACTTGATTATGACGGGTTTCTCATTGGAGTATACACGTGGGGAGACGGTGAACTGCCGGATGAATTCCTCGATTTTTACGAAGAGCTGGATGAGCTAGATCTGAGTGGCAAACGGGCAGCAGTGTTCGGAAGCGGGGATACTTCTTACGAGCAATACTGCGGAGCCGTTGATCTTGCGGCAGCGAAGCTGGTGGAACGTGGGGCGGAGGTATCTCCAGAGATGCTGAAGATTGAATACAGTCCGATGGAGCAGGAGAAGGATACGTGCCGTGACTTTGGCAAACGTTTTGCTGCTGCCGGATTACAGGTGTCCTAAGGACTCATGTTAAGACATAATGTTCAGGCAGCTCTGCAGGCGGGAATGTCAGACACCCCGGTACGGCTGCTTGAAGATTACAGATTGGAAGAGATGCTGCGCAGCCCGTATCGTTTCATCCGCCCGGAACCGGAGGCTGAACAGCGCTCACCGTTGCAATGGAGACACCGTGTACAATATGCAGTCAGCCATGCAGTTAATGCTTTTTACAGTATGGACCCGGAAGTGCGCAAAGAGGTGCCTGTACAATATTTACTCGAAAAGTGGTGGCCTAGAAAGGCAACCGGATTTGAATCGGTACTTCATTACTGGGATGTAAAAAACAAAATTACGGATGAATTATCCCTTGCAATTGCCATGAACGATGATTTGAAGCATCCGACCATTCTATTTGAACAATGGCGAACGGAGCTTCCTACCTTGTCGATGCATCTGTCCATGATCTTCCAGGCTGCCTGGCAGCCAGAGGGCTGGGATTCACTGCTCATCCAAAAATATATGGTTGTCCATGATCCAAACGTGGTTGAGGCGTTCCAGCATATGGTGAGCGTGTTCTGCTGGGAAGCATTTGGCAAGCTGCCAGGCATGATCGAAATCTATTGTTTGCTTGAAGGTCGCAAGATTCGATATATCCCGGGACGTCAATCGCTTGTCCGTTCGATGGATTATATTCGACTGATTCGTGACAGCATTCCGAGCACAGAGAAGGTGGAGTCTGACCAATTTACGATTCGGGACAAAGCCAGAGTGCATGAAGAGGTCGATCGGTGGAGAAATGAGACTGAACCGAAAAAAAACTGGTTGATGTAAAGCAAGACAAGGGATGTTGTGATATATCGTGCAGATTAAGGAGGGATGAGCCATGTCTACCGGTTTGAGACAAGATGCAGTAAGCGGCAAGAAACGTACAGGAACTTGTGAGTTCAGCCCGTTGCCTGTACCACAGTCGGTTATAAGACGGTTGCTGGATGAAGCAGATCCATCTTTATATGTGATAAGTTCAGAGCCTTGGCGGTTTATGTTGTTCGCGAATGAAGGACGTCAACTGTATCTGGAGGCGGTCAGACAGAGTTACCCACCACATTTGGCAGATCGTTACGGGGACTGGGCTACATATCAATATACAGAAGCTATTCCGGCACATCTGGTTGTTGTCGCCCCTTTAAGTGCCAGGGAGGACCATTTATTGCCTGCAAAAGCCTGGAGCAAACGTTTTTGCATCCTGGCAGCGGAACAAGGTTTGAATGCCGTCTGGAAGATCAATGATTATCAACAGCATCCCGTGTTTATGAATTTGATGGGTTTAACGCGTGAGGAAAAGGTATTGGGTGTATTCCACATCGGTTACGGAGACCAGTCTGCACTTCGGGACACCGACGCAGGCAGACCAGCCTCTGAACTGATGACGGTCTACGACCATCTGGTTTAAACGAGGGGGTCATTCCTCATTCTTATTTCCCGTTTTTGGCAATAAAATTACGAACGAGCTGACGATATGATTGATCTTCGAAGCATGCTGAGTACAGCCGGTTCGACACGGTGATCGTGTTGCCAAAAAAGAACCGTTCAAACTGGGTCTGTCTACCTCCAAAAGATCCTGCTCCCAGCTCCCAGATCAGGCGGAACAGCGCTGTGCGTTCTTGGGATACCATGTCGGTCCCTCTCAGGTACGTATCCAGGTGTGGCGCGATATCGGAGCGGAAGTCTTCTTCCTGTGGCACCATAATTACGCCGCTGGAACCCAAGAGCTGCAAGATTTCAATCATCTCAGGATACAGCTTGGGGAAAATAAGATTTGCTGCCATTAATGGTTTGGGAGCAGGTAATACAAATCCCCGTCCATCTGTTATAGCACCGGCTTCTGATGCCAGAGCCAGTGCTTTTAACGTTTCAAGGCTGGACAGTACCCTGGCTGTTTTCTCCACCACATGAGTTTCGGCAGCTTGGTCGAGTGTGTCCGCGAGTAGCTGAATGATGCCCAGGACAAATTCCGTTTTGGCAATATAGCGACATATGACCTGATGTCCTGCGTGAATATGAAAATGGCTTCCGCTAAAAAGGCGGCCGGACATTTCCTCATTACCGGCGAAGAATATCCGTTCATGAGGAACAAGCACATGGTCAAAAATGACGATGTTGTCCATCTCTTCATATCTTGAACTGAGTGGATAGTTGAAATTGGACTCGGCTGCGTAGGTATCCCGGCAGATCAGACTAATTCCAGGCAGGTCATTCGGTACAGCAAAAGCAAAAGCGAACGGATTTTCATCGTCGAACGGTGCCGGTGACGGAGAAGGATACACCAGGATTTCGTCTGACGTGGCGGCCTGAGTGGCCATCATAAATGCACCATTGATGATCAGACCTTCTTCAGTGCGCTCAACCACTTTGGCAGCAATTGCATCTTCGGTCGTGTCCAATTGTCCCGAAATTTTACTGGCATGAGGCTGGATAAAGGCATGGGAGAGGGTAATATCATTATCCCGGCAGTAGGCATAGTAGTTTCTCAAATTTTCGGCGTATTGTGGCGATACTTCTTCAAGAATATCTGCCCCAGTATAAAAGGCCATAATTGCTGTGTTCATATAATCGGGTGATCGTCCCAAAAAACCATGGTGAGTCCCTGACCAAATATTCATTGCTTCTCGGCGTCTGCGCAGATCATCAACACTGGTTGGAGGCAAAAAGGACATACCTACTGGTTTTCCGTCAGCTGGGGATGCATAAGTCATCGTATCGATCAAATGTGGATTGGACTGAAGATCGTACAACTTTGCTTGTGTTTCCATTAAACCTGCAAACGCAAAATGTTCAGAACGTTTTCCAGTTACAAGCTCTCCTTTGTACCAGCAGGGGACCGTCTGGGCATCGATCCGTTCGATATACTGTTTGCCACTTTTTACGGGCATCGTTACTCACCTCTATGATATATTCGTTCATGGGCAGTTTGACTGCTCTCGTAGTGTACGTCAATAGGCAGTCCAATGTGCATGAAGAGAGGGGAGTTCAGATTTTGTAGAAAAGAGCTTGATAATAATTATCATTCTTGTTACAATAGAAAAAGAAAAAGGAACCACGAGGGCTCCTTTAACTTGTACAATTTGAATTTTTATTTTACTTCGAATGTTTTGCAATCCGTTTCAGCGGATTCACTTACTTTTTTGGAACTGTGACTCACGATGTAGATTGAAGATGCGTTGCATTTGTTCTCTTCTGCCCAGTGACGACAAGAATTAACCTCGCATAATACGTCTTTTGCCATGATTGATAACCTCACTTTAATTGGATTTGGATTACAGTCGTTGGTATAAAAGAACATCCGGAATTTGGCAAGTTGCCGCTTGCAAATCTGGAAAATTTTTCGCTCTCTCGAGTAAACAGAGGGCTTTTTTGCGTTATACACAACGATGCATATTTAGAATAGCAAATTTTGTTACGGCTTGCAACAAATTGGACGGACCTTACGCAAAATGATGGACAATTCACATAAACTTTGCAAAGAGGCCGTATTATGATATGATTTAATAGTAATAATTACGATTAAAAGATCATTAACTTATGAATGAGATTGAATCGATAGTATTTAACTTGGATGATCCCTTGAGACATAGAAGAAGGAGAACGATCAACGATGAGCAAAATCAACCATATAAATCGGATACCCCGAGCTAAAGGCATCGATATGGCCGCTTTTTATTCACCGAAAGAGTGTGGACGCAAGGCAAAGCATATTGTATTCACCGCAGACAATGAACGAGTTGTGGAGGAGTTTATTACCATTCTCGGTATGAAAGATCAGTTTGCAGAACATGATGTGCCATTGCCGAACAAAATGGTGATGTTTGGTCCTCCGGGCACAGGCAAAACATTAACAGCTTTCCATCTTGCACACCGACTTCAGCTTCCGCTGGTCCTTGTGAGACTCGATGCCATTATTCATAGCCATCTTGGGGAGACGGGAAGCAATGTCCGTAAACTATTCGAATATGCACGGGCTAATCCCTGTGTGCTATTTCTAGATGAATTTGATGCCGTAGGTCGTACACGTGAAAGTAATGATGAGGTTAAAGAAATGGCTCGTGTCGTCAATACATTGTTACAGTGTCTTGATGAATTCGATGGTGATAGCATTCTGGTTGCCGCTACGAATCTGGAGACACAGCTGGATCATGCGATATGGCGGCGATTTGATACCAAAATGACTTATGGGATGCCGGATGACTCGAGCCGTAGATTATATATTAACAAGCTGATGGGGCAGTTTGAGCAGGAGAGCCGACTGGAAGAATTCACGTGTGAACGCCTCACAGGATGCAGTTATGCGGATGTGGAGCAGATTGTTTTAAAAGCCAAGCGGAAAGCCATTATTGCCAGCAGTCCATTACATGAGCGATTCATTAATGACGCGTATGCAGAATATATGCCGCGAGTAATGACCACTTAGCTTGTATATGAATATCACCGACCACTGTCACATTATGAATAGCCCGGTTCCTATGAAGGAATGCCGGGCTATTCGATATTTCAGCAAGTTCCATGGGCCGTTTGCTCATGGTTCTTTGGTAGATGAAGTAAGCCCGTTTATGACATGCAGACATCGTGTCCTGCTACGCGTTAGCCGTTGCGCGGTAAGATGGTTCTATCTCTGTTTTTTCTGGACCAGACCATCGTGGCAAAGTTAAGGTGAAAAGGCTGCCTTCAGGACTGCTGGAGGTCAGGGATAAATCCCCTCCCTGAGCTCGAGCAAGCAAGCGGCTATAGGTCAGTCCCAGACCTAGCCCACGGGTACGGCGTTTTTTGATCTCGCCACGGTAGAAACGTTCGAAGATCTTGGGTTGATCTTCTTTAGTAATACCCGTACCGTTATCCTGCACATCAACAAACAAGTTGTCCGCCTCAGCGCGCAAACGGATATGAAAGACGGCAGCTTGGTCGGAAGCGGCTGCTTGCAGTCCGTTATTGAGCAGGTTGACAATAATCTGCTGAATTCGAAGGGCATCACCGATGGTATAGAGCGTACCCGAAGGTGTATGCAATTCAATCTCGGGAGACTTTTCCTCATACGCGATTTTCCACTGATACATAATTTCACCCACCAGCAAATTCAGATCTATGGGTTCCCGACGAACAGCAACACTTCCAGCGCTCATCGCATTGTAATCCAGCAGGTCAGCGACCATACGTTCCATACGTTCGGATTCTTTGAGTGCGATGTCCAGAAATTCCTTCGCTTCCCCCGGACTGACGATATCGTCCCGGACAGCCATCACGAGTCCTTTAATGGACGTTACCGGTGTTTTCAATTCATGGGTTACCCCAGCAAGTGACAGGGCACGCCATTCCTCCAATTGCTGCAAACGGATGGACATCTCGCGAAAAGATTCAACGAGTTCATTCATCTCCCGTTCCCGTGTGTTCAGATCCAAATTGACTTCATAGTTTCCGTTTCGAATCTGCTCTGCGGCATGGGCGACTTGACGAATAGGCCTGGAGAGCTTGCGGGACAGGAGGTAGATTGTAAGCCAACCACACAGAATTAAAGCAACGAACAGGATGCATACCACAAGCATCGTTTCCGGATTGTATGCAATGGACTTTTTGGATTGCATGACCCACACTTTACCGAGTGTCTGATCGTCATCTGTGACGTTGACCGTCACCCCGGCGAATTTTTTGTTTCTTGGTTCGCGTAGGTCATCAGACAGCCGATTATATACATCTTGCTGCGTCATTTTTGGTTTGGAATAGATCAATTGATTATTGTTGTCGAGCACCATAATACAAAAGTAATTATCTGTATTGAAAAGCTTGGTTCGCTTGTCCACGAGCCTGTCGAGATCCGGGGGAATATGCAGTTTGTTTTCCGCTCCCGTTACCTTTTCGGCAATTTCCAACCCTAGCAGCTGGGCCGTTTTGAGACCTTTTTCAATGGAAGTAGTTCTGATCCAGTAAAGTGCCCCTGCAACAATAATGGTGAAACCAATGCAGAGGATAAGAAAATATCGAAGCGTCCAGTAGGACAGAATGGATGTTTTACGTTTGGTTGTATTTCGTTTTAGTTGGCGATCCAAAATTGATACCCCATTCCCCGTAAAGTCCGGATTTCTCCCGTTTCAGGTAGCCAGTGGGATAATGCCTGACGCAGCCGTTTGATCGACAGGTCCACAGCCCGGTCACTTCCGTCATAGTCCATGCCCCATACCTGTTCAATCAGATGGTCCCGGGTGAATGTGCGGTTGGGGTATTCTGATAGAAACAGGAGCAGTGACAAATCACGTGGTGTGAGTGCAACCTCGGCACCGTTCAAAAGTACCTGTTTGGCAGCCAGATCAATGACCAGATTACCAAAATAACGTTTGCCTTCACCTTCAGCTGTCCAGTGTGGATTGCGGCGAAGCACAGCATTGACTCTGGCGACCACTTCCTCGGGCACAAAGGGTTTGCTCATATAATCGTCAGCACCGGCATTCAGCCCGTTAAGACGGTCCTGAATATCATCCAATGCGGTTAACATGATGACGGGACAAGCACTTTTTTCGCGGATGATTCGTAGCAGATCCCAACCGTCCATTCCGGGCAGCATTACATCCAGCAATACCAAGGAAGGCACATCCGAATCAAATAAAGTTAGGGCAGTGGGTCCATCCGCTGCATGACGAACGTCGAATCCCGCTTTTCGAAGATAGGCAGCCAGCACACGGGCAATGGCTTGTTCATCTTCGACGATGAGTATGGATTTCAAGAAGGTGTCTCCTTTCACTTCAGAAGCTTGTGTACTGATTTTACATGAGCGGAAGCACAATGCCAATGAGGCAATTATTTTCAGAAAAAAATGCGTTGTACATCATTTCTTGACGTCATCTTGACACATTGGGCTGGTAAGATGCTGATAAATAACCAACTTATACAGTTACCCATTGGAGGAAAATAGAGATGAATAAAAAGGCAAAAACATGGATGATCTCAGGTGCGGCAGCAATCGTCATTCTTGGGGGCGGAGGGTACTATTTCGCGAACAGTTACCTGGGCAACAACGTTGAGATTGAACAGGTGCTGCCTGCCAGCACTGCAGCTTCCACAACGGAAGCCGGATCGGACAGTGGTACAAGCGTATCCAACGTTGCAGCGGGAGCAGAGCAATTGAATGGAGACTGGAGCATCAGCGAAGGTTCGAAAGTATATTTTTCGGTAACGACATCCCGGGAGACGGTCAATTTTGCGGACGAGCAGGTTAGTGGTAACTTGAACCTTAATGTAGACGATGCGTCCCAGATGAAAGCGGATGGACAGATTGAGCTGAGTGACATTGATTCAGGCAATAGCCAGCGGGATGGACATGTGAAAGAAGCTGATTTCTTCGATGTTTCCACCCATCCACAAGCTGCATTTACGGCTACCTCATTTGAAGGTGTACCAACGGAATGGCCGGCAGGGCAGACCGTAGACTTTAAAATGAACGGAACCCTAACGGTAAAAGGGATTGAGAAAGAGGTTACGTTTGACGTAAAAGCCGCTTATGAAAATGACCAAGTGTTGTTGTCCGCCACAACGATGGTTACCTTTGAAGATTTTGGTATGGAGAATCCACATTCGGTGGTCCTTTCTACTGAAAATGACATTCAGGTTCAACTGGAGCTGAAGCTCAGCAAGTAAGCATATAGTAAGGCTAAAATCTGTTCCAATCTGCCTAATCAGGCAGAGGGACAGATTTTTTTTGTTAGGAATGGGAATCGATCCACAGTGAGCAAGGAATTACCACTCGATGTGTTAAAATAACTGCTGTTTCCTTGGCATAATATCGTGTCCTCGTTTGATGTAAAGCGCTTACAATGATAATGATTTACAACATTCATTGTTCAAAGGTGACCAAACAAATGATAAGGGGGAGATCAAGCGTGCACAAAAGATACATAAGCGGCTGTCTCGTATTACTGTTGTTGTTCTGTGATTTGGGTCTGGTAGTTCGGCCCGCAGCAGCAGCAGAGAAAGTAAACGTTGCGCTGAATAAGGCGGTTACGGTCAGCTCAGAGGATCTACAATGGGAGGGCTATAAAGAAAAAGCGGTGGATGGCAATGGAGATACAAAATGGAGTGCGGACAGTCCTACTTCAGTAGATCAACCGCATTGGCTGACGGTAAACTTGGGGGCTTCATACAACCTTTCCGGTGCAGAACTAACGTGGAAGGATGAAAACGAGGTTGTGAAGTTTTTGGTTGAAGTTTCTGAGGACGGAAATACATGGACACCTGTTGAAGATCACTCTGCCAACGATAAAGCGGAATCACAGGTCAATCTGGATTTTCAGGCAGATGCGGTTCAGTATGTGAAGGTCACGATTCCTTATTATGCGGGTCCAAACTACTGGCCTGGCATTTCCGAATTCCAAATCTGGGGAGAGGAAGAGGTACGGAACCCGGCAGACATCGTGAAATATGATCCGGTCAACGTGTCTACCGTAAGTCGTACTGCTCCTGTTCTGCCAGCAAAAGTCACGGCACATTACCAGAACGGGAAATCGGGCCTTGTCCCGGTGGCATGGGAGGAAGTTGCCCCTCCACAATATGCATCAGCAGGCAGCTTTACTGTTACGGGTGATGTATATGGTGCTCCCATTCAACCTGAAGCTACCGTTACGGTAGAAGGATATCGCAGTGATTTTGTCAGAGGGGTGGATATTTCCACATTAACTGCCATTGAGGATAATGGAGGTTATTATCTGGACAGCAATGGAGCAGAACGCGATCTGCTCGATATTCTCAAAGACCGTGGCGTGAACTATGTGCGGCTTCGTCTGTGGAATGATCCACAGAAATCCAATGGGTACAACGACAAGGAAGATGTGATTCGTCTGGCCCAGCGGGTAAAAGAGAAAGGCATGAAGATCCTGCTCGACTTCCATTATTCCGATGAATGGGCGCATCCCGGTCAACAGCTTCGCCCGAAGGCCTGGGAAAACCTTTCATTTGATGAACTGAAGACAGCTGTGTATGATTACACGCGTGAAGTGGTAGGCGAGATGAAGGATGCGGGCGCGATGCCCGATATGGTACAGATCGGTAACGAAATTAACAGCGGCGTGTTAAACGGATTGAAGAGTAATGTCGACTTTGATGAGAACGTTGCCTTACTTCAGCGAGGAGTGGATGGCGTTCGAAGTATCCAAGGCGGAGATCAGGTTCAAATCATGATCCATCTGGCTGAAGGGGGTAAAGCCGATACATTTGACTGGTACTTTGGCGAATTGCAGAAACGTCATTTGGAGTACGATATTATCGGCCTTTCCTATTATCCATTCTGGCATGGGACATTCGAAGATGTGCGCAGAACGATGAATGAAGTATCTGCGAAATATGGAAAAGAAGTCATTATTGCTGAAACGTCATATCCATTCTCGTATAAAAACGGGGACGCTCATGGCAATATTATTGGCAACCCGGAAACGCTGAATGTGGGAGGGGCTACCTTCCCGGCAACTGTACAGGGACAATACGATGCCATTGCAGGCATCATGGACATGATCTCACAAGTTCCGGATCAGAAGGGAGCTGGGTTCTTCTATTGGGAGCCTGCATGGATTGCAGCCGATGTAGGCTGGATTGCTTCCGAGGGAGACGCATGGGAGAATCACGCCATGTTCGATTATGACGAATATCCGGCGAATGGCGGTTACTCGTATGAAGGACGTGCTCTGCCATCGCTGGATGTGTACAAACGTGGCCTGGAGATTCTGCCTGCAGATCGGAAAGAGTTGTCGGCAGCCATTACACGTGCACAGGCGCTTGAATCCAGTGATTTCACATCTGAAAGCTGGACCACACTCGCTCCAGCCATTGCAGCAGCCGAGAATACGTACAAATTGGCTTATACATCTGGTGGTGTAACCCAACAGGATACGAACGCTGCGACTGCCGCTCTTAATGAGGTTATGCAGCAGCTTGATGTTATAGCGGCGAATCGGAACGCTCTCGAGGCAATCATTGCCGAAGCCAAAACATATAAACAAGCGGATTGGTCTGCTGCAACATGGGCTGTTCTGACCAAGGCTCTTACTCGTGCAGAACAGGTTATGACAGATCCAAGAGCCACCCAGACCGAGGTGAATACAGCAGCAAAACAAGTGGAAGCAGCCATCCATGGGTTGTCCAATGTAGACAAAACGGAGCTGACACAGTTTATCGGTGAAACCCAGCAGCTGACCGAATCTTCGTATACTCAGCGAAGCTGGGCAAACCTGAAAGCGGCATTGTTATCGGCAATCACGGTCAGAGACAAGCAGGATGCCATACAATCGGAAGTGCAGGAGGCTCTGACAATACTTCAGAAAGCCAATAACAACCTTGTTTTGCTGGAGGCATTAACAACAGGTAAAACAGCTACCGCATCAAGCAGTGCCGGTACAGGTGGTGGAAAAGACAACTCGCCTGAGGGAGCGATTGACAGTGACCCCACTACTTCATGGGGAACAGACCAAAGTGTGGATAGTTGGTGGCAAGTGGATCTGGGGGCGACCGCTGTGATCCGTAAGCTGGAAATGTCCATGTGGAGTGGAGGCATTAAATACAAGATCGAAGTATCCAACGATAACAAGAACTTTGTCAAAGTCGTGGATACAACAAGTGATGTGGTTGTATCCACCAGTCCAAGACATATCCTGCCCGCAGGCACGGAGGCGCGTTATATTAAACTGACCATTACCGCTGGTTCTCAGTGGGTAGGCTTTATGGATTTTGAAGCGTACGGGGTTTTCCCGGCGGACAAATCTGCCCTGGAGACTACAGTGAATTCCGCTGTGAAGCTGCATCAAAGTAATTACACGGCCGCAAGCTGGAATGGGTTTGCACAGGCATTGTCGTTTGCTCATGTGCTTATGGATGATGCAGAAGCCAGCGCACAGGAAATCAGTGCTGCGGATAACGCATTGAAAGAGGCGGTTAGTCAGCTTGTAAGGCAAGAGTCGACCCCGGGTCAGCCATCACAGCCGGGTCAACCTGCACAGCCTTCCACGCCTGGATCATCCCAGAATCCCGGCAATTCTCCTATAACGCCACCTGTTGAATCCAGTAATCCAGGAGAAAGTGGTTCCATTACATTCAAAGGGACAAGTACCGGAGCGGGCACCTATGTGATTCAACCTGAGATGAAACAGTTGTCTCAAATGATTGACGGAATGGGAGCAGGGAGCAAAAAGCTAACCTTGATTGCAGATGTTCCCAAGGATACAAAGGCTGTGACCTTCCAGCTCAATGCAAATCAACTTCAGGAATGGGCAAGTACTCAGGCATTACAGTCGCTGGAGCTCATCATGAAGCAGACATCTGTCCGCATCCCGTTAAGTGTATTGAAGGATGCTCGTAATGAAGATGGGGGTACAATGGATGTAATTCTAGCCGAAGACTCCACAGCCAATCTGTCTGAAGCGCATAAGAAAGCCATCGGTAACCGCAACGTGGTCAGTGTGGATCTCATGTTAAACGGACAGCCGTTACAGTGGACAGACAGATCCATTGAAATAGCGATGTCGAATGTTCAAAATTCAAATGCAGAAGACGTTGTGCTGGTTATTCAATCCCTTTTGCCAAATGGTGAAATGAAACCGGTAACCTTTACTCAATATGATGAAATGACCCAAAGTCTGGCTTACAAGCCGCTTCAATCAGGCCGTTTCGTGATTACTGAAGTGCAGGTGCCATTGAATGATTTGCAATCCTACTCCTGGGCCATTAAAGAGGTTCAGAATCTGTATGGAAAAGGAATCATTTCAGGCATGACAGATACCCGGTTCAGTCCGCAAGCAGAACTGACACGTGCACAATTTCTGCAAATGATCATGAAGGGGATTGGCGAATCACGTTTGCCGGATACATCCACTTCAGCTCCAATGGATGTGAAGAGTGATCAGTGGTATTCAGATTTCGTACGCCTTGGTTTGGAGATGGGGATCGTGCAAGGCCGAGCAGACGGTTCGTTTGCAGCAAATGAACGTATTACCCGTGAGGACATGGCGGTAATGTTAAACCGTGCGGTACAGGTCATGAAGCAGAACACCAGTGCAACCGTTGATACAACACCCAACAGCACCGCATTTAATGACAACGCAGATATCGCTGAATATGCAAAACAAGCTGTTGCAGCGATGCAGGAGCAAGGCCTGCTTAAAGGAATGGCAGATGGCTCGTTTGCGCCTAAACTGCATGCTAATCGTGCACAGGGTGCAGTCGCTGTAGCCAGAATGATGGAGCAGATTTATAAATTCTAAGTGTATATATGATATAGGGATCGGGTCTCTCTGACTCGTTCCCTATGTTTATGGATTTCAATTAAAATGGTAGACAGTTAGTAATCAATTCTGCTATGATTCCAATGATAATGATTACCATTATCACAAAAAGCGTTGAATTATAGGGGGCATCATGTTTATGTTTAAATCCAAATCGATTCTTTCCATTTGCACGTTATTTATTGTGTTTACGCTAGTTCTTGCGGGCTGCGGAAATGCAGGAAAGACAACGGATGAAACGGGAAGCGGCTCAGGACAGACGACTGAGAATCAGGAATCCACTGGAACCGATACAGCTCAGAATGAATCATCGGAAAGTGAAACACGTGAATATGAGACGGATAAAGGGACGGTTACCATTCCTGCACATCCGAAACGCATCGTGACCGATTACTACGGGGGCGAGATTCTGTCTGTAGGCGGTAACTTAATTGGTGTAGAGCCAAGTGCCTTTGATAACCCGTTCATTAAGGACAAGCTAAAAGACACCACAGATGTGGGTTATCCAGTGAACGTGGAGAAGACGCTGGAATTACAACCTGACCTAATCGTTGTGATGTATGATGATAACTACGAGGAACTTTCCAAAATTGCACCAACTGTCCATATCCCATATGGTACAGCGACAGATATCTACAAGACAGTTGAACTGTTTGGTGATTTGATTGGTCAACCAGATCAGGCGAAGGCGTTCATTGCCGATTATGAGAAAAAGGCAGCAGAAGGACGCGAGAAGCTGAAAGGCATCGTGGACGAAAATACGACCGTTGGATTATACGAGTTGACGGACAAAGGAGATCTGTGGATCTTTGGCGACAACGCAGGCCGGGGAGGACAAGTTGTATACAATGCTTTGAAGCTGAAAATGCCGAGCAAAGTGAGCAAAGACAATCAGACCGTGCAACTATCGCTCGAAGTACTACCAGAATACGCTACTGATTACATGTTCATGACGGTGTACGACCCTGAGAAAAAAGGCGAAGCGCTGAAGGAATTCAAACAGTCCAAAGTATGGAATGGTCTGGATGCGGTGAAGAATCACCGATTCTTCGAGAATGATTTTGACACATTCTATCGATATGATCCGATCGCCATTACTGCCCAGATTGATTTGTTTGTTGATCTGATCTTGAAGAGCGCTGAACAAAACAAATAAATGATGAACGTTGATTAACAAGGTGATGACTCCTGATGTTAGGCTAGCGCCTCGCATAACCTAACTCATTATGAGTTGCCATTACTGGCTATAATTATAGAAATGGACCTACTTTAAGGCTTCAGCCTAAGGTAGGTCTTTTTTTTGATGTCGAAAGCAAAAAAAAAGTTGTTAATGTCATATTGACAATATTGAATTCGTTTGTTATCATTTCGATAATATCAAAACGACAATATTAGGAAATGGGGAATGAGCGATGTTTGGATTCCGATTCGTGAAGTTTCAACCCAGTGAGTACGTAATGAAAGTGAAGAATGGGCAGGTGCAACGTCAAGGTGTGGGTTTGTCCTTCTACTATTATGAGCCGACGACATCGGTGGTGGTTCTGCCTGTATCTTCGGTGGATGTACCCTTTATGTTCGAAGAAATAACAGCCGATTATCAAACAGTTACAGTTCAGGGTCAACTGAGCTATCGTATCGTTGATTATATGAAAATCACCCAAAGCTTGAACTACACGTACAATTTGCGCAAAAACAGATATATCTCCGACGATCCTGGCAAATTGGATCAACGTGTGATTACGACCGCCAAAGTGCTGACCAAAAAACATCTGGAGCAAATGCCCCTGAAGGAAGCTATTCAATCGAGTGAACGGCTGGCCAGCAGCATGAAACGGGAAGTGGTGCAGAGTGAGGAACTGGAGAAATTGGGCGTAGAACTGATGAGTCTGTCCATTCTGGCTATTTTGCCTAATAAAGAGACGATGCGTGCACTGGAAGCACAAGCGCGGGAAGAGATTTTACGCCAAGCCGACGAAGCGCTGTATGTACGTCGCAATGCATCCATTGAACAGGAGCGGAAAGTGAAGGAGAACGAACTAAACACGGAAATTGCCGTTGAGACGAAGAAACAGCAGATTCGAGAAACGCAATTACATGCTGAGCGCTCGGTGAAACAGAAACAGAATGAGATGGAACAGGAACAGCTTCAATTCAATACGGCGATGGAGGAACGCAAACAACAGCTTATAGAATTAACGATTGCCAATCAGAATGCCGAAGCTGATGCCAAAGCCTATGAAATTGCAGCCGTGATGAACTCGTTACAACAGGTGGAACCTAGCGTGCTACAGGCGATGGCTAACATGGGTATGAACTCGGATAAATTGATTGCCCTTGCATTCCAGGAGCTGGCTGAGAATGCCGGGAAAATTGGACAGCTTAACATTTCGCCGGATCTGCTGCAAGGATTGATGAATCCACCGACAAGAGACCAGCAGGGAGGTCGGGCACGATGAGACTTGGGAAGGCAAGCCAGACTGAAGTTGCACACACTGCGGGAGGAGAACCTATGACTGAATACAAGTTGATTCTGGTCAAACGCAGAACGAGGCTGGAAGAATTGGTGGTCCGTTATAACACGGTCCAACAAGCCCAGTTCTATATCGAACGCCTGGGAGCAGACTTCAGTGATTACATGGAGGAGGACAGACGTTATCATCATTCCGTGCAGCAGGCCCAGCAGCAGCTCAGCCAACTGGGCCGGGTTCAGACCATTGATCGGGAACATGTGCCCAACTTTATTTTTGGAGCACAGGACATTGTGGTAGTGATCGGACAGGATGGACTTGTTGCCAATACGCTCAAGTATGTAACCGAGCAGCCGCTCATTGGTGTGAATCCTGACCCAATGCGTTGGGACGGGGTATTGCTGCCATTTACGGTAGAGGATCTAAGCTTGATAATTCCTGATGTTATTCGTAAACGTCGCTCCCTGAAAGAAGTGACTCTGGCCAAAGTGGAGCTGAATGATGGGCAGTATCTCTATGGCGTCAACGATCTGTTCATTGGCCGAAAGACGCATGTATCTGCTCGTTATGAAGTTCGCATGGGTTCATCGGTAGAACAACAATCCTCCAGCGGAGTGATTGTATCCACGGGAATGGGATCGACGGGCTGGTTCAAAAGTGTGCTGGCAGGTGCTGCTGGAGTCGTGGGTTCGGAAGCGTGGCAGCACATCCAATCGGGTGAAGCGTTCCTTCCCGATAGAGACAGCGGAAGCCCTCATTCAAACTCGAACCCTAGAGGGAAAGGTTATTCAGAAGCACATAGCGCTGCGACAGCATCTGCACAGGGAAGTATGAGCGACATGAATCACTTTGGCTGGGATGCGCCTTATCTGTATTTTACAGTACGTGAACCTTTCCCCAGCCGGACGACTGCAGCCGATCTCGTGTTTGGACAGATTCATCCGAAACAGCCTTTGCAGATTGTCTCCCAGATGCCGGAGGACGGTGTTATTTTCAGTGATGGGGTAGAACAGGACTTTCTCGAATTTAATTCCGGAGTGGAAGCGACCATTGGCTTGGCAGAGAAACGTGGACGTTTAGTGGTCTGATCCTTTATTTCCAATCCGTTTTTGACTAGAATGGTAAACTAGATGTAGAAGATATGTCAGGGAACGGAAAGAAGGTTGACGATGCAATCGATATTGCTGGTTGAAGATGATGCCAAGCTCGCAGGATTGCTGGGTGAATATCTGATCCGAAATGGTTTTCAAGTGCAGATTGTGGCAGATTTCCGTCATGTTCTGGATGAATTCGTGCAGATCGGCCCGGATTTGGTATTGATGGATGTAAATCTGCCTCAATTTGATGGCTACTACTGGTGTAGACAGATCCGTTCGCATTCCATATGTCCCATTCTATTTATTTCGGCTCGTGACAGTGGCATGGATCAGGTTATGGCGCTGGAACATGGGGCGGATGATTATATTACGAAGCCTTTTCAATATGAGGTCGTACTTGCTAAAGTTCGTAGTCACCTGCGTAGAGCATATGGGATGTATGCAGCTGTTCAACCAGAAATGAAAGTGAAAAATGGCTCTATGCTACTGTACCCCGAAAGATATGTACTGGAGTTCAATGGTCTTTACGTGGAGCTGACTCAGAAGGAATCCATATTGGTCGAAGCGCTGATGGCCAAGGCAGGTCGGGTCGTGGGCCGGGAACGTTTGCTTGAACTGATGTGGGAGGATCAGCATTTTATTGATGATAATACGTTGAATGTGTACATTACACGTGTTCGCCGCAAGCTGAAGGATCTGGGGGCTGAAGAAGTTTTGGAAACCGTTCGCGGAGCGGGCTATCGATTGCTTGATTTGGAGTCACCTGTCCAAGAGGACCGACAATGAAACTGTTCTTAAGAGATCAGCTACCCCTCATCGGATTTTATTTGCTGCAAATGCTACTTGTCCCATGTGTATATTGGCTTTCAGGTGAGGATCGCCCCATGAGGATTGTTCTTTATGGCATGTTTCTGAGTACAGTGGTATTGCTCGTGTATCTGACCGTGCGTTATTTCCAGCTCCATCCATATTACCGTGTGCTCCAGCAACCACAACGGCTGGTACAAGAGCCTTTCCAATCACTCGGTAATGCCCCTGTGGCTAATTCTTTACAGGAATTGATGCATGAACTGGAGCGTAACCGTCAGAATGAGATGGGTCAATTGCGCATTCATAGTGAGCAGCAGGTTGTATTCATGAATCGTTGGGTCCATCAGATGAAGACACCCTTGTCCATTATTCAGTTGACCCTGGAAGATGTGGATGATGATAAAACTGCTGGCAGCATACAGGATGAGCTGGATAAAATGCGCAAAGGGTTGGAAATGGTACTTCATTCTTCACGCCTGGAACAGTTCGAAGGGGATTTTCGCGTAGAGCTTTTGTCTCTACCCGAGGTGGTTAGAAGCAGCGTAGCTGAGAATCGACGTTTGTTTATTCGCAGAGGAATTACGCCGGATATCCGAATGGACAACGACCTTCGAGTCTATAGTGACTCCAAATGGCTGCGGTTCATGTTTACCCAGATTTTGACCAATGCCGTCAATTACTCAGATAGCAAAGTAGGAAAAAAAGTCATGATTACTGCCTATATGAAGGAAGAACGAATCGTATTAGATATTCAGGATCAGGGTATCGGCATATCGGCTGAAGATATTCAACGTGTATTTAATCCTTACTTCACCGGAGAGCGGGGAAGACAGTATCATGAATCTACGGGTATGGGACTATATCTGGTCCGTGAGATAAGTACACGTTTGGGTAACCAGATAGAATTGTTCTCCAAACCGGATGAAGGAACATTGGTCCGATTCAGCTGGATGAATCGAAAATAGAGGTGCTTTGCCTATGGGCGAGGTGCTTTTTTTATGGAATAGGAAGGAGGGGGAACATAACCTTAAACGCTGTGTAAGGAAAGTTTAAGGTAAATCGATAGCAGGGTTGTAGGAGGTCGTTTAGGATAAGGATATGAAAAGAAAGCATAGTTTAGTTGGAGGGGAAACACCATGGAAATGTTACAAGTTTCGGCACTAAACAAAGTGTATCAGGGCAAAGTGCAGACTCAAGCCCTTAGTGATATTCATCTGACCATCAAGCAGGGTGAATTTGTAGGGATTATGGGGCCATCGGGCAGTGGGAAAACGACGTTGCTCAATATGGTCTCGACCATTGATGAGCCAAGTTCAGGCAAGGTGCTGATTAATGGCATGAATCCGTTTGATATGAAAAAGAAAGAACTCGCCATGTTCCGACGCCGTGAACTCGGGTTTGTATTTCAGGATTTTAATCTGCTCGATACCTTGACCGTTGCTGAAAATATAGTACTCCCCTTGACGCTGGACAAGGTCAAGCTGAAGGAGATGGAGAACAGACTCAATCGGATTACCACTCACCTTGGAATTGATCACATTCTGGATAAACGCGTCTATGAAATCTCGGGCGGACAGCGGCAGCGTACAGCCATTGCCAGGGCCATGATTAATATGCCATCTATTGTACTGGCCGATGAACCGACAGGTGCGCTGGATTCCACGTCATCTCAAGCGGTAATGGAGTCGCTTGAACAGATCAACCAGCAAGAGAAAACAACGATTATGCTGGTCACGCATGATCCACTTGCCGCAAGTTATTGCCATCGGATTGTGTTTATCAAGGATGGCAAGCTCGCAGCCGAAGTGCATCGTGGCGATAACCGCCAGACGTTCTTTCAACGGATTATTGATACATTATCCTTCTGGGGAGGGAATTCGCATGAGCTTTCCTCAGTTCGCCTTTAACAACATTCGTCGAAACGGGCGAGCGTACATCGCCTTTTTCCTAAGTAGTGCATTCATGGTCATGATTTTCTTTGCATATGCGATGTTTATCTATCATCCGTTTGTTGAGAAAATGCCGATAGGCAAGACTACGGCAGCGGGAATGCAGGTTGCCTCCGTCATCGTATACGTTTTCGCGATCTTCTTTGTTATGTATTCCATTAGTGCATTTCTGAAATCACGGAACAAGGAATTCGGTATTCTTACCATCTTGGGCGCAGAACCAGGACAGATTCGAAGACTGGTCATTCTGGAAAATATGTTTATCGGATGTCTGTCCATTGTGGCTGGAATAGGTGGAGGCATGTTATTATCCAAGCTGTTCCTGATGTTAACCACCCGATTTATCGGTATGGAAGATCTTCCTTTTTATTTCCCTGTGAAGGCCATGTTGATTACGGTAATTGCTTTTATAGTACTGTTCTTTTGCATTTCCCTGTTTACATTGGTCTTTATCGGAAATAAGCGAGCATTGGAGCTGCTAACGGGTTCGAGCAAACCCAAAAAGGAACCTAAAGCATCATGGATATTCTCTATTCTCGGGCTTGCGTTTCTGGCTACGGGATTCATTGCGCTTTCCGGCAGTTTGTCGAGTGAGAGTATTCTGATCGCTGCTGTGACAGGCATTGCAGGTACGTATTTTTTCTACTCGCAGCTATCCGTGCTGGGCATTCGTCTGTTGAAACGTAATCGCAAACGGGTGTGGCATGGTACACGCTTGCTATGGATTTCCGAGATGAGTTACAAAATAAAAGATAACGCACGTATGCTGTTTATGGTGACAGTGGTTATTGCGATTGCTTCCATGAGTGCAGTGGTCATTTTGTCGCTGGATCAACAAAATCGACAAGTATTTAGAGACAATCATTTTCCTATTCGTTATAACGTGTACAGTGCATCGGAAGAACCTAACATGGCACCCGTCAATGAAGTTCTTGACGCTGCGGGTCTTCAATATCAGAATGCTTATCTGGAATATTTTTGGACAAGTACGGATGATAGCGGCATCAGTGTAATGTCTCTAAGTGATTTCAACCAGTTCAACACAATCCAGAACAAACCGACCTATACGCTCTCAGCTCATGCCAGTATATTCATTGATTCACGCAATGTGGAGAAGCCTCGACATGAAGAAAGATTTCGTTCCTATGCCAAGGGCGATCAGTTAACGCTGGATATGAATTCAGGGCCAGTTACATTCGATATTAAATATACTGAAAATGAACCGGAATTCAACGGGCTTCTATATACCTCAGCCCTAGTTATTGTAAGTGATGAAGAGTTTAAGGCTCTTTCCGGACAATTGGACAAAGATTCTGTGTCCGGTAAATATCTTTATCATATCCCTTCATGGGGGGGATCGGTCCCTGATCGGCAATCATCCGAAGCAATGGTTAGCGATCGGCTGGCGGGCATGGATGAGATCATTAGGAATAACTCTAATGATAAAGACTTTTCTGGCTTTTTCACGACGCGATATGCTGACTTCGAAGAATTCAGACAGACAACGGCACTCTTTACCTTTTTGGGGATATTCATTGGACTGATCTTCTCGATCTCCTCAGCCAGCTTTCTCTATTTCAGGCTGCACACGGATCTGGAGGCAGATGGGAAAATGGTGCATTCCTTGTCTAAAATGGGTCTCAGTTTTCAGGAGATGAAACGATCATCCACAATTCAGATCGCGGTTCTCTTTTTCTTCCCAATCCTGATCTCAATTGTTGAAACGCTCGTTGTTGTTAAGCCGTTTCTGACTGAATTCGGTATTACGAATTATACTGTTCCGGTATTAACCGTATTTGGTGCATTTCTGCTGGCACAGACCTTCTATTTCTTCGTCATTCGTTCAAGATATATATCTTCACTACGCAAAATGATGGTTTAGAGTTAGCGGTTTTGTGGACGCAATATGAGCATACGATCGCAATCACGGCGGACGAATCGCTGATTTTAACGGCCCAGTAAGGATAACATAGTTTATTGTTTTTTCAGTCTGATGATATAGCTTCTCTATGAAAATTGGAGAATTAAAACAGCGTCAGCCAGGGACGAGAAAATGATGTCCTGGGCTGACGCTGTTTGTTTGAACTTTTTAACTAATGAATCGATTCACAGCCATTTCGTATACTGATCTGCGAGTGATTGTAACTCATTGTACAGCATACTGGCATGGTAGCCGTCGCAAACGGCATGATGGAGTTGGACCGATAGTGGCAGCAGTATCTTTCTGTCAGACTGAAAATATTTTCCCATTGTAAAAATGGGTAGTAAATAGGTTCCTTCGTTATAGACGTTCAGATTGAAGCTGGAGAAACTGACCCACGGAATACTAGAAATGGGGAAGGTATTTGGTGGTTCTTTTGGTTTCGCAACAAATTGTTTAATATTTCCGTACTTCTCTAGATCATCAAGATATCGTTTGTAGAAATCATTAAAATCTTCACTGTACAAAGTCCACATACTTGAAAAACTCTTATCTTCATCATGGAAAATGGTAAAGCTAGGCGACATTCTGTCCCAATAACCCAATCTGCCATCGGAATCGAGACTGGTGCGATACTCCCTGTGGCGGTTTACCGTCGTTGTTATCATGTGGATTAGGGTTGGATAAAGCTTAATTCCCTTATTCTTAAGTTTGGCTAGCAACCGGGTTATGTCAATATTAGCCGTCATACTATAGGTGCATCTAACATGGTTTATATAATGTTCGAAATAGGGCTTTCTGCTCCAGTTCTCTACGTCAATCCGATTAAAAATCATTAATTATTACCTCCTAAAAATAATATTGAATTCTTCATTTTAGGAGGTATGTTCGACTGATTTAACCATATCCTATCACAATCCCAAGAAATTATTTTTACTGCTATATAGTACCACATCGAATCGCGTTCTTGTATGTTTCCAATTTCAATACAAATGGCAAATTAATCTTTGACTTAGAGTATACACCATCATGAGAGCCCAAACATTAAGAGTCTCCTCTTATTTAAGAACATAGAGGCCACAACCTTGTGATGCGAAACATACTTTGTGACGTCGTTTTTGTAAAAACGATGAGCTTATCTGATTAGGTTTCTTGTGATCAGCAACAGAGTTTCATATAATTTTAGATAGTACAACTGGTAAATGTTGATTGTTTGGATTCGGTCATACTCCATGAGGGTAATGAAATGCGGCATTCTATGATTTTTCCTGAAGGAGTTATAAAGGAGGATGATCATGAAATTTCGTTTAAAGATTACTATATTTGCAGTGATTATAGGCACGTTACTCATTCCAGCCTATTTCATTTTACAGACGTATGGTGTGTTTCAAAGAGAGAAGGTACTCTCTGATTATGCTCTTGCTGTCGACGTGAATGGCAAATCCTATGAAGCCTGGCCGCTCATCAACAGTTTCGCTGCCATGGACAAGGAGGAAGACAACAGGCAGTTATATTACCGTGTAGATATGAATCATATCCAATACCTTTTTCACATCGCTTATCAGGAGTTTGATGTTCGACCCAGTGAAGATAATCCCTATCTGGCGGGTACAGTGAGCTATCAATCCACAGAAAATGAATATGTAAAATCTGAAAAGCAATATACCAATGCCAAAGATTTTACAACGGTGTTGAATTTTTATAATAAGGACAAAGAAGTGATTTATACTTATCAAAATACTGGAAAAGGGGATGGACAGCTGGTTCAATCCATCATTCATCAGGGGATGAGTCGTTCTAGCAATGGAGGCAGCGAAGCTGCTCGTGATCCTTATATCAACGTTACGGCTTTGTTCCATGATAAGTTAGACATCGATGTGAAGCTGGATGTGGATGAAGAACATAAAGTCGTAACTATTCGAATGAATAAAGCGGAGGCGAGATCATGAATTTATTTGGTGTACATAAAGGACCTACATATTTGGAAGGTTTGGTTCGGGAGATTTCGGATGTTCAGACTCATGAAGTCGAATGGAAAGGCAAGTTGCAAACGAGCGATGGACATGACAAGTTCCATATTTTTTATTATGGTGACTTAATCGAAGATGATCTGATAACCTGGCATGATTCGACACCACTCATTGTATATGCAGAGCATACCGTAACAGGGGAACGTTACTTGCTCATCGATTCAGCCAAACATGGTTATGATGCCATGTTGTGTGAGACATATCCAGAGGAAGACCTTAATAACAGGCCGCTACGGCCCTACCTGGACGTCGAAGGGGAAGACATATTTGAAGTACAGCTATCTGCCTTTTACAACGTGCCGTGGGATGATGAGTTCGGGGAAGATGTAGATGAAGACGGAACCTACGAATTAATTACGGGAGAGCGCATGGATTTTGAGCAGGTGAAACGTGACGGCTATGATGCATTTGCCATTAGCATTGTAAACCGCAAGGGTGTACTAACCGAAATTGTGCAGGAAGAATTGGCTTAGCCTTAACCTGGTTGAATTGCTGATCGATTGAATGAACTGTCGTGAATTGAACGAAACGATCGTAGGGAGATGTCGTGAATGTATATTGTAACTCGTGCGCTTAAGCCCGTACCCGCTGAGGAACTGGATCATTTTGAAGAACAGCATTCCATCTCGTTGCCTTCCTCTTATCGCAAATGGCTGGAACAATACGGGGAAGGCACGTATACGGGCTGGATGAATGTGCAGCGGCCGGATCAGGAGGTATTGAAACCTTTTGCTGAATATGATTTTTGGATGCACACGGAGGATACACCAGTTACTCAGGATCAGCTTCAGGAGTGCATCAGTATCGGCAGTTCGGTGGATGGTGATTTCCTGGCGATTCATCCAGATGTGAAGGGATTGTTGTGGCTCCCGCGTCATGATGAGCATATTATTCTGTGGACATGCTCTGAAGCAGACTTTGGAGAGACACTGGACCAGATCTATTGCGAATATTACCATCAGGATAAAACGCTGACCCCGGCGTATTTTGAACCGTGGAACGAGCTGCGAAACCATACGTTCTACCACTTGGTTAACGTTGAGCGTGAAGGCTCCATGAAAGAACTGGCCGATTTGTGTAAAAGTAAAATCAAGTGGGATGCAGTGATGGAAAATGAGTACACATGTAAGCTTTTTATGGTCTCCATGGGTGGCTATTTACGCTTTAATTATGCGAACGGCAGGGAAATTGCGCTTTTCTATGAAGAAATGCCTGGGATGGAAGGTGCAACGGATCATGATCTGGATCAATTTTTGCTGGCACATCACTGTACAGTTATGGACATAGGCGGAGTGGAGGAATAATCATTGAGTTGGATAAACGAAGAAATTGCGGAAACATGGCGTAATGAAGGCAAACGATACTCAAAAGATGTCAATGCATTTGTACGCAGAGGCATGGCAGGAGAACAACTGGATGAATCGGAGCTTGCGGAGGATGCCAGAACGCAAATCAGCACTGAAGTGTGGGAGATGGTGAAGCAAGCTAATCTTCAAGGGGATTTGGAACGGCTTCGGCTTGAACTGCCTGCTGCAACATGGCCAATGAACGAAAATTTTCAATCTTCCATGCAGGCCGTTCGGGTGGTAGGTTATCTGAACACAGAAACAATAGTATTCACAACCGGCACTTTCACGGAGAATGGCTGTGTATATACGGCTGATCAAGATGGATGGTTGCCATTCTCTCAGTATACCTTCGCAGGTTGTTCGTCAGACGGCGTAGACTATGCGCTGGCCGGATCGGAAGGTATTCGCATCATCAGACAACCAGATCGTCAACTGGAAGGAAAAGAGCTTGCGGTGTATCGCTGGGAAGATATTCAATCCAGTATTCAGAAGGCTTTGCCACGCATTGAATCCCTTGCTGACTGTGAGCATCCGGAACGCACACTTGAAGGACTTATTCCATTTAATGATGGGAAATCCGTTCTTATCTTCTCCAATTATGGAATCTACCTGGTAGACCAAGAGCAGGTATCCCTGCTGCACCCGGATCCTGCAGAGATCGAAGAATATGAGTTGGAAGATACACAGATTGATATGGGTCATGCAGCAGTCTCACGTGACGGTCGCTGGATTGCCTACGGCAGCCAGGTTAGTAACCATATGGTTCTGGATCGCGAACAGAATAAGACATATTCGCTTTATCCTGCATCCAGCTATCCACATTATGCGGTATTCACTGCAGACAGCTTAGAGGTATGGTTTAATGCCTGTCACTTTTATAACGGTGTTACAATACAAGTTCAGCTGGAAACGATCGATGGTAATGAGAGTAATGAAAATTGGCCTGTAATGGATGAGAATGCCCGTGTTTATGCTGCAGTAGAATTGGATGCAGGTATGGTGCTTGGTGACGCATACGGATATTTATATTGTGTGAATGGTGATGGGCAGGAAGTGTGGAGACATTTTGTAGGCAGCACCATCTATTCCTTGGCGAGCTCTCCTGACCAGTCCAAGCTTGCAGTGGGTACGTTCGGGGGCATGCTGCATATTCTTGATCTACACTCTGATCTGATGGATGAGTATGGCATAGGCACAGGCAACCTCCGTGAAATTGAGCGCTACGTGTTATGGCGTGGAGAAGAACCTTTACGCTGGTAACGTTCAACGGATGGAAGGTCGAATTTATACTAATGGGTTATAGGAATATGCGCGGGACGGGCAGAGATGACTGTAGAAGGAGGTGGAGTTTCGTGACACCTGAGGCTAATGCAAAATGGAATAAATTGTTCGATGCGCTGAATGAGCTGTTGAACGAAAAAATCCAAGATGAAGAAATTTGGCAGTTATATGAGGAGTACCAGCAGCGGAAAGGAGCGTCCGAGGAAACCCTGATCGCATTGGAGAAGCAGTTCGATGTGCAGTTGCCGGAAGATTTTCGTGCCTTTTACCAGCGCAAGGACGGAAGTGGTTATGCATTCCATGTCTTGTATCCAGGCGATGCGGAAAAAGAGGAATGTAATCCGTTTTATCTGATGTCATTGCAGGAAATTCGGGAAACCAAACAATACTTCTGTGAAGTAGATGAGAAATTGGATGAGCACTATTCCGCGGAAGAGATTAGTAAGCTGGACCCGGAAATCAAGCCGTATTTATTTCATAAAGCATGGATTCCTTTCGCAACGATGGCGGGCGGTTCCCTGTATTTAATGCTTGATTTTGATCCGGCTGAGCAGGGGACTTACGGACAGATTATTATGTATGTGCATGATCCGGATTTTGTTTATTATTTGACAGATACATTTACGGAATTACTGGAAGTGTCTACTCGGAATCTAAGGATCATGGATGAGATTGAGTATTGAGCAGATCTAATGCTGTACAAAGAAGGGTATCATTAGCTGTCCTAACAGAAGGTTGAATAAGCACAGGAGCTGCCGGCAGCAGCTCCTGCTTTGTTCTTTTTACCAGTGGAAGAAACGATGACCGTGGAAACCTCCGCCAGGTCCACCAGGGCCCCCCGGTCCTCCGCCATGAGGTCCTCCACCATGAGGACCGCCAGGATAGGCACCTCCAGGGAATGGGCCGTGTGGTCCGCCCGGGTAACCGCCACCCGGGTATCCGCCATGCCACCAAGGTCCGCCAATCGGGAACGGGAGAGGAAACGGGACGATGGGCGGGTATGGGTATGGATATGGATAAGGGTAGGGATAAGG